>JACDHD010000004.1 GCA_013821265.1 Parachlamydiaceae bacterium | reverse complement strand
ACAAAATTGCGACAAGTAAAAATTTAACACGGCTGACAATATAGTCTAGACCTATCAATTTTTTATTTTTCTGCGTTTTTGCCTATTTTTTCACAGCCTCGGACGGCCTGGCTACCATATACTTACATTTTTACTGGCTGGTACGACCTGGCAACCTTAGATTAATTTTTTTTACCAGGCCGGAGGACGGCCTGGCTACCTTATTGAATTGGGATCCGAGTAATGTGGGTATCCTGCCACAAGGTAGGCTGCCAGTACTGATCCGTTAATTTGTGATACGAAATCCCAATAAGTCGAATAGGTAATCCATCAAAATTTTGATCAAAGAGCTCAAGGGCACTTTGTTGCAAGAGCGCCAGGTCCTGAGTATCGCTGAAGAGCATCTGTGAGCGTGTAATCGTCACAAAGCCCCCGTTGCGCAGTTTTAAAGTAATACCCCTCGTACGCATTTTGTAGAGCCTTAGGCGGCGCCACGATTTCGCACAGAGATAGTTGAGCGCTTGGACCAACGCTTCGCGATCTGACTGATCCGTTTCAAACGTTGTCTCTGCTCCGATGGACTTGGGAAGCGTCTCTTCCCATGCCACGGGTCGTTTATCCCTTCCGCAAGCTGCATAAAAGTAGTGGTAGCCGCGTTCTCCATATTTATCCATCAAGTAATCGATACCTAAACCCTGAAGATCGCGCACGTACACAATATTGTCGGCATTTAGATGTTCTTGTGTTTTTTGACCGATTCCAGGGATTGCCTGGATTTTGAGCGGAGCCAAAAAAGCCATTTCTTGTCCTGCAGGGACGTGAGTTATTTTGGCTGGTTTTGCCATTCCGGAGGCGATTTTGGCGATCAATTTGTTGGTGGCGACACCGATCGAACAGGTGAGGGCAGTCTGCTTATACACTTCGGCCTGGAGCCGCTTTGCCAAATCGAGAGCAGACTCCTTTTCGGAAATAAGGTTTGTGACGTCGATGTAGGCTTCGTCGATGCTGATTGACTCTACAAAAGGGGTGAGGGTGCGAAAGATTTCCATGATTTGCGCTGAGTACTCGCCATAGATCTGGTAGCTTCCTTCGATGAAGATGCCGTGGGGACAGCGTCGCTGCGCTTCCTTTAGGGGCATGGAAGAGTGGACTCCAAACTTGCGCGCTTCATAGGAGCAGGTCGATACGACGCCGCGTCGATTGGGGTTGCCGCCTACAATCACCGGTTTGCCTTTGAGGGCTGGATTGCGTACAACCTCAATCGATGCAAAAAAGGCATCCATATCAATGTGAAATATTGTGCGTTCTGTCATAACATTTGCAACAATTGTGCATCGTACTTATAATTTCTACTTCATTAATAACTTAATACAATTCAAGGTTTTCCATGAAGTATTGTGAATCCATTTTTGAGATGAAACGGCGTCCTACCCGTACCGTCATGGTCGGCAATGTGGGTGTTGGGGGAGCCAATCCCATTCGTCTTCAGTCGATGACTACTTCTTGCACTCGAGACGCTGCCGCTACCATTGAACAGATTATTCGTTTGGCCGATTCCGGTTGCGAAATTGCGCGTGTTACGGTTCAGGGTATGAAGGAAGCGGACACATGTGAAGAGATTAAAAATGGACTCATTCAGCGCGGTTACACCATTCCTCTCGTAGCCGATATTCACTTTTTTCCTCCTGCAGCGCTGCGTGTGGCGGATTTTGTCGACAAAGTGCGCATCAATCCGGGAAATTTTGTCGATAAGCGCGCGTCGTTTAAAGTATTGGAGTACGATGACGCATCGTACCAGAAGGAACTCGAGAGAATCGACGAGAAGTTTACTCCATTAGTAGAAAAATGCAAACGATTAAAACGTGCGATGCGCATTGGGACTAACCACGGGTCGCTTTCCGATCGCATCATGAATCGCTACGGGGATACACCGCAGGGGATGGTTGAATCGGCTCTGGAATTTGCTCATGTGTGCCGCAAAAATGACTACCACGACTTCATGTTTTCGATGAAAGCATCTAATCCTAAAGTGATGGTGCAGGCGTACCGCTTACTGGTCGTTGAGATGTACAGATTGGGGTGGGACTATCCGCTACACCTTGGTGTGACTGAGGCTGGCGAAGGAGAAGATGGACGCGTTAAGTCCGCGATGGGTATCGGTGCTCTATTAATCGATGGCATCGGCGACACAATTCGTGTCTCTTTGACAGAAGACCCTTGGTATGAAATCGACCCTTGCCAAAGACTAATGAAGTTTGCTCAAGGCTATGCTGGACAAGGAGTTGCTCCTTTTATCGAAAAGCATCGCGCAATTGACAACATCAAAAAACGACATGTCGTCATGCCTAAAGATATTGCCTTACACAGAGATGGTTCGGTTTTTGTAGGCATTGATTCCAAACAGATCGAAAGCCCAGATTTCTACCGCATGATCGGTTGTGACGTACAGTTGGGCAAGCCTAAGCTAAAGATCGATTCTGCAGATCAGCTTGTATTGAAAGATGGCATCTCAGAACCAGTCAAAAAACGCGTAGAAGACTTACAGATTGCTGGAGTGGGTATTACGACTCCAGGATCCTGTATGGGGGCGATGCAGCTGATCGGACTGTCGGAAGCTTCAGGTGCCCAGCGCATGCAATCGGCAGCCAGACGCTTTTCCATTCCTGTAGGCAACGACAACGGAGGCAAGTGGGCGGTTGTTATCGAAGACGAAGAGCCATCACAATGGGAACATTTATTGGCCATTAAGCCAGCCGTTGTGGTCTTAAGACCCTCTACAAATCGTCTTTTCTACGCACGACACTTTTTTGAGTGGTTGCAAGAGAATCAGTTGACAATGCCAGTGATCTTGAATTTCCGCTACGCGGGCTCTGTTGATGATCTGATTATTAGCGCTGCAACGGAATGTGGAGCTCTTTTGTGCGATGGGTTAGGCGACGGTATCTGGCTAGAAGGTCCTTTTGAGCCCGCCACATTGCGAGCCTTGAGCTTTAATATCTTGCAGGCTGCACGTATGCGTGCGTTTAAGACCGATTTCATTTCCTGCCCTAGCTGTGGACGCACTTTATTCGATTTACAAGATGTGACAAAACGCATTCGTGCGCGCACCTCACATTTGCCTGGAGTGAAAATAGCCATTATGGGATGTATCGTGAATGGTCCAGGGGAGATGGCCGATGCAGATTTTGGCTATGTCGGATCGAAGCCAGGCATGATAGACCTATACGTGGGCAAAACATGTGTAGAGCGCGACATTAGCTTTGCAGATGCCGATGATCGCTTGATTGAATTGATTAAAAAGCATGGCCGTTGGGCAGAACCTGTGGAGGCAATTGCATGAAGACAAAGATCTATACGCGTTCAGGAGATAAGGGCGAGACATCGCTGTTTACTGGTCAGAGGATTGCTAAAAGCGATCCCTACATGGAGGCAATCGGCACGGTAGATGAGTGTAATTGCAGCATCGGAATCGCTGTGGCGCTGATGGGAACTCAGCCGCAATTTGTTAAAGTGCGCGAACAGCTGGAAATTGTACAGCACACCCTGTTTGATTTGGGAGCTGCCCTGGCGACCCCGCGCACAAGCGCGAGTAGCAGTAAAGTAGAAAAAACGCGTTTTGATCATGAGGGCACAGCTCTTTTGGAGCAGTGGATTGATGACATGGATAGCAAGCTGCCCGAGCTGCATACATTCATTTTACCTGGAGGCCATGCGTGTGGTGCCGTGTTGCATCTAGCGCGCAGCATATGCCGACGTGCAGAGCGCCTTGTGCTACCCGTACATAAGAATGCCGATGTGTCAGAACATGTGTTGGTGTATCTAAATCGTTTATCCGATTACCTGTTTGTGTTGTCGCGTTATGTGAATAGCTTAACGCATTCAGCAGAAACGTCGTGGGATCCGCATAAATCTGGACATTGTGAACCATAAGAGTTTTGTTCATGGCAATAACGTGCGATTTAAATTTTGATCGATTACATACAATATTAGATCCTCTTCAGGCGTGTCTGGGAGTAGGTCCACTGCTTTTTTCCCCATTGAAAGCTGTTGTGAGCTTAGCTCAGATCGTTGAGGGCTTAGCAATCGCTGTTTTTTCACTTGTCGCGCTGCTAGGTAATTGCTCCAAGGATAAAGCTGTCGCGTGGTTGCAGTTTGGCGGAAGTGAAATTGCATGGGGCGTATTTAATTTAGCTTATAGCGTATCAAATTTTGTCTCTTTTGGAATCGTGGCCTGTGTTGTTCAACATTCTCGCCCTTGTTGCTGTTGCATTAGAAGAAAGAGCTAAAAGGAAAGAAATATGCGCAAAGTGATTATCTTATTGGGGCCTCCAGGATCCGGCAAAGGCACACAGGCCGTGAAATTAACCAAAGAGCTGGGGGTGCCGCATATTTCCACTGGAGACCTTTTTCGCGATAACTTGAGTCGTCAGACAGCCCTAGGAGAGAAAATCAAAGGATACATGGACAAAGGCTTATTGGTGCCTGATGCCTTGGTCCTGGATATGCTATTCGACCGCGTCGCAAAACCCGATTGTGACAAAGGGTATTTGTTGGATGGATTTCCCCGCACATTACCACAAGCAGAAGCGTTGGAAAAGCATCTAGGTGACAGCGCAGATTTACGCGTTCTTAATCTACTGGTTGAAGATGACGTTATTTTTAAGCGTATGGCGGGTCGTCTGACCTGCAGGCATTGTGGAAACGTGCAAAACAAATTCCTTGCTCCTCCGGCTAAAGAGGGAGTTTGTGATAGGTGTGAAAGTGAGTTATATCAAAGGCCAGATGATAAGGCTGAGGTGGTTCAGGAGCGCTTGCGCATCTATCACGATCAAACAAAACCCTTGATTCAGTTTTACCAGCAGCGCGATGTGCTGGTTGTATTGGATGGGGACCGGGATCCAATTCACGTTTTCCAGGATCTGGTTAAAGCGATAGGATAATAGGCAGGTCGGGACGAGACAATTACAAAAGTCGCATTGTTACTTTCCGTGCACGTATCCGATACTACACGTTGATATTTGATCAACGCAAAGGCGCAAAGACGCGAAGAAGACCCTCAAGTGTGTAAACTTATCTAGTTGATCTTGTTATTCAATACTCGTAATTGAATGTATTCAGAATGTAAAATCCTACTTCGCGTCTTTGCGTCTTTGCGTTGAATCAAATAACAACGTGTAGTATCGGGCACGGGTACGTTTACGGGAACGGAATGACCTATATGATTATCTCTTTATGGACATAACTTCGTCAATAATTGGGTTGTAAATAATTTTTATAGGTTTTAAATAGGGGATATACACCTTTTGGAGGAACCCCATGAAAAAATCGATGTTAATTTCCCTATTTTCATTTTTTGTTAGTGCGTTTGCTATTGGAATAGAGCAAGTAGAGTTCAACGACCTCTCTAAGCACCCAACTATTGGCGATAAGAATGCTCCGGTACAGGTTGTGGCGTTTTTAGAGCCCAAGTGCCCAGATAGCAGAAAGTATAGCATGGGAACATTTCCTAAGCTAAAGTTCGACTACATCGATACAAAAAAAGTGCGTTACACCGTAATTGTGACATCATTTTTGGATCATTCGATGCCCGCTGCAGTGGCGTTGTTGAGTGTTTACGATCCAAGTTCGAGAAGCCCACGCTCTGAGCAATTTTTTAGTTATTTAAACTACATGTACAAAAATCAGCCTCCTAAGAGTCAGGATTGGGCGACAGTTCAAACGTTGCAAAAGTTTGCTTCTGAGGCGCACCCTGGGATCAACTTGGAACAGCTAAAGCGAGATGTGGAGTCAGGTCGCTACCAGAAACAGGTTGCTGAAAACACCGCTTATGGCAAATCCAAGATGGGAAAATTGTCGGTGCCAACGCTGTATGTTAACGGAGTGCGCGTTGATAACAAAGATAGCACTGTTGATTACGACAACTTGAAAAAGGCCATCGAAAAAGCCTTACAAGGGTAGTTAACCACAGAAGACTACAAAGGTGGAAAGAGCTGGTGCAGAAGTGTTCGTTTTGTTTTTTACCACAGAGACACAGAGGCACAGAGAAGCACAGAGAGCAAGAAGAAATTTGCGAAGCAAAGTAAGTGCGAAATTGTCGCCAGACAATTTTGCTTTGGCTGGTTTTTAAAAAGCCTCAGCTTTTTAAAAAGATGTCGAAAAGCCTATCACCATTAGCCTGAGGGCCAGAAAGCCTTCTCTTGCTCTCTGTGCTTCTCTGTGCCTCTGTGTCTCTGTGGTAAAAAACAAAACGAACACTTTAAGCCGTTTGAGGTTCGGTTTCAGGAACAGGAGGTGGTGTAACAGATGCACGAGTAACGTTCCACAGCGGCAACAGCAGAATAACAGAAACGAAGCAACAGATCACCATCGCCCAGAAGAACCCTTCCCAGCCCATTTTATCAATAATAGACCCCAAAGGATAACCCGCTGAAGCGGCTCCAATGTAGGCAACCCAACCCGTTAAACCCGTAGCTGTAGCAGATGCCTTTTTGTGCGCTAACTCCGCAGCGGCGACTCCGATAAGCATTTGAGGTCCGAAAATTGCAAAACCGATGGCAAATAAGGCACATGAGTCCATCCACGCATATCCTTGAGGGACATGCCAAAAGAGAAGCACGGCCATTGTTAAGCCAATAGCAAATAACGCATTAACCGGTCCGCGGCGCGCTTGGAATAGGCGGTCGGAGATCCAACCAGCACATAAGCTACCAAAAAAGCCTCCTGCCTCAAACAGAGAAACAGAACCGTTGGCACCAAGGCGGCTGTAGCCCTTGGCTTCGATTAGGAACAGTGAGGTCCAGTCGCCAATGCCCATGCGGATCACGTAGACGAAGAAATAGGCGATGGCTAGCATCCAGATGTATTTGTTTGTGAGGACTCCCATGACAAGCTGTCGCGTCGTCAATTCCTGCTCTTCACTATCGTTTGGCTTTTTGCCAGCGTAGTCGTTGCGGAACCGCTCGATGGAGGGTAGTCCTAAGGATTGTGGGGTATCGCGGAGACGATTGACCAGGAAGAGGCCTCCAAAGATGCATAGAACACCTGGCACATACATGCCTGCGCGCCATCCGAAATACTGTAGAGTGAAGCCAACGATCCATGGAATCAGGAAGGCGCCGACGTTTTGGGACACTGTCCAGATCGACCACCAGGAACCGCGTTCTGAGTGCGAGTACCAGTGTGTGAGAAAGCGCACGCATGGAGGCCATCCAAAGCCTTGGAACCAGCCATTTAGTCCCCAGAAGATCGCAAACATAAAGACTGATGAGGACATTCCGAAAAAGATGTTGAGAATCCCTGTGACAATGAGTCCGAAGGCCATGAAGTAGCGCGGATTGGATTGATCTGAGAGGACTCCGCTAAAAAACTTGCTGGCTCCATAGGTGAGAGCGAAGATGCTGCTCATGATTCCGAGTTGGCTTTTATCTAAATTCAGTTCCTGCATGATGCCAGGCATGGCAAAAATGAAGCTTTTGCGCGTGAAGTAGTAGAAGGCGTAACCGATAAAGATCGAGTAGAGAATTCGGATGCGCCAGTACTTGTAGTCGGATTTGACTTGCTCCGGATCTGTTAGTTCAGAAATGTGAGGAGCAGGTTTAAAGATATTAAGAAAAAAATCAAAAGCCATTTAAATCTCTAAAAAAATGTTATTAAAAATATATTTTACTACACTAGAGATTTACTTTCTACAGGTTTTTGCTTACCTTGTAAACTTTTAACAATCGCTTTGATTTGAGCTTTAAACGCTTGGCGTTCCGGTTTTGGCACAGGAGTTAGCATGAAGCTTTTTACACCGTGTTCCGGAGTTAGCATTGGGGTATAGAGGCGATACTGGGGAGGCATTTTTTCCGCTTTTATTTGACAACGTTGTGATTCAGGCAGTTCTAAAGAGTGTGTGTTTGCTTGTAATAGGACCAATGTCCTTTGATCTTGGCGAAGCTGTGCATTTGTAACACTACGCTGTAATCCTGCAACAGATTCACTGTTTTTAATATCAGCATCGCTAACTTTATTGCATCCACATGGAGCCCCAAATGGATGAGCTCGATACAAGATTTCTGGGCTTTTTGCCCTAGGAACGCAAATCACAAAGAGATTTCCGCAACGTTGTGCTTGTGCTGTGGTGTATTCCTGACTTATTTTTTGAATTTCTTCAGCAAAGAAGCTAATATCTTCTTTAGATGCCTTTGGACAAAAGTGCTTAAAGAGTTTCTTGGATAACTTCTTTATGAGATCTGTATTTGTAAGGACGTTGATGTTGTTGATCCCAAAAAATGTATTTGATTCCCAAGCTGTATAGTTATTGTAGTAAGCATCGGCAGAAAGCAGCTCTGCACGGGTTTTTAGGTCATCGTCATTAATTTCACGTTTGCGACTCAGGTATCCTTGAACATTTTTTGGAGGTTCTTTAGGAGTTGAAACTAACCCTATAAAAAAATTAAAAATGTTTGTCATAAATCCTATGTCTACCGTTTCACACGGAGCGCGTAAGAATTTAAAATGCTTAAGTTTGTCTTTTTTTTGTGGCTCAAATGCACGAATGCATTCCTTTACGACGTGAGAGATTACTTCCCATTGTGTGGCTTGAGCTGATAGTAAAACGTCATAGGATGCTGCGTGCAAGGTATCAGCAATTTCCATTGCTTGCGCCTTCAACACTTTAAATTGCAGCTTTCGAGCATCTACAATACGAAATGGTACAACGTCTTTACTGGTTAAGTTAATTTTGGTATGAGAATAGTTAATAGCGGCTTCACGTTGTGGTGTGAGGACTCCTACCGTGCGCAAGCGTTGCAATTCCTCATCTGGTGACGCGTAGCGACTTTTGCGTATGAGCGTGATTGCTGTGTCTTCCCATTTAGCTGGTTTGTCGCGTTTGAGGACTTTAATCTGTAGCCCTAAAGACCAGTCTTTAAGAAAGGTTTTCTTATTTTTATTGAGGCAGAAGCGAACGGTGAATCTTAGAAGCTGGAGGGTTCGAGCTGCAACAGCAACCACTAAAACGATTGGGGCTACAATGGCACATGCTACGTAACATAGTGGAGACAATATGACGACTGCTGCACGGCGTGTTGCTTCAAGGCAAGGTTCGCTTTTATGTAATGGGGAGAATACTTTGCCTAATGTTTTGGTTAAATCCACCATAGGTTCTATAGCACGTCCTAAATCGGTGCGAACGGTGTAAGTAACCTCTGAAGCAACTGCGCGACAAGCCTGCATGAGTAATCCTTATTAAATTTAGTTGTAAAGAATTTATATTGAATGAGATAAAATAGCAATAAATTTTATGTTATTCAATAACGATTAGCTTATCGACCTGGTTTGGCTATTACTAATTGTCAACGCAAAGAATGCGCAAAACTTACAATATTGCTAATAGAAGCTTTAAATGCTTGCCGTTCCTGCTTCGGTACGGGAGTTAACATGAAGCTTTTCACACCCTGTTCAGGAGTTAACATAGGGGTATACAGGCGATACTGAGGAGGAGGGGCGTTAGACATCGTCTTACATTGTAGCTCCTGAGGAAGTGCTACAGTGTCTGTGTGTTGCTGAAGTTGAGTGAGTATTCTTCTATCTACAAGACCTTGAGCGTCAGCCTTTCCCTTAGCTTCGGCTTCATGGGTACCGTGACAATCACAGGGAGGACCGTAAGGATGAGCGCGATATAGAATGTCAGGACTTTTTTCTTTAGGAACACAAATAACAAATAAGTTACCACAACGTGCTGCTTGCTGTTGCGTGTATTTATTACTTGCATCTTGAATTTCGGAAGCAAAAACTTCAATCTGTCTTTCGGAGATCGTCGGGCAAAAATGAGTAAAGACTTTAACAGCTAGTTCGCGAATAAGATTATCATTTTTAAGCACATTGCTATTGTTGACTCCAAAAAATGTATTGGATTCCCATGGAGAGGAATTATTGTAGTAGGCGTCAGCAGACATTAACTCTGTTCGGGTCTTCATGTCTTCATCATTAACTTTATTACCGCATTGTGCGAGATATTCTTTAACATTTTTGGGAGGTTGACGAGGGGTACGAAACCAACTTTGTATCCAAGAGAGAACATCTGCTACAAGTCCTAATTCCACTTTTTCAGAGGGCGATCGCAAGAATTTAAAATGTTTAATTTTTCGTTCCGGTTCAAATGTGCGAATGCATTCCGTAACCAGGTGAGAGATTACCGCCCATCTCGTAGCTTGAGCTGACAACAAGATATCATACGATTGACCTAAAATATCCGAAATTTCAAGAGCTTGAGCTTTCAGCACTTTAAATTGTGCTTTTTTAGATTGTGCAGATGTTGTTGTTGCAAGGAGGGATAGATTTTCAGTAGATCGATCAATAGCGGCTTCACGCTTTGGTGTGAGAATACCTATCGTGCGCAAACGTTGCAATTCGTGCTCGTTTGATGCATAGCGACTTTTACGAATGAGTGAGATCGCTTTGTCTTCCCATCCAGCTGGTTTGTCACGTTTAAGAAGTTTAATCTGCTTGCCTAGCTGTGAGTCGTTAGTAAGTCGTTCTATGCTAAGATACCAGTTCTGCTGAAACTGTTTATTGAGACAGAAACGGACAGTGAATCTAAGGAGCTGAAAGCATCGGATGGCAACCAGACTAATTAATAACAATGGGAAGGCATAAGTAGCACCAGCTAGGAAAAAAACTGGAGAAAGAATGACAATCGAGACACGTTGCGTTGCTTCAAAACAGGGCGAGTTTGATGTTAGGGGTGAAAATGTGTTGCCTAAAGTTTTGGCTAAAAGTTTTATCGGTGTTAAAGCAATCCCTAGATCCTTGTGAAGGGTGTATGCAACATCTGAAGCAACTGCGCGAGACGCTAACATTCATATTCCTTATTAAATTAAATAAATGTCAAGTATACATAAGTAATATGAATATTGCAATAACAACTTGTGTGATTTATTAATGAATAACCTAGATTTAATTAATGGAATTTTCCTTTTTGGAGTGCGGTGGGCTTGCCACCGCTTTCACAAACATCGGCTTGCCGATGTCACAACGAACTGAGAATGGGGTCAGCAAGCAGACCCCTATGAAAGCGGTGGCAAGCCCACCGCACTCCAAACAGGAAAAGTTAAACGGTGTCTTCACCGATGAGCTTGCGGTAGGCGACTGCCAAGGCAATTGTGGTGACCGGTTTTGTGATCAACAACCCAATCCCAAGCAGCAAGAAACCTAAAAGATTAATGCCAATAAGTGCCATCATTAGCCCAAACATTTTACCAAAAAGACCTTTTGTTGCCTTTTCAGAATCTCCTAATGAGCCAAGAGGCGTTGCATCCTTATCCAAAATAAAGAACGTAAATAAACTATAACGCGCTAACACAATCGCAGCTGGAACAAGCAGAAGTACCAATCCCACACCAAACATCACGACAAAAAGGAATGCAGCAATGACAAAAGGAAGCAGTTTGCGCCAGTTTGAATAAAGCTGATCATAGGTTGGCGTGATCCCCTTTGCAATGAGTAGAGCAGAGTTGTAAAAACCTAATTCAATTAGCAGAGACAAGACAAAAAGAACGAATTGCACAATAAAAAAGCTGTCGCTTTCAAAGCTACTGAAAATGCTCACGAAAAAGAGAATGATCTGAAAAATGATCAAAAAGCCGATATGTGCTTTGGTGAGCTCCCAGCCCTTTTTTAGTACTTCGCCAATAGTAAATGTTCTATCCATAAAATCTCCGAGGTTAATACGCAAAAGTATAATTTTATTTGGAAGGAAGTCAACCTTCTTTTTTTTGCAGGGCGGGACGCCCTGGTTACTTTCAGTTCGAGGACGGCCTGGCATAGGAATCGGGCACGGGCACGGGCACGCTCACGGGCACGGGAAAGGACAGCTAATATCGACAAGCCGATATTAGCGAAGCGCGACGATGGGATGCAGAATGGCGGCTTTGTAGGCGGGGTAAAGGCCGGAACAGATGCCTACTCCAGAAGCCATCACCACAGATAAAACGACCGACCAGATCGTCACAACAGTCGTCCAACCCGCTAAGTAGCCAATTAAAAATGAAAAGCTGATGCCGAAGAGGACTCCGAGGCATGCTCCAAACAACGTCAACAGCATCGCTTCTGTGAGAAACTGCAGCATAATGTCCTGTTTTGTGGCTCCAAGAGCCCTTCGAATGCCAATTTCGCGAACGCGTTCTGTTACATTGGCCAGCATCATATTCATGATGCCAATGCCACCAACTAGCAGTGAGATCGCTGCAATGCTGCCCAAAACAAGGTTGAACGTGTGCTGTGTTTGATTAGCTTGTTGCAACAATTCTTGCGGAATAAAAATCTGATAATCTTGGTAGTCGCCGTGTTGATGACGCAAAATGCTTTTTATCGCATTGCTTGTTTGATTTAAGTTGGTGTGTGGCTTCACCTGCAAGATAATTTCTGACAGAACCTTTGTGTCTGGATGCAGCGGAGAGGCGAGAGGTCCTTCAGAACCCAACGGGATAAAAATCGCTTGGTTGAGATTTTTGTTAGCCAAAAATAGGTTCTTGCTAGCTTTCCACTGATTTCTCTCCAACACCCCCACAATTTGGTAGGGGGCATTTTCGATGCGCAAGGTCTTGCCGGGATGTCCCATCGGTCCGAGCGCATGCGCGACTTCATGTCCCAAGACACATACTAGCTGCCTATTTTGTTGATCTACATCACATAGGAAACGTCCCTCGGACATTTTTATTGATTTAATAGTGCCGTAGCTGCGTGTGACAGCTAAAATTTCGGGAGCCATCTCTTGTAAGGTGTTGGGGATTGTGGCTTTGATGATTTTGATCGGAGCATATTCGGTGACGTTTGAAATGCTGCGATAGATTGTATGGGCATCTTCATGTGTGAGTCCACTAGAGCGTTTGGCATAGGAGGATGTGTCTTCCGCAACGTTATTTTGTTTGATGATCATTGTGTGAAGACCAAGCTGCTCGATTTGCTCTAGCGTTTCTCGTTTGGCCCCTTCGCCGATCGACAGCATTGCCACAACGGCGGTCACTCCAAAAAGAATGCCTAAAGTGCTGAGCAGTGAGCGCAAGCGGTGCAGCATGAGGCAGCGTGCGCTGCGCTGGATAGATTGGAAGTCAAACATGGATACTTCCATCCTGCATGTGAATGGTGCGTTGGCAGTAACTGGCGACTGTTGCATCGTGTGTGACGATGATCACGGCTGTACCTTGCTCTTGTAGCTCCATAAATAACTTTAGTATGGTTGTTCCATTTGTGCGGTCTAAATTTCCTGTAGGTTCATCGGCTAGGAGGACTCGTGGAGCACTTGCAAGGGCTCTGGCAATCGCCACGCGCTGCATTTCGCCTCCAGACAGTTCAGAGGGATGATGGTGTAATCGATGTGAGAGACCTACTTTCTCTAAAGAGTGTGCAATGCGATCGGATAAGTTGCTTGGAGGATTCTTTTGATAGACGAAGGGTAACTCGATGTTTTCGAGGACGGTCAGCTGAGGAATGAGGTTGAATGCTTGAAAGACAAAGCCGATCTTATAGGCACGGATATGGGCCAGGGCTGAGTCGTCGAGATGAGAGACGTCCTGTCCATCGAAAAGGTAGCGTCCAGAGGTTGGCGAGTCCAAACAGCCAAGTAGATGGAGCAGTGTCGATTTGCCTGATCCGGAAGGACCCATGATTGCAAGGGATTCACCAGCGGATACGTGAAGGGTGGTGGGCTTTAGGGCTTCCACAATGCCGTGACCCATCGGGTACGATTTGGCAAGTGCCTCAATGGAGATTAAAGGAGAGGGAGGCATGACCGTTCTCCTTGCAGGTTTTCGTTGGATTTTTCACCACAGAGACACAGAGACACAGAGGAGCACAGAGAGCAAAAAAGAAAGGTTATTTCTTTGTTGAATTGCATCTTTCTCGCTCTCTGTGCTCCTCTGTGTCTCTGTGTCTCTGTGGTGAAAAAAATCATAGGATATCGGCAGGCATCGTTAGGCATACCCATTCACCATTGGTTAATCCTTCTTTAATCTCAGACCACTCTTCGTTGTGGGCTCCGGGAATCACTGCACGCTTCTCATAGCTATTGCCAGTGGCAACATAGCAAAACGCTGTCTTTTGGTCGTAGAAGAGTGCGTGGACGGGCACTGTAAGGGCATTTTCAACCTTTTCAGCATGAATCGTCAGTCGCGAAGTCATGCCGGGACGTATGCGTGAATCGATATCTTTTAGAAGAATGCGAATATCAAAGTACTTTTCGTCGGATGGCTTTGTGGGATCTGTTAGGGCCAAAACACCAATGGAGTTCAGAGTTCCTGAAAAAATCAAGTTAGGGAACGCATCGATTTCGACAGAGGCGATTTTACCCGTGCAGACGCGGCACAAATCAATTTCGCGCACTTTGCTTTTAACTGTCATAGAGGTCAAGTCGGGCAGTTCTAACAGAATTTGATTGCGCACTGCGAGGTCTCCAATGCGCGGCTTGCGGCGCTGTCCATTGCGAAAGTCTTCGCGTTGCACCACCATGCCCTGCGTCGGTGCATAAATTTCTGTGAGCGCTAGTTCGCGTTGTGCATCGCGAATTTGCAATTTGATCCCTTCTAGCGATTGTTTCGCCTGCTCTAATTCTATTTTAGCCTTTCCAATCGAGTGGCCACGCACTTTAATCGCTTCTTCTTGTCGGATTTTTGCTTGTCTAAGAGCTGCCTCCGCTTTTTTTAGATGCATAGGGTGCACGTGAGCCACATAACTTTCGTATTGAAGCTTGGCTGCTTCATAGGTTTCTTTCTCTTCATCGAGTCGTTTTTGCGCGTTCTTGATTTCAGAGGGATTGAGGAAGCCTTGTTGCTGCAGTTCTAGCAGGTCTTGAGAATAGCCACTCAATTCATCATATTTTGCTAAAGCTTTGCTCATGGAAGTTTTAAGCTTCGCAATTTCGAGTGGACCGTCCCCATGGATGATTTTGTTGAGCTCGAGTTCTGCAGCTTCTACATCGAAAAAAGCCATTTTATCATCGCGTTCCGCCTGGCTAATCTCCCACGCTAATAGCTTTTCAAGAGTAGCAATGTGTGCATTTTGGTCGCGCAGTTTGTTTTGCAAGGATTCCAGTTTTTCTTCGAAAGGGGTGGGATCAATTTTGACGAGGAGGTCTCCAATCTTAACATTGGTGCCGTCTGGAATGAGATAAATGAGTTTGCCGTTGTCGCCACGTAGTTGAGACGCGATTGTCGTTGAGTATGTTGCTTCCAGTTCTCCGATCGCCTTCACATCGATCGCAAAGCTGCGCTTTTTTACGGGAGCAATCAGTTCTAGGTTAGCTTTAGGATGGCTTTTTTGGCTTATAAAAAGAAGAAAGAGTCCTACCAAAATGATGGCCAACAGAAGGGTGTGCTGTTTTTTCATAAACAAGGTTTTTCCATCAGCAGTCCCAGGACGGCGCGCATCTGGTATTCGCCAATGATGCGGTCGATCAGAGCATTCCAATGGTTGAACTGTGCTGAGCGCAGGGATTTTTCTGCTTGAATGAGATCGAAATTATTTCCCATTCCACGATCAAATTTCAATTGTGCTAAGCGCAGCTCTCCTTCAGAGGAGTGAATCTGTTTTTCCTGTAGTTCAATACGTTGATCCGAACGTTCCAGATGACGTATAGCGCGTTTGACCTCAAAGGTCAAGTTAGCAATTGTTTGATCGACATTGAGTCCTGCTATTTGAATGGCAGAGAGGCTCTGTTCATAGGCAGCGCGCTCTGAATAGGGATTGAAATCGGTCGAAGTAGTAAAACCCACGCCCCAAGTGCTTTCGCGTCGGCGTAGGCAGGAATCTGTAAAGACCTGATCTTCACCGCAGTTTGAGTAGTTAACGACCATATTTAATTCGGGCCACAACCGTTCCTTGGCTACTTTAGAAAGGCGAATGTTTTCTACTTGCTGATCATTAGCTTGATCTAACTCCACACGATTTTGTAGAGCAGCCTCGATCGCTTCACCTGAAGAGATGTCAAACGGAGCATATGCGATCGGAATATTGAGGTGGATGAGGTCATCTGCTGGTAGGGCCATGAGGTCACGAAAGTTATCTTCGGCATCTTGAAGGCGGTCCTGAGCACTTTTTAAGCCATCTTCAGCGTGGCGCATTTCGATTTCAGCGCGGTAGACGTCGATCGGATCGCAGACTCCGATTTTTGATTTTAGACAGGCTGCTTGATAAAATTTGCGGACACGCTCAAATGATTCCTGATTGAGCACTAAGCTGTGTTGCATTTTAACTAGCTCGTACATGCTGATGATGGAGCGTAGGACCAGTTGACACTGCGTGTTGTAGAAAGAGCGATTGGCGCTGCGCAAATTGAAGAAGGCGCCCCTTAGATTTGAAAACGTATAGTCCTGTCCCCAGCCGCGCAGAAGAGGTTGACTAATGATTGTTTTGAAGTTGGAATGGTAGCGATTGTGTACCTTTTGGATGGAGGGGGTGATTTGGATGCGCGTGCCATTGCTGAGTTTTTTTGCAAATGCTACGCTGGTGCCAACGGCTAAGCCGCTGCCTGCAGAGCCTCCGCCGATATACCCCGCATCCGCGCTTGGTTGGATTTGCAGATCAAATTCCGATTCCGCCATTTCCAGTTGTGTGTGGAATTGGACGTTTTTGTCTTGAAGGCCGAGGAGTTGTCGATTATGGCTCAGCACCCAATCAAGGGCGGATTCCAGCGTAAATGTGTGGACAGGGGCTTCGTCAGCAAAAATGGAGAGAGGGGAGAGTGCTGCTAAGAAGACTGCAAGAGAGAGAAGTAGTGGTCGAACTTTGCGCATTTTTGGTTCTATATTTTCGGTTTGGAATCGCTTGGTTGGACAAAATTTGGAAGATTGAATTTAATCATTTCGTCCAAATGTCCAATCGAGACAATTGCATAAGTCAAATGATTGCATAAACCTTCTTTTTATTTTTTTACCACCGAGACACCGAGACACAGAGCAGCACAGAGAGCAAGAGACTATTTTATGGCTTTGAGCTTATTTGAGGATTGAGTGTTCAATCTCTTTTTAATAAGCTGAGGCTTTTTTAAAAACCAACCAAGGCGAAATTGTCTGACGACAATTTCGCATTTACATTGCTGTGCAAAAAAGATGTTATGTTTCAGAGACATCTACAATTCGTTCTCTGTGCTACCTGTGCTACCTGTGCCTCTGTGTCTCGGTGGGTAAAAATAGATCGAAGACTTATGCAATTGTCTCAATCAGTCCATTGTCCAACTGTCCACTGCAGTTAACTCATCTCTTCTCAATGCACATTTGTGCCGTAAGTGAATTCAGCAGAGACCTGAGTGTTAGTTCCCAAAGTGGCGATTCCATTTGCTGAGGTGAGCAAAATGGTGGTGCCATCCCTTGAGGAAACGACGCTTTCGGTTAAAGCTGCTGTAACACCTACTAGACCGCCATCAAGATGAATTCCTGAGGTGTAGGTACCGAAGTCGGGGTCATTGATCACGATGGCAGGAGGATTCAGAACGAGTGGCAGCAAGCCTGCAATGGGGATTGGAGCTCCTTCAACGACAGTTCCATCTGGTTGGGAAACAAACGGAATGATAGAACCTCCAATTCCAGCAGTTATATTGATGCTAAAATTAAAAGTGAGGGATTCATCCGTGTCAGCAATGAATGGTGAAGGACCTGTGGCCCCGGGGGCACCAGTCACAGATTGCCCGGCTAAGCCTTCGAGGCCGGCAGGACCGGTTGCACCTGTAGCACCTGTAGCACCTGCAGGGCCTGAAGGACCTTGTGGGCCTGTAGCGCCATCGTGACAGTGTTTGTTTTTGTTGTTGGCGACAAGGTAGCCAGTGCCTGCGCCGGCGGCGGCACCAAATAAGATAGCAGCAACTGTTGATCCCCAGGAGGACCCTCTGTTATCTCTGCGGCAGGGGGCGGGTTCGCATTCTGTTACGAAAGATTCGCAATAATTTTCAGGAAAGGAGTCGTAGTAGGGATCGTTGTAGTAGTCAGCGGAAAGATTTTTGGATGGTGCCAGAGCGAGGGTTAGGGCGCTCAGCAGAAGGAGGTTACTGGCAAGGAAATGGGAGGCTTGTTTTAACATGATATTTTCCTCGATTGATATTTGTTTTTCGTCACTAAATCGAATCGAGGTTTTTTTTGCAAAAGGAAAAAGGTTTTTATTTTTTATTTTTGCAATAGAGCTCACAGAGAGGCACAGTGAGCAGGAGGAGGTTTTGTGGCTCTCAGACTAATTAAGACAGCTAAGGATGAACATAAACCATGCCGAGGACGCCCTGGTTACCATCAGGCTTTGCGGCCTGGTACCTTGTCAATTTTGAAAGAAAAGGGAATCTGTACCCATAGCATCTGCAAAGGTCTGGGATTCTTTTACCCACTTCTTAGATTTATAAACTTTAGATATTTTCAATCAAATTCGAAAAAGAGGCTTTCTGCGTAGCAGGAAGCCTCTTTTTTTAAACCTGACTGAAGATACCTACGAGCTGTTTTTAAAACTAAAAAGGGTGTCAAGAGGGCCCACGGCCCTTTTGCAGGGGTTCTAAGGGGACGGCGTCCCCTTAGTCTTACTCAAGCGTAAACTGGTGGCCTTCGGCGACGAGATTGTCGATGTAGTTGAGGTCGTAGCGGTTTTCTAGGAAGTTATTATCCTCCAAGATATGTCTGTGGAAGCCAATTGTTGAGTGGACACCGCCGATGTGGAATTCGCGTAGAGCGCGTTTGCCCACTGCAATAGCTTGTTGGCGGTCTTTTCCTTTAACGATCAATTTGGCGATCATCGAGTCGTAGTTGGGAGGGATTTGGTATCCCGAGTAGCAGGCGCTGTCGACACGCACGTGAGGGCCTCCAGGAGGCAAATAGTACTCGAGGCGCCCTGGAGAAGGTGCAAAGTTGTGTGAGGGGTTTTCGGCGTTGACGCGAAATTGGATGACGTGGCCGGTGAAGGTGATATCGCGTTGGCGTAGTTGGAGCTCTTTGCCCATCGCGATGAGAAGTTGTTCGCGGACCAGGTCGACGCCGGTTAGTTCTTCTGTGACCGTGTGTTCCACTTGGATGCGGGTGTTGACTTCCATGAAGTAGAAGTTGTTGGCGGAATCTAATAAGAATTCTACCGTACCAACAGAATAGTAATTGGCTGCTTTGACCACATCCACGGCTGCTTGGCCGATCTTTTGGCGCATTTTAGGAGTTAGCATAGGGCTTGGAGCCTCTTCGATCAGTTTTTGGCGTCGGCGTTGAATTGTGCAGTCGCGTTCGCCTAAATGCACGTAGTTGCCGTATTTATCGCCCATTACTTGAACTTCGATGTGGCGTGGTTTGAGGATCATTTTTTCGAGGTAGACATCTGGATTGCTAAAAGAGGCTTCGGCTTCGGCACGAGCGGCCACAAACATCTTGCCAAATTCTTCTTCGTTGTGAGCGATGCGAATCCCTTTCCCACCGCCACCTGCGACAGCTTTAATAAATACAGGAAAACCGAGGCGTTTGATTTCGGCGTAGCCTTGTTTGAGGTCGCTGACGATGCCAACGGATCCGGGAATGACGGGGCATCCGGCGCTTTTGGCTGTTGCTTTGGCTTTGGCTTTATCTCCGAGCAATGCAATGGCGCTGGGGGGTGGGCCGATAAAGTTGAGACCGCAGCTTTCGCAGATCGAGGCGAAGTTTGCGTTTTCGCTTAGGAATCCGTAGCCTGGGTGCACCGCATCTGCTCCGGTGATTTCACAAGCGGATAGCAGGTTTGGCACTTTTAGGTACGACTGGCTGGAGGGTGCTTCTCCGATGCATATTGCTTCGTCGGCGTGTAGAACGTGTAGGGCTTCGCTGTCGGCTTGCGAGTAGACAGCGACAGTTTGGAGTCCGAGGTCGTGACAGGCGCGGATAACGCGTACAGCGATTTCTCCGCGATTTGCGATCAATACTTTTTTCATTAGGTAATCCGAAAGAGCTTTGTGCCAAATTCGACAGGGTGAGCGTTTTCAACGAGGATTTCGGCGACAGTGCCGGAGATGCCTGCTTTGACTTCGTTCATTACCTTCATTGCTTCGATGATGCAGACGACAGTGTCTTTTTCGATTTTGTCACCGACTTTAAGGAAGGGAGGTTCATCGATTCCGGAAGCGGAGTAGTAGGTTCCCACCATTGGAGAGGTGACAAAGGTGCTATTTGTGTCGATTTCTTTTGCGTTGGCATGAGGAAGAGAGGTCATTTCGCTTCCGCGTGAAAGGAGCATGTTGGCACGATGGAGGGCCATTTCGTGTTTCAGGGGATTTTCATCCAGAAACTCGAGGGCAGGTTCCATTGTTCTGTAGGTAGTGCTCTCTTCGCGTTCTAGTTCGACTTCAACGCCATCCTTGAATTTGAGTGAGAGGCGTTTTGTGCCTGTGCGCTGCATTGCAGCCATTAATTCTTTGAGTTGTTTGTTTTCCACGAGTTCCTCCAGGGGGGTCTAAATTGGGTATTAAACCCTTTGTACATATTCGTTGGTGGTTGTATCTACTTTTATGATGTCGCCCACTTCGATAAAGGGTGGGACTTCAATTTTTGCGCCTGTTTCCAGAGTCGCGATGCGTGTTCCATTGGCAGTGCTCGCCTTTGTGGACTCCGTCTTTGCGACCATGAGTTCTAGAAATTGGGGTAATTCTACATTAAAGATCGTGTCGCCATAGAAAGATGCGTTGAGGTCGATGCCTTCTTTTAGGAAGTTGGATTTTTCCGTGATGACGCGTGCTGGGATGAGCACTTGCTCGAGGCTGTTGATATCGAGAAAGAGGTAATCTTTGCCTTCAAGGTAGAGAAATTCGAGGCGACGTTCGATTAGGTTGACGTCTTGGATTTCTTGCCCCACTTTAAAGTTCTTTTCCACCATATCCTGGCTGTTGAGGTCGCGCAGTTTGGCTTTAACGAAGGGAGTGCCCTTAGGAACTGTTACTTTGACGCTTGATTCCACACGGAAGAGTTTGCCACTGATGGAGATTGTCATTCCGGGATTTAATTGATTGCTTAATACCATAATCTACATCCTATCTAAAAGCACATTCAAGGGTTAAGGGGCTGTTGACGCAAGGAGTCTACTGCTTCGCGCATGTCGGGAGCTGTGAACACGTATGTGCCTGCGACAAGTACGTTGGCTCCGGCGGTGATGCATTGCTGGGCAGTTGCAGGATTAATTCCGCCATCCACTTGGATATCCATGGGGATATTGAGTGTATTGCACGCTTTTCGTGTAAATTCAATTTTTTCGATTACTTCTGGCATAAACGCTTGCCCACCGTATCCTGGATGCACCGTCATCAGCAAGATCATGTCGCATGCTTCGAGGTATTTGGGGATCATCGACATAGAGGTTTCGGGGCAGAAAGCCAATCCGGCTTTGATGTGGCAGCGGCGGATGTATTCGAGTGTTTCTGTTACGTCTTCGGTAGCTTCAAAATGGATCGTAATCATGTCGGCACCTGCTTCTATAAAGCGTTCGACGTAATCGTAAGGGTTGTAAATCATCAAGTGGACGTCTAGGAACATAGGAGTCGCGCGATTAATGGCGGCTACCGCTTGAGGTCCCATGGTTAGGTTTGGAACGAAGTGGCCATCCATGATGTCGATGTGTAGGGAGTCTGCTCCGGATGCTTCAATGCGGCGTGCCTCGTCGGCTAGGTAACCGAAGTCGCCTGCAAGAATGGAGGGAGCAATTTTGATTGATGGAGTGAGGTTTTCCGAGGGAGATATAGGTTTTGCTGCTTTTTTTGCCATGATCACAATTGTTACGATATAAGGATATTGCCAATCTTATCGAAACAGGGGGCTTTTGAACAAGCAGCTTTTTACACTTTTTTTCAAGCTGTGACAGTATCGACTATATACGTTGTGCTAAAGACCAATCCTACAGACACTGCCGTTACTTCTGCCGTAATGTAAGGGGTGATGTAGGGAGCGACAAACGGTAAGGCGACAGCTGAAAGTACTGGGATTGCAACATCCTGAAATTTTTTCAACGATTTGATACCAGTAGTCGAGCATTCAATCGCATAATCGCTTGCTGCTTTGAATCTTTTTAGGATAGAGAAGCCCGTAACAATTGGACTTGCCAAAGGAATTGGAGCTAAAAGGGTAGTGCTTTTTGTGACTTGATCCTGACTATACTTTTTTTGTTGGTAGTTTCGTTCTGCACGCGATTGTTTGACATTGCAACGCATTTTTTTTGCGCTTTTAATAAAGCGCTCTGTTGCATTTGGGTCATTTTCTATCATTTTGGCCGTGGCTAAACGTGCGCGCTCCGAGCGTTTACTAAATAGGTTGGTTTTGGTAGTAGTGTCAGATTTCATTAAAGGATGTTTATCTGCATAAGGGACAAAGTAAGCGATCCCAGATTTTAGTAAAGAAAGTGTGTATGACATAAAAACCTTATGGTTAAAATATTAACAATAAACAATAATTATACTAAATAATTAATTAGTAAGCAATTAAATTGTTGATTATTAATTGTTTAGTTGATATAATTAGTATTTTAATTAACAAAATAGTGAGGTTTTATGTTTGGTGCGGGAATATCATCGAGTGTAAAGAATGTTGCGCAATCGTTAGCAAGAGAGTCGGATTCAACAGCAGCGTTAGGTGCTTTTTTGAAAACGTTGGATTGCAGCATAGGAACATTTGGAGGTCGGAGTTATTGCAGTGTTGGACAGGGCTTTAGTGATTGGTCTCTTAAAGACATTTATACAGTTGTCAGTTTCGTTCTTCATAAAGGTAAGAATGATGAACTGGTAAAAGTACCAGAAGAAATTGCAGAGAAATTAAAAGAATTGGAAGTGGTGCCAAGTAAGACGAATCGCTTTACTAAGTGTATGATTGGAATTATCGGTTCTGTCCCTGTTTGTGGTTCGAGTTATAATTTAACGTTTGATGAGAAGCAGGATGCGAAGCCTGTATCAAAACCGGTATCACAAGAAGCACATTACGACAAGTATACGCAATCGTTTTTTCCTGAACTAGACAAGAAAATTCGTGGTAAGGAAGATAGTAAAAGCGCCTAGTAGTTTTTAATGGACAAAATGGACTTGATGGACGGCATGGACAAAAGGATAAGTAACAGAAAAATTTTGTCCATTTTCGTCCACGCGAGATAATTGCAAAAGTCGAAGAGTCTATCATTTTCCTGTTTGGAGTGCGGTGGCAAGCCACCGCACTCGACCCAAATAGCACATTCGCCCTATATGCTTTTCTATGCCTCGTTTGACTTATGTAATTTTCTCATTAATTCCATATATTCTTAAACTGACTTTTTGTCCTTTCAAAAAAAGGAGAATTCCAGCTTTAATATTAGCCTTAACAAAGGTGAAATATGAAGCAAGACTTACTCTCTAATCTCACGCAACAGCTTACAGAGCTAAAATCTAACGGCCTATATAAGCAAGAGCGCGAAATCACTTCTCCCCAGCAAGCCAACATTACCATTGCTGGAGGTCGCAAAGTTCTCAACTTTTGCGCCAACAACTACCTCGGCTTAGCGAATCACCCCGACCTCATCGCTGCTGCCACCGCAGGATTCAAACAGTTTGGTTTTGGCTTGGCTTCCGTTCGCTTCATCTGCGGCACACAAAGCCTTCACCATCAACTAGAACGCAAAATTTCTGAATTTTTAGAGACCGAAGATACCATTTTGTACTCTTCCTGCTGGGATGCCAATGGTGGCCTATTTGAAACAATTCTTGGAGCTGAAGATGCGATCATCAGCGACGAACTCAATCACGCCAGCATCATCGATGGCATTCGCCTTTGCAAAGCACAACGTCTGCGCTACAAAAACAACGACATGGCCGATCTTGAAGTGCAGCTAAAAGCTGCTAGCAGCGCTCGCTACCGCTTGATTGCAACAGACGGCGTTTTTTCGATGGATGGTACGATTGCTGATCTAAAGGCAATTTGCGACTTAGCGGATCGCTACGATGCCTTAGTGATGGTCGACGATTCACACGCTGTAGGGTTTATCGGAGAACGCGGTAAGGGGACTCCAGAATACTGCAACGTGATGGGTCGCGTCGATATCATCACAGGAACGTTAGGGAAAGCCCTTGGAGGTGCTTCTGGAGGCTACACTTCAGGTCGCAAGGAGATCATTCAATGGCTCAGACAGCGCTCAAGACCCTATCTGTTTTCCAACACACTGGCTCCATGCATCGGAGCAGCCACATTAAAGGTGTTGGATATGCTTAGCGATGGCGATGAATTGCGCAAACATCTGCAGGAAAATAGTCGCTATTTCCGCGAAAAGATGAGCGCTTTAGGCTTTACTCTCGTGCCGGGCAACCATGCGATCATTCCTGTGATGCTTGGCGATGCTAAAGTGGCGCAGGATTTTGCTGCCCGCATGTTGGATCACGGAGTCTATGTCATCGGGTTTAGCTATCCAGTTGTTCCCCAGGGTAAAGCGAGAATTCGCACACAGATGTCCGCGGGGCATAGTCGAGCCGATGTGGATCACGCGATTCAAGCATTTGAAGCCGTGGGTAGGGAATTGAAAATAATAAAATAAATTCACGTGCTCACCAGGCCGTTTTCGGCCTGAAGGTAAACAGCCGTTTTCGGTCTGATCCCAATTATGGTGAACATGTACAAATATTGATTGGTTTAAATTACAGTTTTATTTAATATTGCTTTTTTAATTTAGTAAAAAATTAGGATTTCATGAAAGCTTTAGTTAAAAAATTTGCTAAACCTGGCCTATGGATGGAAGATGTACCTGTTCCGACATACGGCGATAATGATGTGTTAATCAAAGTGCGTAAGTCTTCGATCTGTGGTACCGATGTTCACATTTATAAGTGGGATGCGTGGGCGCAGAAAACTGTTCCAGTACCTTTGGTTGTTGGTCATGAGTTTATGGGAGAGATTGCTGCCGTTGGACGCAATGTGAAAGGGTTAAAAATAGGCACACGCGTATGTGGAGAAGGGCACCTCGTCTGCAATCACTGCTCAAACTGCCGCAAGGGTTTTAAGCATCTTTGCATGAACACAATTGGTGTTGGAGTAAAGAGTCAAGGTAGCTTTGCAGAGTACATTGCGATTCCAGAAGATAACGTATTTGTATTGCCAGAAACCATTTCTGATGATCTTGCGGCGATTTTTGATCCGTATGGCAACGCTGTGCACACGACATTATTCTTTGACTTAGTTGGAGAAGATGTATTGATCACTGGAGCGGGTCCTATAGGAATTATGGCTGCAGCCATTGCTAAAAAGGCTGGAGCGCGCCATGTGGTGATCACTGACGTCAACGAATATCGACTAGACCTAGCGCGTCAGATGGGTGCAACACGCGCTGTGAATATCAGCAAAACCGATTTAGCTGAGGTGATGCGCGAATTAAAGATGGAAGAGGGTTTTTCCGTTGGTCTAGAGATGTCTGGAAACGGTCAGGCGCTAACGACTCTATTAGAGAAAGTGAAGCATGGGGGAAATATTGCCTTATTGGGTATATTGCCTCCAGGGACTGCTGTGGACTGGGATCTTGTGATCTTTAAGCTTTTGACATTGAAGGGTATCTATGGACGTGAGATGTATTCCACGTGGTATAAGATGGCTCATTTATTAGAGGGTGGATTAAATTTAGCACCTATTATTACACATCGTTTCCCTATTGATGAGTTTGAGAAGGGATTTGAAACGATGATTTCAGGAAAATCAGGAAAAGTCATTTTAGACTGGTAAGGAGAAAATTTTATGACAGTTAAAAAAGTTAATACCAATTGTTCTTTTGAGGGTAATCGCGTTTATTTTGGAGCTTTTGACTCAGCAAGTGATCGTCGTGGAATTCGCTGCTATAGCTGGCTTACATCACTATTTGTTGGATGCTGCAATGGTATGGTAACCATTGAGACGTTTGAAAGAAGCAATAAAAAACCTGTTTACGTATATGTTAAGCAAACCGACATGACAGCTTGGGCGAACTATCATATATCTAGGGAATCACCGGAACATGCTTGCCGAAGTGCTGAGCTAGATAATGCTCCTGAAAAGATCGAACATTACGAAGTAAAGTTGAAGGCTCTTAATGCTGATAAGGTAGCAGAGGTAAAAAGACGTCGCGAATTAATGTCGGCCAACATGATCGACGGTGCTAATAATTTCTATCCTCTCCAGAAGAGACAGGATAATTTTGCTGACGTTCTCTGTACGTTCAATTCTACACGTGTCTTTTTTAATGCATCAAAGAAAGAGAAATTGGTGGGAATTTCTCATGCTCTTAGAGATGACACCGGTATTCGCTGTTACAGTTGGATTACATCTTTATTTATGCGTTTATGCTGCAAAATTATCCAAATAGAAGCAAATGTCGAAGTGATAGATAGGTACGAAGAGACACCTAGCGGTGATCAAAAGCCGGTAATGAAAATTGAGCGTATGATGCTGTACTTAAATGCAGCTGATTATCAGCGCTGGTACAAGGCTCGTCGGGCGGTTGAACTAACAGGTGTGACTAAAAAAGATAAGGAAGAAGCGCATGCAACCAACATGCAATTAAAGAAGTTAAGTCGAGCACATCGAATTGAGACTTTATGCAAAAGGCATCATGAGTTTGCGTTTCCAGTCCGTATAAATCCGCAAGAAGAAACTGTCATGACTCAGAATGGTATTGACGAACACTATTCCAATCGAGACTATGGAGCGGAAACTCCCTTTCATGCTTTGGTCTCGACATATCAAATGCAAATCACACAATCAGCTCAAGGCCTAACTGTTCAGAAAAGTGAACACAGAGATATAACCCGTAAGCTTCAAGAATGGGATCGGGATAAGGAAGTTGATACGCTAGAAACTGTTGCCATACTAGAAGCATCAACAAGACCCTATCCAAAAAAGCTAATCCAGTGGGCCGGAATTTTTAGATGTATGAACAATTGGCAAAAAACAGTTATTGAACCGGCAAAAAATGATGGATCAAGGAATGATAAGGTGATGTATGCACTAAAAATTCCCCATGGAATGTGGAAAAAAATGGCAAACAGCTTTAATCCAGATTCAAATGAGTCGGATTCTAAGGAAAGAAAGTCAAGCTGATACCCTGGGTACTCTCAGCTGAGGACCGCATTGTCTTTTGCGTCGTTTTCGTCCTTTACGTCCTTTGTCCTTTTGCTTTCATAGGGGTCGGCTAGCCGACCCCATTCATAGCTCGTTGTGACATCAGCAAGCTGATGTTTGTGAAAGCGGTGGCAAGCCACCGCACTCCAAAAGCGAGAATGACTCTATTCAATAAGGTAGCCAGACCGTCCCGGTCTGGTCGTCCTTTTTCATCTGTTGACTTCTCCCTCAGTAAAAGATATATAAAAACTTTAATATATACCTATTACTTGGGGCTGCATGCGCAAAACGAATATTGCCTTAGGATTTTATCAGAACTTTGCTATCGCGAATGGAGTCCTCAAGGAACTACGAGAACAAGGCTATAGGCGCATCGCCTATCTCCATCGTGATAGCAACGGAAAGGTTTCCGCTCGTCGTTTTTTTCCCTACAGCCTATTCCTCTCTCTTCTATCATTTCTCGCTTTATCGATTGTTTTGTTCTTTGGTCTCAATTTTTTTGGTCTTGTCGCAACGCCATGGCTACTTACGACCTTTGCGGGTTTACTTCTCATTTTAGGAGTGGTGTGGTTATTTCGCACAAAAGTTGATCCCAAGCTCGTCAAGCAGTCTCAACATTTGCTAGTAAGAGACGAAATTTTAGTCATCGTCGAAGTTAATGGGGTCGATGTACGCCGGGTTTTAGACATTTTGCGTCATGTTGAAACTGGTCATCCGCTCTCCTTTTTATTGCGTTCCGAAGTGTTTGCTGAAGAAGATAAACACTTTGATCTTGTCCGCGAGCCGATGACTGTGGAGCAGTTGCGCAATCATGCAATGAATCTAGCAGAATCTTTGCCCGCGGTAAAAAAGAAAACGACGCATGACCAACCCCTCCTGCAGCGCTTGAAGAGCAATAAAAAGATGCTGCAGTTCTTACGTCATGATGTTGCGCAGGCGGAACACATTGAGCAAACGATCACGCCTTCTGCCGAATGGTTGCTCGATAACATGTATGTCATCGAAGGTAGCATCGAAGAGGTGTTAAAAAACTTACCGAAGGAATACTATCGCAAGCTGCCAAAAATTTCCGAAGGCCCTCTAAAAGGCTTGCCGCGCATCTATGTGGTGGCAGTGGAACTTGTAAATGGAACAGCAGGGAGGCTGACCAATGAGAGAATTGTTGAGTTCTTAAATAGTTTTCAAACGGTTCAACCCTTAACGATTGGGGAGCTGTGGGCTTTGCCTTTAATGCTGCGCCTGCGGCTTGTTGAGTGGATTCAGAAGTTAGCAATGCTTGTTGACGAGCGCATGCGTGAGGGTGAGCTTGCCAGCTTTTGGGGCAACCGTCTTCTCTCTGCTGCGCGTCAGGAACCCGAGCGTCTCCCTGCATTTTTAAAAGAATTGAAGAAGGCACAGTCAACACCCTCCTTTCATTTTGCTGAAGAACTTTTAGATCATCTATTTGATGAGGAAGCGGTTTTAGTGCATGTGAGAACATGGCTAGAGGAATACTTTGGAGTGCCTCTGGCAGATGTGATTCACGAAGAGCAAACATTGGAGGCTGGTGAACAGGTCGTCTTTTCAAATTCGATTATCAGTTTGATCGTGCTGTCACAGCTCTCTTGGCGTGAAATTTTTGAATCTGTCAGTTTAGTCGATGCCATCTTAAGAGAAGATCCTTTAGGCGTATATGCTCAGATGGACTTTGTGACGCGCAATCGCTATCGCGAAGTTGTCGAACAGCTATCAACCTACTCAAAGGTGTCTGAGAGGGATGTCGCCCAGCGCGCCCTGTCGTTTGCGCAACAGGGACATCAGGAGTTTGAGCAGCATATCGGGTATTACTTAATCGATGGAGGAAAATCTCAGCTTGAAAAAAATATCGCTGCAGATCTGCCTTGGTACTTGAAATTGCGCAAAAAAATTGTCAACAATGCCATGACGATCTATTTGGGAGGGATCGGAGCCTTAGTCGTTGGGTTAGAAATCCTTTTAGTCTCCCTGTTATGGCACTTTGGCCTTGGCAGTATAGGAATTGGCGTTTTTGCGTTTCTGGCCTTGCTGCCGATCAGTGAATTAGCGGTGCAAGCGATTAATATCCTCCTGACACGCCTTTTACCCCCTTCAGTACTGCCCAAAATGTCTTATGAAGAGGGGATTCCAGCTGAGTACAAGACGCTCGTTGTTGTGCCCATGATGTTAGGAAGTGTTGAAGCGATTGAGGAAGAGCTTTATCGATTAGAGATCCGATACCTGGCGAATACCGATCCAACACTCTGCTTTGCTTTATTTAGTGACTTTTTAGATGCGTCCGAACAGCAAAATGAATCTGATGAACTTCTTCTAAAAACAGCAGTTGAAGGGATGCAAGCGTTAGAGAATAAGTATGGGACTGGACGATTCTTCTTGCTGCATCGTCAGCGCAAGTGGTCAGATTGCGAGCAAGCGTGGATTGGTTGGGAGCGCAAGCGAGGGAAGTTGGAGTGCCTCAATCGCGCTCTGATGGGCGAGGAGTCGGAAAACATCATTTACGCAGGCAAGCGAGAGCAACTTCAAGGCATTCGTTATGTGATCACTTTGGATTCTGATACTCAGTTGCCAAAGGATACCGCACGTCAGATGATTGAAGTGATCTCGCATCCCTTGAACAAGGTTTACGTGAGCGCAGACAGTAAGCGGGTTATACGAGGGTATACCATTATTCAGCCGCGTGTGTGCACAGATTTTCTGAAAGCTAAGTCAACGTGGTTTTCGCGCATTTTTTCAGAACCGATGGCGTTAGATCCTTATACCCAGGCGATTTCAAATGTCTACCAAGATTTGACAGGTGAGGGGAGTTATCACGGCAAAGGCATTTACGATCTTAAACCGTTCCACGATGTACTGTCTGGACGTTTTCCTGAAAAGCATTTGTTAAGTCATGATTTGCTGGAAGGAGCTTATGTACGCGTTGGTTTTGCAAGCAACGTGAGTTTATTTGATCAATTTCCTGAGGATTATTTTTCGTGGTCGAATCGTCAGCATCGTTGGATTAGAGGTGATTTTCAGATCGTTGATTGGCTGCTTCCCTATGTTCCTTTCGGCGAAAAGGGGCGAGAGCGAAATCCACTGCCAGTGATTTCCCTGTGGAAAATTTTTGATAATCTGCGGCGTGCTTTGATGAATGTGGCGCTGGTCGCATTATTATTGGCAGCATGGACAACTATCATGCCTGCAGCGCTGTTGCTGACCTCATTAGCTGTTGTCGTTTTGTTTTTGCCATGTGTGGTGCTGATTATAACTACGCTATTCGATTGCTCTTTTCAGACACTTTCCTTCAGAGAGATTCTTTTTGGCTGGATACGCGCCTTTGTGACGACAGCGATGTTGCCCTATGAGGCTTTTGTCACGTTGGATGCTGCAGGGCGTGTCGCGTATCGTCGTCTGATCTCTTCTCGTAATTTGTTGCAGTGGATTACTGCTGGATACGGTAATCGCAGTTCACCTGCTTTGCATGAACGCTTTTTACGCAAACTGGGTTGGAGCACTCTCTTCGCCGTTGCTGTGGTGGCGGGTGTGGTGATATGGAATCCAGGGGTATTGGCGTTGGCATTGCCCTTTGGTGCCTTGTGGGCACTGTCTCCGCTAATCATTCATCTGATTGACCGTTCTGCTATCACACATGCCGACACAAAACTTAATGAGGATGATCGAAAATTTTTGCGTCGCCTTGCAAGACAGACGTGGCGTTACTTTGATGATTTTGTTGGACCGGAGTCGCATTGGTTGCCTCCAGACAACTACCAAACAGGCCTTAAAATAGAAGTTGCGCAACGTACATCGCCGACAAATATGGGGTTGTGGTTGCTGGCGGTGTTAGATGCGTATGATTTCCGCTACATCAGCTGTGACGATGTTATCGATAAGCTTGCCGTGACAGTGGAAAACTTTAATAAGTTAGAACGGTATGAAGGACATTTTCTTAACTGGTATGATACTGCGACGCTCAATCCGCTCTATCCACGTTATATTTCGACCGTCGATAGCGGAAATTTTATTGCCTGCTGTTGGACTTTAAAGCAGGGGTTAGAGGATGTGCTAACGCGTCCCGTATTTCCCGAGAATGCTTTTGCTGGAATTGAGGATACGTTGGGTGTGTTGGAGGAACGCAGTGATAAAGATGACGTCAAACAGTTTGCCACTCAGTTGCGCAACATTTTAAAGAAGTCTACTTCAGAGTTAACTGAGCGCATAGCACAGTTAAGGCAGATGGAAAAGATCGTTAGAGGGTATCTGTCGAAGGAAAACGGCGACTCGTCTAGTTTATATTGGGCGAAGGAAATTCAGAAGCATTGTGACACTTGGAGTAATATAATTGAGCGTTATTTTTCTTGGGTTGAAACAAGCGCGATTCAGCATGACATGAATCCTTCTTTGCAGATGTTGGCAGATGGCGAACTAACAGAGACTCTTAAAGGATCCCTAGAACACAATCAATTGAGAGAGGCTCTGGCAAAAGCACAGTGGCTAGCTGGAGAAAAAATTGGAGAATTGCGAAAAATTGCTGCAGCGCTAGATGGGTATTCCGACGAAATTAATCTTGAGTTTCTCTACAACAAGCAGCGTAAGCTGTTTGCAATTGGATATAACATCGATGATCGACGTCTGGATAACTCTTACTACGACCTATTAGCAAGCGAAGCGCGTATTGCTAGCGTGATCGCTATTGCGAAGGGCGACGTACCTATAGAGCATTGGTGGTCATTGGGTAGGGGATACACAATCATTAATGGACATAGGGCTCTCCTGTCATGGGGCGGCACGATGTTCGAATATTTGATGCCTCTGATTTTTAATCGCTTCGATGGGGAATCCCTATTGGGTAATGCGTGTCGAACGGCGGTGACGTGTCAAATCGAATATGGAAATAAACGCGGGATCCCTTGGGGTATCTCTGAAGCTGCCTTTAGTGCGATCGATGCGCATAAAACTTACCAGTACAAGAGCTTTGGAGTCCCCGGATTGGGGTTGAAGCGCAATTTGGAAGAGGATTTGATTGTCAGTCCCTATTCATCAGCCTTAGCATTGATGGTGAATGCTCCTGCAGCATTAAAAAATTTGCGTCGTATGGCGAATCGCAATCATGACGATATGCTGGGGTCTTATGGATACTTTGAATCGATCGATTTCTTACGGCAGCGTAGTCCTGGAGGCATTCGCGGTGTTATCGTTTATGCGTATATGGCGCATCATCAGGGCATGACGTTAGCTGCGCTCAATAATGTATTAAACGAAGATGTCTTATCAAAACGGTTTCACAGTGATCCACGGATACGCGGTGTAGAGTCTCTCTTGTATGAGCGCATTCCGATATCACCAATTGTAAAGGTAAGCGGCCATCGCAAAGAAAATGTGATGACGCGTTTGAAACCATTTGTGACAACGCCAATCATGGGGGTTGTAGATACACCTCAAAGCTCAACACCTAAAATTAATCTACTTTCAAATGGCAATTACCATTTGATGGTGACAAATTCTGGAGGGGGCTACAGTCGCTGGCGCGATATAGAAATCACTCGATGGAGATCCGATACAACACGCGATTGTTACGGTAGCTTTTGCTACGTCAAGGACATGGAAAATGGCACTGTGTGGTCGACAGCATTTCATCCAACAGAAGCTCCTTATAAGCACTATTCTGTGAATTTTAAAGCTGATAAAGCGGAGTTTCGTCGCAAAGACCATGGAATCGAAATTTTTACGGAAATTGCGGTGTCGCCAGAAGACAATGCGGAAGTGCGCATGCTTACCTTTATTAATCATTCAAATAAAACCCGTACTTTAGAGCTCACAAGTTATCTAGAACTGTCCATGGCTCCACACGCAGCTGATCGTGCGCATCCCTGTTTTAATAAGTTCTTTATTGAGACAGAAGCGGTACCTGAATTTTCAGCATTATTAGCCTTTAGGCGTATGCGTGCGGAAGATGAAGCGCCCTTATGGGCGGGTCATGTTATGACGACCGGTCAGTTGGAAGAGACTGGGTTACAATATGAAACAGATCGAGAACGTTTTATTGGAAGGGGACGCTCAATGCAGCGGCCTGCAGCGGTTGATCGAACTCTCTCTAATACTGTGGGCACTGTTTTAGATCCGATTTTCAGCATCCGCAAAACAGTTGTGCTTGAACCAGGTAAGCGCACGCGCATTTCTTACATTACTGCTGTGGCTACTTCTCGAGAGGCTATGGTCAGTTTGCTTGAAAGGTACAGGGAGATAGGTGCCAGCCATCGCGCTCTAGAGCTCGCGTGGAATTATGCGCAGTTAGAGTTGCGCCATTTGCGCATTCATCAGGAAGATGTGCAGCTTTTTCGAAAACTGGCAAGCCGCATCATTTATCCTCATTCGCAGCTTAGGTCTTCTGAAGAGCGTTTGAAGAGCAATAAGCTAGGACAAGCTGGTCTATGGGCGCAAGGGATTTCAGGGGATTTGCCTATTTTGGTTGTGTCTGTGGGTGATATGTATGATGCCGATCTAGTGAAACAGGTCTTAATAGCGCATCAATTTTGGGCCTTGAGAGGATTGCAGGTAGATTTAGTGATTTTGAATGATGAGTCAGATACCTATGAGCATCCCCTGCAAGAACAGCTAAAGCGTATGTTAGAAGCTTATGCGCATCGTGGGCAGTTGGACGTTCCCGGTGGAGTCTTTTTGCGTTCCAGTACGCAAATGCCTGCAGAGGAATTGAATCTTTTACTTTCGGTGGCGAGTGCTGTTTTGGTGGCTGCCAGAGGATCTTTGCGCCAACAATTAGTCTCTCCGATGTCTGATAGAAACTATCCTAATCGACTCATTGTGGACAAAAAAGTTAAAGACGTTCCCTCTCAACCGCTTCCCTTTTTGGAATTACCTTATTTCAATGGAGTGGGAGGATATAGCTTGGATGGTCGTGAGTATGTGATTTATTTGGGAACAGATAAGAACACGCCTGCTCCATGGATCAATGTGATTGCCAATGAAAAATTTGGAACGCTAGTCACAGAAACTGGCATGGGCTGTACCTGGTACGGGAATAGTCAAACGAATCGATTAACTCCCTGGTCAAACGATCCGGTGTTAAATCCTATTTCAGATGCGATCTATATTAGGGATGAGGAGACTGGAACTGTATGGAGTCCGACGCCTGCTCCCATAAGGGAAAATGATGCCTATCGCATTAGTCACGGACAAGGTTATACGCGTTTTGAACACAATAGCCATGGGATTGAGCAAGAGCTTACTGTTTTTGTTCCTAATAATGATGCTGGGGGTCTGCCTCTGCGCATTCAGCGTTTAAGACTTAAGAATGGTTCGGCAAGATCGCGTCGTCTGACGGTAACAGCATACTCAGACTGGGTTCTAGGGAGCGATCGTGAGGTGACTCAGTTGCATGTGATCACTGAGTGGGATCCGGAGAGTCAGGCGTTGTTGGCTTATAACCGGTATCATCCCAATTTTGGCAGTTGTGTCGCCTTTGCAAGTTCATTAACTCACGCCATGTCCTTTACTGCGGATCGTGCTGAATTTATAGGGCGCAACAGTTCGACGAGTAACCCGTTTGCGATGAAACGAAAAGCGCTTTCAGGACGTGTGGGTGCAGCTTTAGATCCATGCGCTGCTATTCAAGTGATGGTAGACATTAATCCAGGTGAAGTGTCTGAAGTCGTTTTTGTATTAGGGTACGCTCAGGATGCTGCGGAAGTTAGACAGTTGATGAGTCACTGCCGCGCAGCTGGGAAGACAGATCAGCTGTTAGATGAGACAAAAGCGTGGTGGGATAAGGTTTTAGGTGCTGTGCAGGTGGAAGTGCCTGACCTAGCGATTAATTTTTCGATGAATCGCTGGCTTGTGTATCAAAATTTAAGCTGCCGCATTTGGGGAAGAACAGCTTTTTATCAGTCCAGTGGAGCTTATGGATTTAGAGATCAGCTTCAGGATGTGATGGGATTATTATATACCTTGCCGAAGCTAGCGCGTGCATACATTTTATATGCGGCGACGCGACAATTTGTTGAGGGGGATGTGCAGCACTGGTGGCATGCGCAGTCTGGAGGGGGCATTCGCACACGTATCAGCGACGATTTGCTGTGGTTGCCTTTTGTAACGGCTCAGTATGTACGTGTGACCGGTGATACGTCCATTTTGGAGGAGCAGGTTTCATTTTTGGAAGCGCCTCTTCTAACCGAAGAGCAGCATGAAGTGTATGACGTGCCTGCTGTTGCCGCAGAAACAGCAACGTTATTGGAACATTGTCGCAGAGCTGTTTTAAAAGGCTTAACTGCAGGTCCACATGGGTTGCCTTTGATGGGGGGAGGGGACTGGAACGATGGCATGAATCGCGTGGGCATTCAGGGAAAAGGGGAAAGTGTTTGGTTGGCGTGGTTCCTGATTCATGTCCTGCATGATTTTGCAGATCTCTTAGGTATTACAGGAGATACTGCAGCTGGTGAGGGACTGCGTGTACAGGCAAAAAGGCTGGCAGAAACTGTGGAGCATAGCGCGTGGGATGGAGAGTGGTACCGTAGGGCGTATTTTGATGATGGTTCCCCGTTGGGGTCGAAAGAGAGTGAGGAGGCCAAAATTGATTCTCTAGCACAGTCGTGGGCGGTAATTTCTGGATTAGGTAATCCTGAAAGAGTTGAACGTGCATTGGCATCAGCGTATCAATACCTTTTTGATAAGGAGCGTCAATTTGTGAAGTTGTTGACTCCACCTTTTGATAAAACCGAACATGACCCTGGATACATTAAGGGGTATCCTCCTGGAGTACGCGAAAACGGGGGTCAGTATACCCATGGATCGCTCTGGTTGGCGATGGCTTATGCGCGTAGAGGGGATGGCACTAAAGCTGTGGAATTATTGAAAGCGATGCATCCTGCTGTGCACACGTATAATGAGGAGATTTCGTGGTTATATCGAGTAGAGCCTTATGTGATCGTAGCGGATATCTATGATCTTGCGGGACAGCAGGGAAGGGGAGGATGGAGTTGGTATACTGGGTCAGCGGGATGGATGTATCGCATTTGGTTAGAAGAGGTGCTTGGAATAAAGGTGTCAGCTAACGAATTGAGGATTGAGAGTTGTCTTCCAAAGGAATGGAATGAAGTTAAAGTGAAATATAATTATCAGACCTCAACATATCACGTGGTGATTCGAAGGGAAGACGAGCGTTCCGAGGGAAAAACAATTATCAGACTTGATGGAGTGTTGCTTGAAGACGGGGTTGTGAGATTAGAGAGTGATGGTCGAGAGCATCATGTGGAGGTGGTTTTGACCTAATTGCGTACCCAGGCCGTCCTCGGCATGAAAGTAACCAGGGGCGTCCCCGCCCTGCAAAAAAAAGAAGGTAGCCAGACCGTCCCGGTCTGGTAAAAAGGCAGCACTTTTCAAGTACTGCCTATTGAAAAGAAGCGCTATTCAATCGCATCCGTCATTGCCTTTGCAATGGATTTTAGTCCCCATAGAAGTTCTAAGGTTGCGCTATCACCATTCGTTCTTTCTATTGTGAGAGTACAGATCCCACCTTTTTTTCCTCGTTCAGTTGCCAAAAGAGCAAAAACGTCTCCAACTTTGAATTCAGATTCCGTGCGTTCCTTAGGGTATTGAATGGTGACTTTAACAATTTCGTTATCAGGCAAACCCTTGAGGAAAATACGATATAAGGTTGTTGTTCGTATCTCTAATAATTCAGCACTTAAAGAAAAAGTGTGTTGCTTGCTTGTTATCTCGAGGGGTAAAGGAATAAAACTATGTTCGGCTAACAGCTTCCTTTTTTGTTTAATTTGATAAGTGATTCTTTCACCTTCCAGTATGCCCACCGGTTCAAATATATAGTTACGGGCTACCCCCACTCCTTTTATTGCAATAAGTCCACTAGGAGTAAGTAATATCTCTTCAGTTGCTTTGGGTGCTGATCCATTTAGGACTCTTGAATACGATACAATGAGAGGAGTATTTGTTGGAAAATTTTTAAAGCAGAATTTATACGGTCCTACTCCAGTTTCCATTTCTTCAGGAGTTGTGGGAGTGATTGAAAAGGATGGTTTTGGTTCCTCCTTGGCATGTAGAGGCATAAATAACACACAGCTCAGTAACAGCAAATAACGCATATACATTCCTTTTGTAAATTAAATTTTTCTATGCATTTTTCAAAAGTGATTATTTTTGCGCACACATCATTTACATTTCGGAAATTTTAGTAAAGAATAACGGAGTAAAATAAATTACTTAACAAAGAAACTAATTTCTACTATATTTAATGAAAGCATTTAACGCTCGATTGCCTTAAAGTATGGCCGTTTTAGTATGCACAAGAAGGTCATAAGATCCTCCAGGAAAGTCTACAGGTGTGTTTTTGTTGATTATATGAATATCCATTATGAAGCTACTAAAACGTGAAATTACGACTGTACGAAAATTAAATTTCACATTTATTAAATAATATTTAACTTTTTGAATTTTTTTGTTTGTGATTTAAATTAGCTGACACTATGATTCTCTATACAAGTGGACTTCCTAAGTTCTATTAAGGCTTCCTGCAATTTCAAATACCTTTATCAGGGTAAGTTTATGAGAGTATTACCTGCTATAATTTATTGTTTATGTTTCTTGTCCTTACCCATTAGTGCAACTCCCAATTGTTGTACAGAATATGATTTACAAGGAATTCGTTATATTGCCGCCAATTCGATTGATGACGCACATCGAAATGGAGGAAATCTTTTTCGGCAAGGTGTTGTTTGGTCTAGCTGGGATGCCGCTTGGAGTAGTGTTTATTATCGCAAACGATATACTGAATTTTCTGCTACTTTTAGACGCTTTATTGCGTATTCTGAACCAAAAGGTCTTCCTTGGCTATACCAAGGCTATAGTGAAGTTGGCAGTAGGTTTAACGCCTTGTATACTAAATGTATAGACCAACATTCTACTGGACATACGACAGCTTTGTATGAAAGAGGTCGTATCTACTTTGATAACGGATTATATACAGAGTGCCTTTCAGATATTCAGGCCATAGATGATTGTGGAAAGCTCGATTCACTTGTGAAGGATATATCCCTTAATGAATTGTTGTTTATTCAGGGCCTTTCTTTGATTGAAACAAATGCATATGATGAAGCAATTATTAAACTTTCGGAATTGATTCGAAATGACCCCCAAAATAAAGAAGCCTATTTCAATAGGGCAATTGCTTACTTTGAAACAGGTGACTTCGATGAGGCTATAAATGATTTTAGAACTTCTGAGAAAAGCAAAAGTTTAAGTCAAATGAAGTCAAAGGTTTCAACTTCTTTTACGCTCGGTTTAATGGAGGGTTTGAAAGGTGGTGGATCTGAAGCTGTTACTGATTTTGTACCTTCCCTTTGGCAAACTGTGCATGGAATGGGTACTGCCATTTGGGTGTTTGCCGAACAACCAATCTCATGCAGCCACTACTACGCAAACGCGTGTTATGATGCTGGAGCGGCAACAGTTGAATATCTAAAAACTTTGGATTATGAAAAATGTGAAGGTTATGCTGAAGAAGTCAAATTGCTTTGGCAACAATATGATGTTTTAAAAGATGATGAAAAGGGGAAGATGATTGGTTATGTGATAGGAAAATACGGTACGGATTTTCTAATAACAGGGGGAACTCTAAAAGGTCTTTCAGCATTGCAAAATCTAAAAGCAGCTAATAGGGTACAAATCTTAGAAACTCTTGCCGCTTCGCCTAAAAGTAAAGAGGCATTGATATCATCTTCTCTAGCGCACTGTGAAGCAAGAAAGGAATATTTTCGCAATGTAAAATATAATTTTGATTCACACAATAAACACGTTCTTGGGCATAAAAATTACGATGGGATCAGAAGCGTTTTTACACATCCTCATCCAGAAAAGTTGTTAAAAAATTTTGGAGGAACAGGAGTTCCGCATAGAGGGATTGCTGGAGACCACGGATTTAAGGAAACAATAGACTTTAAAGAAATTATCGGAATATGGAAAAGTAAAGATGGAACTTTAAGTGCTCCTACAACGAGAGGAACTATTCATTATGGCGGAAAAGGCGGCCATATTGTCCCTGTTCATCCCACAGGCTGCCAAACGCCTTAGAATAAATGGAATATATGAAAATAGATACAGCTCAGTTGATTTGTACAGTATCGCATGCTCTTCTAGGAAGAGTAACTCCTAACTTAAGGGCTGTTTACATTACATTTGAAAAAGAAACAATCGTTTTAACTTTTTATTTTGACAAACAACCTACAGAGGATGAGTGGGAATTAGCAAATCTAGCTGATACCGATTTTATTTCAGATTTCCCTGATGTTGTTTCAGATTTTCGAGTTGTTACGGTTGCTTACCCAATGGAAATACCTAATCAAGGTTTTTGTATTTATCATCGCTATGAAGATTAATCTTCAATCGGAAAAACATTTTTTTTGCTCTGACAATAATTTCATAGCGGGCCAATAGCTAATTGGTTCATCGCATATTTATATTCTTCGTCTGCAGATTGCATAAAAAAAGTGGAAACTGGCTAACCCCCTTGGATCGCACCAAAGATTTAATCTACATCCCCGCCGTTTCCGCCATCTCCTCCACGACCCCGGACATCTTACCAGCATCTTCACAGTTGTGTTTAGCCGCAGTAATCCTATTAATCTGAACTCTGTTTCGCTTAACAGACGAAACAGCTGTTAGCTGCAGACAGAGGTGACAAAAGTGCAATGGGAAAGCTAGGAAGTGTTATGATAATGGTTTGGGTAGAGAAGTCTCTAAACATGCTTTTAATTAAATAGACAACAACTTATTCTATCAGCATACCTGCGAAAATCCCGGATAAGATGCGCTAGACAGTACTGGTGAGGCTGCTTTAGGTTCGCATATGCAGAGTATCTGTCTGTTACCACAGGAGCGAACCCCAAACAAGACGCAAATCGCTGAAAAGCCTCTTTGCTACGACTTGCATCAATTCTAAAACATGTAGCAAGTGATGTGCTTGCTACCCACACCCAATTAGTTTTACCCTTATTGCGCCAAGATGTTTCATCAAAATGCTTGGGAAGCACGCTGATCATTACATATTGATGAATACGCTTGTAAGGTTCATTGAGAGCTATAGCCACCCTTTCCTCTATATTGATAACCGATCCCTCAGCAACCTTGACACCATATAGATCTTGAATCAGCTGAATAGCATCGCGTTTTGCTAAATGAAACACTCCTGTTAAGGTAGCTATGAGTCCCATTAGACGGGGTCCGAATGCTGAATTTGGAATCCCACTTGGAAGATCTGCAAATGATTCTTCTCCACACGCATTGCATGCATACTTGACGCAGTTAAATTGTGTGATAACAGCCCTGACTTCAGGCAGCTCTGCTTGTTGTAGGATAAGCGGTTGCTTCTGATCAATAATTTCTGTTGATCCACAAGAGGGACAACCTTGGAGCGTACACGTATGGAAATGATCCACTTGCTCTGTGGGGAGTAACGCTCTTTTAAATCCAGAACGTTTTTGTTTAGGATTCATGCTTTGGTTGGAAGAATTTTTCTTTTGATCACTTGAAGGCGGCTTAGAGCTATTTTTCGAATTTTTATTGAGTCGTTCTTCAAGAATTGCAATTCGTTCGAGGGCGTGCTTAAGCAGATTCAATGTTTCAGTTAACTTGGCTTCGGCTGCTAGTAGTTTTGCTTCTAATTCTTCATATGTCGGCTTCATGCTGCCGAATTGTATATGTTCAGGGTCTTTTTGTAACTTTAAAATTTTTCATGGGTAGTTGCTAAATCGCGTAGCGATTTCGCAACTACCCGTGAACATGTACCATTATTCAGCTTTTCAGAAGGCTGTTGGATTTGGCTTTTTCAAAAAACAAGCTGCTGTTTAAATACCAGCCCAAATACTATCAACCGCAAAGCCTTATCATCCGACGCTGAAGCCAAGCCAAGGTCAATTCTTAATGTGCGAGCTGGCTGATTTCATATTTGATAAATATGGTATTAGGGGTGAAAGTTAGCCATAATTAATGAAGTAATGGGCTCTTTGAAGGCTCGGGGGAGATAGGCCTGCAATTTTTTGTGTTCAACCAAGTACAGGTTGATTGGATTTTTATTGCAACATTGACTGTAACTTCAATTCCAACCTTGCATTTGTAAGAAAAACATGCTAATATTTCTTACACAAGACAAGCGCCTATTGATATTTAGATAGTTAAGAGTATAAAACACAAGATGTTAAATGAATTGTAAAAATACCTTTTGCATTTGTAAGAAAAACACACCAATATTCCTTACATGAAGAAAGATCAAAAAAATCTAAATAGCATCGATTCTCAGATACTTGAGATAATACATAGCCGTGGGCATGGCGCTGTATTCGTCCCGACAGACTTCTTGGGTTTAGGTAGTCGGCAGGCCGTCGATATTGTTCTTCACCGACTCGTTCGAAAAGGAACCATTCGACGCCTTGCTAGAGGAATATATGATTTTCCTAAAGAGCATCCGATACTTGGAAAACTTCAACCATCTCCAGAAAAAATAGCGGAGGCTTTGGTTGATCGCGACTGCACGCGTATTCAACCAACCGGCGCTTATGCAGCAAACATTCTAGGGCTATCCGAACAGGTTCCAGCTAAAGTAGTATTTTTGACAGATGGACCGAGCCGAACGGTTAAAATCGGCGCAACAACCATTCAGCTTCGACGAACAACTCCCAAAAATATGGCGATGGCAGGTCGGCTCAGTGGACTTCTGGTTCAGGCTCTCCGCGAACTGGGGAAAGAAAATGTAACTGCAGAGCGGCTTGAGCATTTAATGCGGATTCTTCCGATTGACAAACGACAAGAATTACTCAAAGACATTCGACTTGCGCCAGAATGGATGCATTCCATTTTTAGAAAACTAGCCATGGAGGCTTTGTGAGGCTTGGCTTTTTAGAATTATCTGCTGACGAACGACGTCTATATATTGAACAAGCTGCCATTCAGAAAAATGTATCCCCTGTTATCATGGAAAAAGATTTTTGGGTGTGCTGGTTGCTTGGGATTTTATTCGATTCGGAATTCGCAGACAGTCTCGTATTCAAAGGCGGCACCTCATTGTCAAAGGTATTTGGTGCAATCAACCGTTTTTCTGAAGATATAGACCTCTCATTATCCCCTACTTTTCTAAGACTCCCTGAAGCCGGAACAACTCGTAATCAAGGCCGACAAATGGGTAAAGAAAGCTGAGGGTGCCTGCGAAGTTGCGATTCAAACTCAGATCATGCCGGCACTGGAAGCTTCTGTGTTGGACGTACTAGAAAATGAGCAGGCGCGATTTGAGTTTTTGAAAGATCCTAACACAAATTCGCCAGTGCTTCTTTTTCACTACCCATCATCGCAACCAACAGGATTTGACTATATTAAACGTTCTGTGAAACTTGAATTTGGTTCTCTTACCGATCAGCAACCAACAGGACGTCATACGATAACGCCTTGGATTGCCGAGATTTTTCCCAAAGCATTTCCCGATTGGCGTTGTGAGGTTATGGCTTTAGAGATGGAACGGAGTTTCTGGGAAAAAGCTACGATCCTGCACGCAGAATACCATCGACCGCCTAACAAACCAATACCAGATAGGTATTCACGCCATTACGCGGATACTTCGATGCTTACAAAGCACCCTGAGGCAATCAAAGCTATAAATAACCACAATCTCAGAAACCAAGTTGTTATATGGAAGAGTCAGTTCTTTGGCAACTCATGGGCAAATTATATCTTGGCCAAACCAGGAACCTTTCGCCTTGTTCCCCCTAATGAAAGATTGCCTGCACTGCGACGTGACTATCAGTTGATGCGCGACATGTACCTTACCGAGCCTGTCAGTTTTGATGATATACTCAGCACCTTGTCTGATCTTGAATACCGCATCAACCTCATTAATAGTGAAATCCAAGGGGAAATCGATCCAGGAAATGAACCATCTCAGCATAATATAGCCTCTCTGTCTTCTTTAGGAGAAGTTTTGACAAAGAAAAGAGGAAATGAGCTAGTTCAATCCGTTAGAGAAATTTTAGCAGCGGGCACTAATGTTAATGACGCTTCACTTAATGGACACCGTCCATTGCAGTTACTAATCAGAGCCAACCTCGAGCCAGGTAAGAAGCTTGAATTGGTTAAAAGCATTATCGATCTAGGAGCGGACATTCACTCTACGGACAACAGTGGATTAACACCTTATCAGGTTGCTATTGCTGAAGGGCATAAAGCAATTTCGGATCTCTTACGTTCTAAAGGAGCTCGTCCAATGTCCCCGCCAGGAACTGGATATGCTCAACACTACAAAATGTACCGTGAAATTTAATTGCCGGCTAAACACCGTCGCCACTTGCGTGGCTTATTAACCGCTTCGCGGTTGTAAAAGAAGGACAGTATTTGTATTCAAGATACTAGTCTGAAATAGCCTTAAATCAACACCCTAGGCCCGACCCCGAACATTTAACAAAACTCTATGCTTTCTGATTGGCAGTTGATCTTTACCGTCCCTCCATTAGGAATAATCATTTGAGGATCGGTATGTCCGAAGTTCATATTGAAACTGACTGGAATATTTGAACCATAAACTTTAAGAGCATCTTTTACTGCAGTCTGTTGGTTGTAAATATATGCTTCTCGCCCTTCGGGAGGCTGCTTATCACAAAATTGAGCTTTGGGATACGCCATTAAAATAGCTTTAAATTTTTTTAATAACCCTATCTCTGCCAAAGCTGCGAGAAAGCAATATACGAATTCTTGAGCTGGCATTTCTTCCGAAGTTTCAATAAAAAGTACCGTACCATCCAGTTTTTCGAAACCAGGTAAATATTTTCTAACTGATAAATGAAAGGAGAGAACTTCTAGGCAACCACCCCAAACCCTTCCTTCAATCAATTCATCTTGTTTATTGTGCCAATGCCATCCCTGGCTTGGATACATAGGACGTTTTTTATCTAAATTGTGTTTTTCAGCCCAATCTAGATCCACATCGCTATATGCCGGAGAAGCAGTTACATGACCAATCGTTCAATTGCTCTTGGATCGCTTCATTCGATTTAATCCACATCTCCGCCGTTTCCGCCATCTCCACCACGACAGCAGGTACTATTGCCACCATTTCCACCGTTTCCGCCACCTTGGCCATTTTTACCGTGTTGACCGTGTCCACCAGGCTGGCCATTAGCACCATCGACACCATCTTTAGCACGAGTAGGCTTCGTAGTATTTGATTTTTCTTCTGGTTCAGAGGCTACAACCAAACTGGAGGAAATACATATCACTCCAAGCACTAATCCTGAGACGATTCTTTCTTTCATTTTCTAACCTTTCTTACTGTTTCTTGCCATTTTGTCCATTGCTACCATTACCAAAAGGAACTTTTAATACCAAAATCCAATTCACCGCTACAGAAGCGAAACCGCCGAAACAGGAGAGGGGATCTTTTGGATCCCCTCTTAATTTCCTTTATTTGGAATAAGAAATGACTTTCTAGGCTACTGTAGAAATGTTTCCTTGTGTTACACCCGCACCAGCGGTACTGTAGCCACTTGTGAGAGATATTTATTTCTTGCTCTTTTTGTCCTTATCTTCCCATTGAGTAATTCCTTCATCAACCAAGAAAGCTAGTCCTGTTTCAATGACATAGTAAGAATACTTTTGACATATTGAATTTGGTACAAATGCCAGAAATACTCCGCAAAGAGCTATTGTGACGCCAATAGTGACTCGGAGAGGAACTGTCATCTCGTCGTCATTATCATGACCATTTCCATGACGATGCGCCACCATTAAGTATTCATTTTCAAAAAACAATTGTTCTTCTTCGGCATTGTAAGGTAAATTAAACTCTAAACAATTGGCCATGTATATAGCTTTATGGTTGGGCCTCTTTTCTGCTTTTTTAAAGGTATTTCGAAGCTGTTTCATTACTCCTTTATCAACCCTACCACCCTTATTTTTGACATCGTTCTCAACTTTATCCAATGATTTTTGGATGTCAATTCTCTGACCTGTATAACCTTCAACTTCAGATTTGATTTCTAACATCACTTCTAATAGTTTTTTGCTGTCTCGTCGTTCTCCATATCGATTGATTTTTTCAACTAGTTTCTCAATTCGTATGGAAAATCCAACATCATTTAAGTTGACTCCATTTTGTTGAGGTGCTGCGTAAACCGGTAGTGTTACACTAAGTGTAAAAACACCAAGCGTATAAGATAGAATAGCAGTATTAAGCTTAGAAGATTTCCAAAAATGACCCATAACATCCTTTTTTTTGTTTCTTTGGTATAATTTATTTTAAAGTAATCTAGTTCAATGTATAGCCTGCTCCACCAAGTGAATGAAAATGTGAAGGCAATGATTAATATAAAAAGTATTGCTACCATTTAACCTCTCTCTTTCTTTACAAACATTTTTGCTTTTTAGACAGGTTATGATGCGCATAAAATAATCGTCAAGTTGTATCTAGATGAGAATCGTTAAAAAAAACCAAACTAGGATCCAAATAGACTCTATACAGGTGAATACAAAAAAGACTCTATTTTTTTGAAGAAATGAGATTGAATTGCACGCACAGTGAAATCAGAAACTTAGGTCGTTGCAGGCTTGTGAACTAATATTTTATGAGTTTTGTAGAAATACTAAGCCATTCGATGTTTTAAAACATCGTATGCCTTTCTACAAAAAATATTGACCTACAGGGCCTAGTTGATTTCTTTCCCAGCAGAGCAATAGCAGCTTTACGTTCTTTTTTGTCATAGCTTTGACGGCTGGCGATTTCGCATGGGGGGCCAATGAACTAATTGCTTCATCACTCATTTATCTTCTCTATCTACTGTTTGCATAAAACAAAGCGGCGACTATCGGTCATTAGTTCTTGGATCCTCCAAACGATTTAATCCACATATCCGCTTTTTCCACCATCTCCTCCACGACCCCAAACACTATTGCCACCATTTCAATTACATTGGCCATTCTCACCTTTTTGACCGTGTCCACAAGGTTGGCCATCCCCATTGAAATATCCATTAGCACCATCGATACCATCCTTAGCACGAGTAGGCTTGGTAGTATTTAATTTTTCTTCTGGCTCAGAGGCTACAACTAAAATGGAGGAAAGACACATCACTCCAAACATTAATCCTGAGACGATTTTTATTTTCATTAACATAAGACCTGAAAGGTGCTGTAGAGTGTATTTGCCCTACAATACTGTGTAAGGGCTATAAAATCGGATTGAAAAAATGAAAGATTTGTTTTAGGTGTATTGTCAGGCTATTTTGGATGCTAAGCCATATTGTTAAAACAGAAGAGGGGATCCATTTGGGGTCCCCTCTCAATTCACTAATTAGGAATAAGAAATGACTTTTTAGGCTGCTGTAGAAACGTTTTCTTTTCCTTTAAGTACTTCAGCGGAAGCTTTACGCTCGCCTTCAGCTTTTTTTGAGGCTTCGCTTCTATTAAAAACTAAAGAGAATTTGTCCAATGCTTCATTAATAGAAGCTATTTCGCTTTTATTTGTAACAATGTTTATAGAAGAGAAATTAAAAAAGCATCGTTTTCCAATATTGGGTTTAAATACATATTTACAAACGCTAGAAGCCTCACTCGCTTTTGTTATTCCAAAATTCTCAAGACCTGTCTTATCATTTACCCATACAATTAGTTTGTCCTTAACAAGGCGTTTAAAATGAGCGGGATTTTCAATTGTTGTTGGATGACAAGGCTGAAGACAGTATATCACCATATTATTATCTTTATTACGCATAATAAAAGGGATCATTTTGCCATTATCATCCAGGGCCTCTAGCACTCGGAAATATTTTCTTTGATCATCATGTAGTGTAGTTACCGTCAAATCACAAGGCTTGGATGTGGCCTGATCTAGCATACCATTTTTAAGTGTAACAGAACCAATAGACATATGAGTACCTAGAATGCGGAGAAACAATTCTCTTTTCATACATACCAAACAGCAATTTGATAGCAAGCAAGTTGACAAAAGAAAGTAGTCATATTCTTCGACGCGAATTTTTTGAATATGATACATCCCTGAACTTGGTTCAAAAGAGTGTGGATGATGGAACTTCAGTAGATAAAAATAATTTAAAGGGTATTCAACAACGATTAGTTACAAAGTATAAGTTAAGAAAATCTGCCCCCTTTCTGCATATGCCTGAAAGCAAGGAGGAGCTGTTTTTAGAAAACGGCATAGAGAAGCTTTTACGAAGAATCGAATTTGCGTATGACAAATACGGAAACGTTTGTCAGGAAAAAGTATATGGATCCGATCGGGAGCTATCTTATACGATCGATAAAGAATACAATGAACGCGGAGATCTTATATCCGAATGAGTTATTGCGACAAGGTGACACTGCTTGTGAATATGACTTAGATGGGAATTTAGTTCGCAAGCATAGCCCACAGCTAGATACAAGCTTTACATATGATGCATTGAATCGTTTGACTTGTGTGGAAATAACAAATGAACGCGTTCAATTTGTATATGATCCTATGGGTAGATGCCTTAAAAAACTCATCTCTAAAAAGGAAAAGGGAAATTGGAAAGAAGTAGATGCTGAAAACTACTTATATGACGGCCAACGAGAAATCGGAGCATTTAAGGGTGACAAAACTCTTAAACAACTTAAAGTGACTGGATTTGAGCCTTATGAAAATTTTGCTCTTCCAGTATCTCTTGAACTAGAAGGAAATTTATATGTTCCTCTTAATGATCCACAAGGAAATGTACGATTATTGTTGAATCCCAAAGATAAGAAGGTGGGAGCTGAGTATGATTTTTCTGCTTTTGGAGCAACGATCAAAGCGATGGAAAAGACGCCATTTAACCCCTGGCGTTATTCTGGAAAGCGGTTGGATCCAGAATTGCGTTTGGTGAGTTTTGGAAAGCGTTATTATGATCCTGAGCTTGCTCGTTGGTTGAATTTGGATCCTGCAGGCTTTGTGGATGGTGTAAATCTTTATCAGTATGTCTATAATAATCCAAATGCTAGTATGGATCCCGATGGACGTTTTGTTGTTTTAATGCTTCCTCTTTTTTCAGCAGTATTTGGAGGAGCTGGATTAACCTTTATATTGCCTTCTGTAACGACCACCCTTACTTGCTTGGCCATTGGGGGAGTAGGATTAATCTCGTATAAGATAGCAGAACCTTCAGACCGAAAAGCCATTTCTAGCTACGGCTTGATGTATATGGAAGCTGTAGATGAAGAAGTAGTAGGAAAAAAGAAAAAGGAAAGACGGGTGAAACAGGAAAATCACCTTTTGAGTTGACCAACAATCCAGAAAAACGCCCAAAAATGGTAGAGAGCGGTGAGGTTATTGAAGGTCTAGGATGGCGAGGATCTTCCGAAACACCTGAAATTGGTAAAGGTGCATGGGTTAAGGAACATCCTGCTGAAGGAAATACCAAACCTAGAAAAGAAAGTTTTTATCCTGACTTGAATTCTAAAAAGCACAAACCTCATTGGGATCATACTGCAAAGGATGGAGAAGAACTAGACATTACCTCGATGGAACGATGGAGTGGAAATGAAAAAATTAAAAAAATATCAATTAGATTTTAATAAAGTTTTTCCCTACTTTAAAGAACATGTTGAATGTGGTCACACTCTTTCAAAAACTGTTTTGAAAAATATTGACTTTACTAAGGGCGAATTTTATATCATTCTCCCCAATAATGCTTTATTAGAAGAGTTGTACTTATTAAAAGAGGGAAGGATAATTCCTCAAGAAGAACCACTCGTGCCTTATGAAAGGAACGGACAAAAATTTTTGAGTCAAGCAGTAACAAGTACAGATAAAGAAATTAGAGAATTTGTAAAAGAGTATCTAGACTCGAATTGTACAAACTTAGCTATCCTAGAAGATATGCTAAGTCGCTCTTATGACAAAAGCATTTTTTTTGATGAAGCCAAGACCCTTTGTAAGGATCAAGAAGTTTATTACTTGCTTGACCATTCGACTTCATTGGAATCTGTTGGAGAAACCTTAATTGCAAGTTTTCAGGTGTGGCACACCATATACGTGTTAACACAGGGTATAAGAGCTGAGGAAATTAATGCATTTGATCCACAAACTCTACAGAACATTTGTCAAAGTACTACTCATATAATCATAACTGCATTTGATGGGGATACATATATCATTTGGAAAAAAGCTGGTCAAACTTGGGAGTATCCCGGCTTTGAATTGACTGAATTGCCATCGAATATCACATTTCTCGAACCAGAATAAAGTAATAAAGTTATGGAAAAGACAAAAAAATTTAAAATTAAATCTGATGAAATTAAACCATCCTACAGAGGCCCAAACCTTGTCGTTACCCACAAGTATCAAGTAAATATTTAAGTTAACAATTCATTTTTCTATATCGTTCCTTTACGGCCATTTTCAAAATTCCACCTTCATTAAAGTCACTAGAGCATGCTATAGGCTATGGTAGGCTTATTATCCCTTTTGAGAGAAAAGTAACATTGAGGAAAAGAAGGGTGTCATAGATCGAGAGCATGATGTTGAGGTGGTTTGACCTAATTGCGTAACCAGGCCGTCCTCGGCCTGAAGGTAACCAGGGCGTCCCGCCCTGCAAAAAGCCGGGTTATCTTGTTTTGCTGTAACCATTTTCTAATTATCCAAGCCATCCTGGCCTGGTAGTCCTTTTACCAGACCGGGACGGTCTGGCTACCTTCCTTTTTTGCTAGGTGGACGCAACAAACCAGGCCGTTCGGCTTAACCAGGGCTTCCCTGTCTGTCAGGTCTAAGGTGTTGATTAAAGGCTATTTTCGTATCTTGAAAACAAATATTGTCCTTCTTTCACAACCGCGAAGCGGTTAATAAGCCACGCGAGTGGCGACGGTGTGATGTTTAGCTCATGAGTGATCGAGCCTAGCGAGTGAACCCATGGAAAATATCCCTCCCTAGGTCTGACTCCATGCATTGGTAAATTACAATAAGATACAATCAACCTTGTGCTTGCTTCTGTTTATACTTCCATTACTAATAGATTCCTTAGTTTCCTCTAGTCTTCTTACCAAATCTTTCATCTCTTCATCCTCTTTAAATGCTTTTTTTAATCTTGCCTCAAGTTCTCTCAATTGATCAGTCTCTTCTTGATTCAATTGCTCAAGTTGTAATGTATGCTCTAGCAGCTGCAATGCGATACGAAAATTTGGTCGTATCCGTTCACCGTTTGAAAATATCCCTATTAGCGCCACAGCCATTTCGGCATCCTTAATGTATTGAAAGAAGTTAAATGTTAATTCTAATTCGGATGTTAGAGCAATTGTTTTATCGGGTTCGCTTGCTAACCTAATATAAGCAGAGAGAAAACCTTTTTCTGCTGCAAGTTTGATATTATGAAAAAATTTCTCCTTGGTACCAACTTCGAATGCCCATTCTGCCAATAAAAAATTTCCCAGGGCATACCCTTGAGAAGCTGCCATTTCAAGTAATTGCATTAGTTTAAATTCTTCTTCGTCCCTCAGAGAATAAACCCTCGCACATAAAGCTGGATTATATTTTTCTAAAACTGCGGCTTGGACAACTTTGTCCTCTTCTAAAGTTAAATCGCTAAAACTCCCTTTTTCAAAGAGAACTCGAAAAAGTCGCGCCCTAAAATCAACTAATGGAGATATCATTTGAAGGGCTTTCTCGTTATTTACAGAAACTCCCCAACCTCTTGACAAGCAAATCGAAGCAGCAATGATATAAGTAGGATGTTGTTGATTAGAGCAACAAATTTGATATATTTTCTCTGCCTGCGGATGTGAAAAGAATTCTATTGCCCAAAAAATTGTTTCAATAAATTGATCCAAAAGAATGATTTCCATTTCTTGAGAACGCTTAGAAAGACTCCAATAAGCTACTATTAAGTCAAAGCATTCAAGTGGCCTGTCTTTTAGAACTTGTTTGACTTTTTCACGACAGTAACTAACTAGTTTAGGAAAATGCATAGATTGTACAGCATCATGCAGAGACATCAATTGTTGGGGAGATTGATTTCTGATTGTACCTGTATATACAAAATCAAGAACTTGGCCGATCTCATCTACTGCTAAATCAATGCCTGCACCCTTATTTCCCTTTTTAACAATAGCTGCATACAACTCTTTACTTTCAACAAAAGTTGATAAAAATCCATGTAAAGGTACGTTTTCACCCAGATGATTTACAATCTCACAATCCATTGTAGACTCGTCCAAACGCAACATCTTGGCGCTTTCTGCGTCTGACATCATCACACATGCGTTTTCTAACGCTACTAGGAGTGATTGCTGATGTTGTCGAGGATCTAACAACGTGGGATGAGATAGTGACAGTATGGTATTCTCTTGCTTCGCTGCCACTTCTCCGTTGCTTTCAGCATACATTCTCACTTCTGCTTCAGCATGACTCAAAAAATTGTCTTTAGGATCTTTTAGCCCCTCAACACCGATTTGCAAAATTTTATTTGCTATTGACTTTGCTTGTTCAAGATTTTTTGCAGTCCCTATTCCGTCGGCATAGCATTGCATAAGAAAGAACATGCCCCTCACATCCTCTTCCTTTGCTGAACGTGTATACCATTCAAACGCTTTTATTACATTACGATTAGCTTTGCGGTAGTAATGCCCTAACTTATAACACGCCACAATATCTCCACAATCAGCCGCTATTTGGTAGCAATGAATAGGTTCATTTTCTCCAACGTCTACAAATTCTAATTTGTCGCCGAAAGCAGTAATGCCAGGAATATCGCCTCCTAGCTGCAACCATCGTATTGTTGCTGCCGGATCCAGATCTTTTGGAGCTTGTCTTTCTGCATATTGTCGTTTCAAACTCTCGCTTTCAAACGCTGCTATTTCTATATTAAATTTGCTGTTAGATTCCAATAAATCCACTGCAAGGGCAACAGCAGGCCAATAGTATTGCTCCACTTTTTGGCGATCGCTATAGAAATGATATTTTTTACAGCATCTTTCATAGAATTCATCATTTGCTGCTTGGAAAAGTTCAAATGCGCGTTTCGGATTTCTTTCTATTCCGACACCGTGCAAAAAGCAAAGGCCAGTCGCAGTTAGCTCTTCAGGATCTTTTTCTCCTGAACAAAACTTGTACAACTGTTTCATTTCTTGAGTCGTTAATTTACCTAAAACTCCCCATCGAACATAAAGATTAAAACGATGCAGCAATAAGTTCCTTATCACAGGAGAAATGACTGTCTTTTTTGCATAAGCCATTATTATCGGAATCACAGCGGCCGGCAATGAGACCAAAATGCAATCTAACATTTCTCTACACCGCTCTGTTAGAGCTGGGATATCATAATAATGTCCGAAAAATGACAAACGTAGTAACGTCTCAACAGATACCTCTTGTATGTGACCTGTGTAAAGGAAGTCTAAAACCTCTTCCATTTCTTTTTTCGTTCCAACAACTAATGGGATGGTATGATGAACGTCTTTCTCATTACTTGAAAGGGCCTCAAAGTATTTTAATCCACGTAAAACAGCAGAATGGAGACGAACGGTTTGCTTGTCTGATGTCTCAAAAGTCATATCCATTGATTCTTTGTGATGACGTGCTGCTAACGAGATTCCTTTTGGCAGCCGCACTTGAAGGACCGTTTTCAATAATTTTGCGTTTACATCGGGAACACAGAGAAGTTGCATTCTAGAGCCAATTTCATCGTTTCTTTTTGCCCAATTTTCCCTTATGCATTTCACATATTTTTCATATTGCTCTAGAAAAATAGAATTTCTTTCTAAAAAGGAAACAAACGCAGCACGTGTTTTATTCAATTCTTCTGCTGAAATTCCTTCTACAGATACACTAACAGTAGAAATTTTGCCGTCAGCCCCAATTAAAAGCGATGCCCCGTGAGCTAAGCTATCTAGTACTTTCCCAACTCTCTCATTAAAATCTTTTTGAGTTTTAAAAATTGCATCAACCGTGAACATCAACAATATCTCCTCATTTTTTTTTGCATCCACAATAAATAAATTCAAAATAAAGAAGGAGAGAAAACTCTACGGGTTAATCCACGAGGAAGAGACTTCCAAGGAAAAGGTAATTATCAGACTTGATGGGGTGTTGCTCGAAGACGGGGTTGTGCGGTTAGGGGCTGATGGTCGAGAGCATCATGTGGACGTAGTTTTGACATAAGCGTGCCCAGGCCGTTATTCCGGCCCCTGCAAGGACGTCGATTGCTTTTAGAACATATCGTCCTTACAGGACTCCTGCATATGTGTGGACCGTTGAAGTGTGGTAACAATTATATAAATAGGATTCGGCTTGACGAACCCATCTAAGGGTATTTGAGTTCAACTTAAAACATATATGCTAAGTACATCGGCAAGCCGATGTTTATGAAAGCTGTGCCAAGGCACAGCACTCCAAAAGCGAACAGCGGGTCCAAAAGCTCCCTATTCCACGCATTCCCATTTTCAACCTCGTAGGGATCGAATCCGCAATCCCAATATGACAAAATGACTTAGGTCATTTTCATTTGGAATTTTAAATAGGGAGAATTAATACAAATTCGGGGAAGTCTGCTTCTTACTAGCTCAACCTCTTTTCTACCAACCATTCCAACTAATCTCACTTCATTTAGATTGGGAATATGTTTTAAAGCTAAGAGAAGTGGATAATCTATATAACGCCTTAGCCTGCCAGCTAATTTTGCTTTTTCTTTATCGCTATCGAGTTCATGTTGAAATGCTCTGGCCGCCACCGAGGTTCCAGAGGGGCCATCTTCGACTAATTCTCGATCTTCCTCTGTTACTGCAAGATGATTCCTCACTGCCACAGCTAGATTTTTATATTTTCTATTGAGGTCATTTTATTCCTATTTATTCATTTTTTATATGAGATTTTGCTTGGACCTGTTCAGAAAGACCTTTAGGGTTCTCCAAGAGCACTAGATCCCCATTTCCTAAATCAAGCTTTGGCAAACTGGTCCCCGGAACTGTAGAAAGGAAGGCTTCTAAGTGATTAATCTGTATGGCTACTGTATTTATCGTGTTGAAGCTAGTCACTGCAATTACTGTGCTTTCTGAATATCGATCGTGAATTTCAGCTATTGCTGATACGGCTCGATGCGCAACCTCAACATAGCTTTCGCCTCCAACCACTTCAGGAGAATATAATTTATCAACTGCTGACAGCGCCTTCCAAGGAGTCTCAGCTTTAGCATAATTTTCGTCCTTTAGCTGACCTTCCCACTGCCCTAGACTTCTTTCATTTAATCCTGGATAAACTTCTTCTGCTAGAGAAACGTTAGCATGTGTTTTTGATAATTCCTTGAATAGGATTTTAGCTGTCTGTTGGGTGCGTAGTGCAGGTGAGCTTGTAATCACCAATCGAGCTTCTTTTGGGAATCGATCAACAAGCTTTTGTGCTAATCTAAGTATCTGTTTTTTCCCAAGCTCTGTTAAGGGAATCCCTAAACTCTGACCTGAGACATAGCGAACTTTCTTCCCATCAACTTCAAAGTAAACATTGGCTGTACTTTCACCATGTCTCACCAAATACATTCTATCTGAAAAATCGTCTGTGATCGGCAAATGTTCCCATTCCCTTAAGCTATCAACTTTTGACACCAGTGTTAAATCAGACTGGGTTCCAATTGCTGAGCTAGAGAAGGCTGACATTGAACAACATAGGAAAAAGCCAGCCATAAGGAATTGCGTGTATTTATGTCCCATGAATTAACCCCCTGTAAAATCTAGTTTTATCATAACAAACTAATGAATTTCACGCCATTATCATTAAGCACCTATCCGTAAATTAAATTTTTAGTTACAGCTTAGATGATGCTTAGCTGTTTTGCACTAGTAGATTTTTTCCGCAACTGCTCCCTAGGTTTTCCTTTCTGATCTCCTTCAGAATGGTGCTTAGTTCAGCTATAACGAAAGGGGTCAAAGTAGCGCACTCCATAGAAAAGTATAAAAAATAAATTTGACAAAGATCTGTTGGGATGTTACTTAACAGAATAGTTGAGAACAGCTTAAGGGAAGGTGTTTAGAAACATAAACTCAAATTAAAGGGAGATCCTATGAAAAAAGAATGGTTATTTATTGCTGCCGTGTCTTTGACATTAGTTGGATGTGATCGTCCAAATAACAATCGTCCTACCAATTCCAGTTATCTTTCAGAAGATGATACAAACGCAAATCGTAATGCTCGTGATTCTAATGACACTGATTCTAACCGCAACGCACGTGACGCACGTGGTTATGATGCTGACAACACAGGTCGCAACGTTCGTGATAGCAATTTTGATACAATTACATCAGGAAGCCAATCAGAAAGTGAAGCAGACCGCACGATCACTCAAAATATTCGCAGAGAAGTTGTTGCAACAGACTGGATTTCTACAAATGGCAAGAACGTAAAAATTGTGACTATTGAAGGCGTTGTGACATTACGTGGTCCAGTAGCATCTGCAAAAGAGAAAGATGCGATTGAAAAAGCTGCTAAATCTGCACGTGGTGTACGAAATGTAAACAACCAACTAGAAATTACACAAAACAGCAATAAATATTAATTGGCCCTATTAGCAATAAAAACAATTTACATAGGAAGGATATATGGAAAAATCAGTATTTGGTTTAGTTAACACAGAAGATCAAGCAGAACGCATCATCAACAAATGCCTCCAAAACGGCTTTAGAAAAGATGAAATTTCTGTTCTATTTTCAGATCGTCAAGGGAATGCAAAAAAACAATATCCAACAGGAAACGGCGAGTTCACAACTAACGGCGACCTCAAAGCTGAAGGAAATGGACAATACAACAACCCAGAACGTGAATTTTCAAAAACTAAGAAAGGTGGATTGGGAACAGAAAAAAATACAAAAGCCCCTGAAGGTGGTGTAACAGGAGCTACAACTGGTGGAATCATCGGTGGTACAATTGGATTGTTGTTGGGATTGGGTACTCTTGCAATTCCTGGACTCGGTGCTTTAGTGGCTGCAGGACCAATCGTTGCTGCTTTAAGCGGTAGTGCTGTTGGTGGAGCTCTTGGCCTACTCGTTGGTAGCCTAGTTGGATTAGGTATTCCTGAGTACGAAGCTAAAAAATATGAAGCAGGTGTAAAGGGCGGAAAACTTCTTGTTTGCATCCACGCAAGTGATGAAAAACAAGTTGAAAAAGCAAAAGATTTTTTCAAAAAAGAAGGCGCTACTGATATTTCTGTTTCACAAGAAAAAGCAAGCTCAGCTTGGTAAACAATAAGGGTGCACACAATTGTGTGCGCCCATTTTAAGGAGGTTTATATGGGAAAAATGTTTCTTTTATGGCTGATAGGAGTGCCTATTAGTTTATTAATTATTCTTAAGTTAATTGGTGTAATTTAATTTAAGCGAGGTAATTATATGAATAAAGAGCAATTTGAAGGCGAATGGCAGCAACTGAAAGGAAAAATTAAGGAAAAATGGGGTAAGCTGACTGATGACGAAATTACTGAAATTAACGGAAAATACGATCAGTTTTTAGGGAAACTCCAAAAGAAATATGGCTATGCAAAAGAAAAAGCTGAAGACGAAGTGAAAAATTGGAAAAGTGAAAAATCTAAAGCTAAGATGCATTAATCTTTTTAGGAGAGTTATGAAAGAAACTTTAAAAAAACTTTTTATTGAAGAATTGCAAGACATTTTTTATGCTGAGCAACAGATTGTTGAAGCGTTGCCTGAAATGGCGAAAGCTGCAGAATCTCCTGAACTAAAAGATGCTTTTAATCATCACTTACAGGAAACAAAACAGCAAGTGCATCGTCTTGAGCAAGTTTTTAAAATTTTGGAAATGAAGCCAAAAGCAAAAAAATGTCCAGCGATGGATGGGTTAATTGAGGAAGGTCAAGAGGTTATCAAGTCGTTTCAGAAATCTCCAGTTCGCGATGCTGCTTTGATTTCAAAAGCTCAGCGCATTGAACATTATGAGATGGCTGCGTACGGTTCCCTGCGCACGTTTGCTCAGGAACTTGACTTAGATGAAGCTGCTGATCTATTTCAAGAGACTTTGAATGAAGAAGGGAATGCAAACAAGACGTTAACAAAAATTGCTCAGGGTGGGCTGTTGACGACTGGCGTGAATCAAAAAGCAATGCACTAGTATCCAGTTAGAGACAGGGACATTGTCCCTGTCCCTTGTCCTGTCCCGTTCCCCCTCCTATTACCCATAAGTCATTAAAAACGTACCCACAGAAGGCAGGATCGCATTCGGCGAATAGGATAGGATCCTGTCGCCGAAGCCGATCCTACCCATCATGTTTTTCGTCAAAATAGAACATGTCGCCCTTACAGGGCTCCTACGTATGCGTGGACTAATACCAGGCCTGCGCTTCGCTTGGCCTTCGCTATGACATTTCAGCCCATTCGGGCCTTAGGAAAGCTGTAAGAGTTCTTGTTTAAAATAATTTCCTGTCACTTATGCAATTGTCTCGAATGGGCTTGACGAACTCACCTAAGAGTGCTTAGTTCAACATAAAACAAATATTCTAGGTAACATCGGCAAGCCGATGTTTATGAAAGCTGTGCCAAGGCACAGCACTCCAAAAAGCAAGGATAGGGGAGCTGGTGCTCACTGTTTTGTGGCATCGATACGCTGTTGCAATTTTGGATTCTCAGCCGAAAACTTTGCAATAAGCTCCAAGGTGTGATCGTTTACAGTAGAATCACTTTGAAGCATTGCTTGAAGGATCTGTGCGCAATATTTATTTGTGGGAACCATATTAAGAAAAATGTATAAAATGTCTTCAGGCATCGCTGAAAATAGATTACTCAAAATTCCTTCTTTAAAATACGCTTTGAAATCTTGGGGCGTTGAGTTTGCGAAAAATTTTTCACAAAACAGAGTAAAGACATCCGCAAACTCTAGTTCAATTAAACCAAGTAAATAATTTAGTCTTTCAAAAACTTCTTTTCGTTCCCCTTCGGTTGCCTCTCTTAAATCTCTCAAATATGTATTTATGAGAGAAACCAAGACTTTTTTGAAAGCAGGAGTATTTAAAGGAGAAAGGATGTTAATCTTTACTTTTTTTATTACAGCAATTCTTAGTTGATCATTACTAATTAATATTTTTCTTACGTACAATATAGCTAAAGTATTGTCCCGAAAATTTTTAAACAGATGGGCCAACACGATTTCGCAGTTTGAATGCGTTTTAACTAGGTTCAAGAAAATATTAATTTGTTCTACATTAATGTGTTGAAAAAGGACTGTGAGTAGTCCACGTGGCTCAAACAACTCAATTAAATCTTTTTGTTCCGGTATAGCTGTAAAGAACAGCTTGAGATACGAGTTCTTTTGTAAAATGCAGGGGAGTAGGTGAATTGCATGAATGGGATTATTAAAAAGGTACCTTACCAAAGGAATCCTTAAAGGTTGTGATATGCTTGAATCGATGAAAACGAGTTCAAAAAGCTTTTCGATTCGTTCTTCGGAGAGATTGTCCAAAAAAAAGTTTAAATTAACAACAGCTGCTTTGTAATGCTTTTGATTGCTTGCCTTTTGAAAAGCGATAAGCAGGCTTTGAAAGATAGGAACTAACCCTTGTTCTATAGGACAATTTTGGAGTAAGTCAACTCTCTTCTTAGAAGAAATGTTCACATATAAGGCCAAATGACTTCTGTGCGCAAGTAATTGTTCTCCAAAAAAGTTCTGTTTTTCTGGAGGAAGTAGATCGATGAAATTTCTAGAAATATTTTCTCTTAAAATTGTGTTATTTTCATAATCTTCTGTCAACAAGCTGCGGGTTAAGTAGGCAAAAAGATTTTTCAAAATGAGGTTATGACCAGCTACTTTATTAACAAAAGGGCGGGTTGTTTGGGGGGTTGAGTAAAAAAATAGCAATTCTGTCAGTGTGGGATACTTGTTTCTTGGTAAAAAGTCTGAGACCTCTGCGCGCATGAAGTTCATAAAATCAGCTAATTGTGATTTACTAAGAGTGAAGATGAATCCGCAAAGAAAGGTATTATTATTTAAGAAACGACGTAGAAAGATGTGAGCTTCCCTGAAAAAAACTAGGATATGAGGATACACATCTTTTTGTTGGAAAAACGCTATAATGGCTCCCGTTACTTGAGGATTTTCTATCGAATAGGCCATCCTTAAGAATTTTTTTGCTCGCAGAAAAAAATGCATCTCCTGAGGATTAAGGTTTTCGAAACGGCCAAGCGTTAATCCATGTAATTGGTAATCCATTAATTCCTTTTGTTGTTCCACAAAAAGTCCCTCAAAAATCAATTCAAATTCATATGCATTACAGTGATAAGCTAATATTGAGACGACAGTAAACCAATTATCATTACCGCATTCACGAAGGTCTTTAATAAATTTTTCTTTGGTGACTCTACTGAAACGAGAATAAATTTGAACAAGTGCTTGAGGTTTTTCTTGTGTTGCGATTTGCCATAATTCTAATTCTGTAAGAAGTCTAAATGAGTGCAAAATAGCAGCCGGTTTAGAAAGTGTAGCGGGGGGTGGCAGTAGGTTTCGAGGGTAAAAATGCAGGACATCAAGTAGTTCAGTTCTTTTACAAACAGAAAAGAACTCTTGGCTACCAAGAAGTTTGGGAGATAAAATTTCTGAAAGCGCTTTGTGCAATATTTCTTGGTTAAATTTCGCATAGTGAGGAGGGCTGTCTTCTTCACGTCGATAGTTTAGTAATCCAGTGAGTGTGTGCAAAAGGACTCTGACGGGACATTCCGAATTAAACGATGTCAATTTGCTTTTGCCGCTTTCAGTCCATTCATTAAAAATCGCGGTGAGGACTTCTAACCCAAGGGGGTTGTTTAACAATTGGGCTACGAAATCTAAACGCGACATGCTATCTTCCCTAGCTACTAGCCAAAAGCCATGTTTGATCATTTCCTTAAAAAAGCCAATTTTCATTAAATGAGCTTGCCATCTAGGACTATTTGAGCTTGTGGCACAGAGATCTATAAAAAATATTTTGTTTTTTAATAATTCGTGATTTTCCTTAGTTGGATTATTTGTATAGGCCAAGCAATCTTTGAGAAGAAAAGCGATAAAGATGCCTAGTAATAAATGATGCTGTTCCTCATTTAAGGTAGCAAGATAGGGAAGGAAACACTTATTTATGAAACGAACACCGTATCCTTCACGATCCATTTCCCCAAGATGCCACTGTAAAAATTTGGTTTGTTCTTGTCCAGGCAAGAGGGCAAAGATCTCTCCAAAGACACGAAAGTTATATAGACTAAGTGGGCCCAAAAGAAAAAAACAATCTGGTTGTTTTAACAGTTTTCCGATAGTAACCGGCAATTCCTTTTCAGTAAAACGCAAGAATAGTTTTCCGATTTCCTCACTTCTATTTCCAAATAATACAAGCCATTCTTCGAGGGGGCTGAGTACAGCTGCAATTTTTAATAGGGCTAGAAGTCGATTGGTGGTCGGTCTTGGTAATGAATTTTCAGGGAAGGAGTTGAAAAGAAAAAGCAGGTTGCTATGCAATCTAAAGTCATTACTTCTGAATTGCATGTACTGATGAAAGTCTAATGAATGTAGGATTTCTTCGGTAAAAATACGGGGAAGGGCAGCAATCAGCTGATTTTGGTAGTTATGATAGAGTTTATGTGAACTTTCAGTTGCTTCCTTTGTCTGTTGTTCAGTTATGCGCCATCGTCTTTTATCCAATAGATCTACGCAAATATGAATAAAGCGTTCGAAGTTATGTTGCCCACACCAGGAGGGAAGGCCGATGTTACGTTTGTCGTTTTTTTCTCTATCGGTGACCCATTGTTGTTGAAATTCCTGTCCGCGTTTCCATTTTGGAGGCGTGAGCGTTGTGAAGTGGGTATCTTGATCACAATTTAATGGTTGTTGAAGCCAATGTTCAATTGCTTCCGATAAGATGAGATGACCGTGCTTTACTTGCAATGTATGGATGATTGATTTTATTCGTTCATCTTGATTGTTTTTTTTAGTTTTTGGGTCTTGTTTATAACAAACAAACCAATACCCACTTTTGAAAAAATCATTTACGAGTCTGCTAGAGTCATATGCTTTACCCCAATCGGGTGTGTCCAAAGTGCAGCTTAGCATAGAAATTAAATGTAAGTGATCAGCTATCAATTGCTGAACGGGATATTTTTTGGGAAGGTTCAACGCCTGTAACCAGATTCCCTTGATGATTCCAAGAAGAGAAAGATAGCCATCTTTGTTTTTCTCAGATAATAAGCGATAGTGACTTTTTACACAGTCATTAAAAAATCCCTCTACAAGGGGTTGATCAATATTTAGACTTAAAACTTCTACGATTTCCGGATCATCTATCAAATCAGCAACTCGGTTATCGATCTGAAAGAATTCATCTAAAACAGTAAAGTCCAATTGGCGAATGAGATCTTGAACTCTATCTTTACGAACCCTTTCGCCAGTCAAAGATGACAATGCACCGCGTTTGGTTTCCCTTTCTGAAGGAAGAGCTAATGCGGAAATGAAAAGATTGATTGTTTTGCTAGTTTCGATATTTTGTGGAGGACTAGGAACAAGAGGAGGAAGCGTCAATTTCCCACTTACTGCTATTATCTTACTCGTCATAGAAAGCCTTCGAAAGCGTTTCAGGTTACGAACTCAATAACTAACAAAAAATGAAATTACAGACAATGATTTAGTTAACTAAAAACGTATGATTAATTAATTGTATGTTTTTTTTGTTGAACGTGCGCATTAATTAGTAACCAGTCGGAGTGGCTTTTGAGAAGGGTTATGATGTCTGACAGTGTAAATTGGGGGCATCTGGGATAAAGGTCTTCTAAAATGAGCTTGATGAGCGTGTAGTCTTCAGGAGTATCTACGGTAAGTCGATATTGTTGGAGATTGGTTGGAGAAGGGATGTTTTTACAACGAAATTTTTGAGGGTTTTGGTACATGTAGAGGGTAACATGTTCTCTTTCGCTAGCAGAGGGGGCATTTTGAAAGGCTTTAGTAAGGGCTTCGGAGGTAAAAATTTCTACATCCATTCCACGTGGAAAGGTTCGGACAAGGCTATTAGACATGTAGTCGTAGAGGTGATGCTCTTTGCGGAAGGTGCTGATCACTTGATCAATGAGTGCAGGGTCTATGAGAGGGCAATCGGCGGTGATGCGGACAAAAGCGTCTGCAGGATAGAGTTGTGCAGCTTGGTAATAGCGTGAGAGCACATCTTCGTTGGGACCACGGAAACAGGGGATGTGGTTACTGTGACAAAAGTCAGCGATCGGGTCGTCAATGCTCTCTGTGGTGGTGAGAATGCGATAACTGTTGGCTTCGGAGCTGCGTGCAAGGCGTTCCGTCAGAAATTCGAGAAGCGGTTTTCCGAGGACGGGCATCATCACCTTGCCTGGAAGGCGAGTAGAACCCATACGAGCTTGTACAAAGATGGCAACTTGCATGCTGTTCAGTATGCATGCCTATCTGTTTTTGGGAATAAGAAATGCTTCCGATTTGCCAGTCCTTTCCGTGCCCGTGCCCGTGAGCGTTCCCGTGCCCGATTCGCTAAAAAATGACGTAAACCGTAAAAATACTACAATTTTACGTAGCTTTTAGCAAGTCGGGCACGGGCACGGAAGGGCAGCAGCTAGTACATATATCCCCAGGAGATGGAAAGAGAGGCCATTTGCTTTTCTCCTGAAAAGTGTCCTCCTCCCAATTCAACGGGCATAACACCTGAGACGCGATTTCTAAAGCCATAGGAGAAGCCTAAAAATAAGTCATGCTTCTGATAGTTAAAACTGGTCCCGAGAGACAGTGTGTTATAGATTGTCTGTAGGGTATATGTATGCGATAAGATGTTAGAAGTGTGTCGGGGTAACTTTATTCTGTGAGAAAATCCTACTCCAACAGATAGCATCGTATTCAGTTTATACCCGAGACCGATATTCAGGAATGTGGCATCCCTTAAACCTGGTCCTGGAGATTTATTTGATCCTCGCTTATTTAAATCCATCTCCAGCCAATGCTGAAACCAAGTCCGCCTGAATGATCATTTCCTTTGTTTGTCACATGGCCTGGTGAGACCGATCTCAAAGGATTGTCTGAATTTTGGAATCCATTTCTTCGGTGTGAAAAATAGAAATAATCGATTGCAAACCCAACGGAATGACACGTGTTAAGTTTGAGAGAAAAAACTGCTGAAATCACATCGGTTCTGTTGCGAATAATGAGTGGTGTCGTGCCGACAGAGGGAATTGCTGTTTTCGTTCGCAATTGTACGAAAGAGGGCATTGTATATACAGCGAGGCTGAATGAGCTGTCAAAAAATTGCGAGCCTATAATTAATTTGGCTTGTTTATGGATAGCAATGTCCGGCGTAAATATTCCTTTAGACTTGTATGTCAGATCTATTTTACCTGGAGGAAATCTAGGGTTGTTGTCATGGTTATTGAGACTCGATTTTTGATGCACACAAAAAGCTCCCACATCAAAGCGGTCTGGTATCCAGACAGCATTTGCAGGATTGACTACTCCAGCAAAGGCGTTTTGTCCTTCGGAAAACGCATTAAGGCGTCCTCCTGCGAGTGCTCCATAGGCTGGAGCATAGATGACAAGTAGATTTAGGATGAGAAGATACTTTATCATGTGTGTGTTGTTAATTTTGATACATGAAAAAGGTAATCGGAGGTAGAGATTTTCCAAACATCTGGACGGTTGGACATGGACTGATGAATCTGTGCTAAGGCCTAAAGGGCCGATGTATGATAGCGAAGGCCAAGCGAAGCGCGGGCCTGGAACGATGCAAAAAGTGCTCTGAAGTCCTGTAAGGACGACATTTTCTTGCAAAAGAAGAAAATATGATGGATAGGATCGCCTTCGGCGAACAGGATAGGATGAAAAATTCTGTTCTACTCAAACTGTCTAATCAGTTTGCTTTAAAATTTTAGTAACAGTACGCTTTTACAAAATAAATTTCAAGGTGATAGCTATCTAAGGAAATCAAATGAAAGCGTTAGTATTTTGCCTGTTTGGGATGTTGATGAGCATAGGTAGCATTGAAGCGCATATGATGCATCAAAAGGCTCCGATTGCGGGAGAGTGGAAAGAGGAAAACCTCAACCCTTTCGATGAACTGATGTTGTCGTGGAACGCTAGTCGCCCTGCTAAAGGAAAATTTTTGTTCTATCTTAGCGTTAAAACAGATGCATGGTCTCCATGGTTACTATACGCTTCATGGAGCAGTGAGGGGCAATCGAGTTTCCTAAACAGTGCTCCAGAATCATCTGTTAAAGTTTTTCAAGATGCCTTAGAAGTCTTAGACGGAAAACAGGCAATAGGCTTCCAAATTAAGGTTGTTGCGGAGGAAGGTGCTTCGTTAAAAGGGATTAATGCGCTTCATGTATATACCAATAGTGATCGCTCTCAAGAACCGCAAAAGTTAGATTCCTTTGCGACATCGATACATCTTAAGGTTTCTGGACTTTCACAGATGACTGTGGACCACATGCGCCATAAAGATCTATGTTCCCCAACTTCGGTCACAGCTGTAACGCGCTACCTTAAAAATGACTCCACAATTAATCCTGTGGATGTCGCTCAAAAAGTTTGGGATTCTGGATTCGATATCTATGGAAACTGGGTCTTTAACGTAGCTCAGGCTTCGGCGGAGCTGGGGCCGGAATGGAATTGCTGGGTGGAGAGGCTAAACGGTTTTGAGACTATCTGCAAACAGCTTGCTCAAGGAAATCCTGTCGTTGTAAGTGTTAAAGGGCCATTGTCTGGAAGTGCTTTGCCGTATGCTAAGGGGCATTTAATGGTTGTGACTGGATATGATTTCGTAAATCAAAAAGTGCTCTGTATGGACCCCTCCTTTCCAACAGATCAGGCAACGGAAGTTTCCTATGATTTTTCCGATTTTATGCAGGCTTGGAATCGAAGAGGAAAAGTTGCTTATATTTTCAGAAAAAAAAGTTAGATTTAAGAATTAAAAGATAAACGTTACTCAACAGATTTCCTTTGGAGAGTGGGGATGTTTATAAAGGTGAAAGTATAGCTCATGATAGCACACCTGCTTTTAAAATCTGATGCTTAATCCAGAACAGTATCTTCCGCAAATCTTTCTTGAATCAAGACCGATAAAGATCATTGAGTCTCCTAATACAGTTTGGTACCCTAATTGGTATTACTTCAGGGACCCTCTCAAGGTATCTTCAACAATAATCAATATATGTTTGGTCTTGTGCGCAAATATGAGGGGGATCTTAACCAACTGACTTGGAAGAAAATACTATAAGGATAATGATGTTACAAAAATTTATTTGTTTCGTTTTAGTGACTATCTCGTGGATCCTCTTAAAGGTAAAAATATTTTTATCCATGCTCTCAAGTATGAAGGAGACCTTTCTCAACTGACCTGGAAGAAACTAAGGGGACTCTGTCCCCTTAGAACCCCTGCCAAAGGGTATGAACCCTCTGGACTCCCGTTGTAGTGAGGTTTCTAAAGAATAGACTCACAGATACCTATAGGCTAAGAAAAGCTTAAAAAAGTTATGTTCTATTTTGAGCCCCAAGCGGCCAAGGGCCTCTAACATCAAAAAGTAACCATGCGTCTCGCCTGAAAAAAGACTACACCGGGACGGTCTGGCTACCATAATAGAGTGGGCTTGACGTTTCATTGTAACATATTTCCTAAGAGACATCGGCAAGCCGATGTTTATGAAAGCGGGACCAAGGTCCCGCACTCCAAAAAGAACATAAATGTTTTTTAAGCTTTTCTTAGCTTTGAGACTTCTGTGAGACTGTTCTGTAGGAACTCCACTATAATGGGAGTCCAGAGGGTTCATACCCTTTGGCAGGGGTTCTAAGGGGACAGAGTCCCCTTAGTTAGGGTGGCTTCTACTTGATTCGAAGAAAGCGAATAGCCTCCGCCTGAAATCAGATCCACACCAACGCCTCCAACAGCTACAGCTGCCCCAACTGCGGCTCCAACACCAGTAAACGCCAGAATGAATGGTAAGCTCCATGGTCCAGTTCCTCCAAAGAATATAAGGCCAGTACCGACCCCCACAGCTGCTCCTGTAGCCATATATCCAAGGTTTGCCGCAAGAATGAGATTTGCTTGAGGTTTGAGGAGGTATTGCTCGGGCTCGTATCCCTCTTTCACCAATAGAATATGATGCTGATGTTTACGTGTTAGTTGGACGATGTTAGGGGTTTCGCCGCAAGGTTGCTCGTCAATAATAATTTTTGCTCCTGATGGAACAGAACTGATGGTTACGTATTCGCGCGTTCCACGACTCACAGTCCCACAACTAGACAGAATCAAACATAATATAAGAAGGCTAGAAAGTATTCGATATTGTAAAAGAGAATTTTTTAAAATCATGGTATTGATCCTTTTAAGAATTAATTATACAAACGAAGTAGCAGAATAATTTATCAAAAGTATTGGTGCAAGGAAAAGACAGGAGCAGGGGTGCAATGAGCTGCATAAAGCAGTTGTCAGAATCATTTTAATCCCTTAGATTTCTTTAATAAAAGCTAAGAGCTAGGTGAAAAAAAATGAATTTTTTTAGGTTGTGTTTTGTTATGACTTTTCTCTTTTCTGTTTCTTCTGTTTTTGCTCAAGGACCAAAAGTTGTCGTTGTTGGAGCTGGTTTAGCGGGTTTGACAACAGCCTACCGTCTGCAGCAACAAGGCCTGGATGTTCATTTATATGAGGCGCGCCAACGTGTTGGGGGAAGAATCCTAACTGCAACAGTAGGCGGATATGACACCGAGCTAGGAGGCATGAACTTTTGTGATGGTGGTGAAGCCACAAATACGCGAAAACTCATTGAAGATTTAGGATTAGAGCTAATCGAAAGCAAAGTACGCATTAGTCACTTATATTTTGATGGGGAGCAATTTCTTTCTGAAAGTGCGATGTTAAAAGAAAAAGTTGACCCCGTTGAATTGAAAACGAAATTAGACAAACTCAAGAAGACCTCTCAAAACATGCGTGAGGTGTTAGATAATCTTTTTGATAGAAACGATATTCTCTATAAAACATCCGAAGTCAAGTTAGCGGGTTTTGAGGGAGGATCGGTCGATAAGCTTTCTTCACATTATGTAAACACACTTTATTACATGCTCTTAGGAGGCATTGCTCCTGTTCATCAAGAAAATCTCATCGACTTTGCTACAATTAAAGGAGGCAACTCCTTATTAACGGAAACGTTGGCACAGTTACTTGGAGATAGAGTTCATTTGAATTATCCGCTTACGAAAGTGTCTAAAGGTAAAAATAGAGCGTATCTTCTAACGTTCTCAGATAAGTATCAGGAGGAAGCCGATATTTTGGTATTGGCAATTCCATGTTCAATTTATACAGATATCGTTTTTGAAGTAGGAATCATTCCTGAAGCGCGTTTAAGTCATATTAAGGAAGTGCAATATGGAGAAAATGCAAAGGTTATCATTCCCTTTGCAAAAGCTCCAGAAGATCTCACAACGATTGTGACAAATCGTGTGGTTGGCTTTTTTGATGCAGCAGGGACTATTCTCACCGTATATTATACTGGAAAGGCAAGCCATTTTGATAAAAATAGCTTTGAGGATGTGTTTAGACAGGAAGTTCCTATGTTGCAAAAGCGGTTTGGCAGTGCATTGATTGTATCTTTATTAAAGCCGACATATGCCAAAGATCAGCCATTTATGCTTTATGATACGGTTGTAGGGTATAGTTGGCCCAATGATCCTTATGTAAAGGGATCGTATGCATACATTGCTGCGGGACAAGAGAAAGTGTTAACAGAAATCACGAACGATCAATCGGAGCAAATAAAAACCTTATTTGCTCCGATTGATCGTCATCTCTATTTTGTTGGAGAACATACCTCTACTTTACTAAATGCAGCTGGCACGATGGAGGCTGCATGCGAGTCAGGTGAAAGAGCAGCTCGCATGATTGTCAAAAGTGCTAACGGTCAATAAGTGCCATATGTTGTTTAAAAATTGGATGAATGGATATTGGACTGATTGAGACAATTTATAGGTCCGTCATTGTACTAGGTGACATTGGTGACAAGGACGATGCAATATAAAGAACCCCGCTTGGTGTTAAAGAAATATTATGATAGATTCAGATCAAAACAACTGAAAAAATAATACATATGAAAACAATGAATACTTTGTCTGGGGTTACAATGCCCTGCTTGATCTATGGCACTGCATGGAAAAAAGATAAAACCGCTGATTTAGTGACCACTGCTGTGAAATGCGGATTCAGGGGGATTGATACAGCTTGTCAACCCAAACATTACCATGAAGCAGGTGTTGGAGAGGCAATTCAAAGACTGGCCGGTGAAGGTATTAGCCGCCAAGATTTATACATCCAAACTAAGTTTACTCCTTTAAATGGTCAAGATCCTCTTGATACTCCCTACGATAAAAGAGCTCCTTTAAGCGAACAAGTGCTCCAATCGTTTGATGTTTCCAAAAAAAATCTAGATGTGGCTTATGTAGATGGTTTGGTACTTCATTCTCCATTAGAAAATGTTGAACGAACGATGATCGCATGGCGTGCCATGGAGCAAATTTACAACGTGGGCGGAACCAAACAGATTGGCATTAGTAACTGTTATGACTTAGAAGTGTTAAAACAATTGTATGCGGAAGCCTACATTAAGCCGGCGGTGGTACAAAATCGTTTTTACCGAGATACAGGCTATGACAACGAAATGCGCAAGTGGTGCAAAGAGCAAAAAATTTGTTACCAGAGTTTTTGGACTCTTACGGCCAATCCTCAGATACTTTCCAGCGAAATCGTACTAAAAGCTGCTCACACCTATCAGAAAACTACTGCACAAATACTCTTTCGCGTTTTAGTGGATGAAGGCATTGTTCCGTTGACCGGAACGTGTTCTGAAAAACACATGAAAGAAGACCTTGAAATTTTTCATTTTGATCTTCCAGTATCTTTGAGGCAAGAAATAGCCTCTCTATTTGCCTAGAATTGGTATATTGCTACCATCTTTGAGGTTAAGTAACCGGAGGCAATTCCTAACATAGCACCACCAAGGATATCGGTGCTCCAATGCTTTTTGCAAAGGTATCGGCTCATCGCGACAATGACTGCACTTATAACCAGCACAATCTTTTGCGCTGTTGTTATCAAAGGCTGTACGCCCTTTTTAAACAGAATGAGATCCATTGCAAAAAGAAATGTAACGCCCAAAACTGCTCTTGCAGTATGTCCTGAAGGGAATAAATCTACTTGTGAGTCGTATCAGCCTCATAAACCGTTCAACGCCCTGGATTATAAAAACCTAGGGGATCGTCCTAGGTTGGAATTTGTAATAATTCAGAAAGGCTTCCCGAATTCAATCAATAAAATTTTTACCTTTTTTCCTAGATCTAAAATACAAGTTTTGGCAAAAAAAAGATGAACACAACTGCCCCAGTTTTTCAAACGCAATTGCTCTCTGAAGAAATTGATTAAAAAAAAAACAGCCTCAACGGAACGGTAATGGAAGCACACTCATTTTTAATTCAGCTGGTCTTTATCCTGCTTTCAGCTCGATTAGTGGGTGAAATCGCCGCCTATTTTCAGGTTCCTTCTGTGATTGGGGAACTCGTTGCTGGAATCGTCATTGGGCCGAGTATTTTAGGATTAGTCGAGTTAAGCAATCCCATTCATTTATTAGCTCAAATTGGAATTATTTTATTACTCTTTGAAGTTGGGATAGAGACGGATATTGGCCATTTGTCTGCTGCAGGAGTCAGGGCTCTCATCGTTGCAACTGGCGGTGTAATAATGCCTTTTGTCTTGGGATTTTTCCTAAGCTACTATCTTTTCGAATTCTCAATTTTAGCGAGTCTTTTCATTGCAAGTACTCTTACGGCTACAAGCATCGGTATTACTTTAAGGGTTCTTCGAGATTTGAAAAAACAGAATAGCCTTGAGGCGCAAATTATTATTGGAGCTGCGGTTCTCGATGATATAATAGGGATAGTTCTACTTGCTATGCTTTACGAGTTTTCAACAAGTGGAGAAGTCAATTTATGGAATGCAGGAAAAGTTCTGGTTTTAATAGTGCTCTTTTTTTTAATCTCTCCTATACTGGCTAAGGGTATTTCTCAGTTAATTGAACGATGGAATGAAGAAAGTGATATTCCCGGTCTTTTACCTACAACAATTGTTTCATTAATCTTACTTTTTGCTTGGATTGCACACTCCTTAGGAGCACCAGAGCTTTTAGGTGGATTTGCGGCTGGATTAGCTTTATCTAGACGGTTCTTTTTTCCATTTGCAACGTTCTTGCATGAGTCAAAAGAATTTAGCCGTCGTGTTGAAGAACAAATGAGACCAATAGTGCATTTATTTACACCTATCTTTTTTGTGGCTATCGGATTATCTCTAGACCTTAGAAAGGTAAACTGGGAATCAACTTTTATTTGGACCCTTAGCGGCTCTTTGTTACTAGCTGCAATTGTTGGTAAGCTATTTTCCGCTTTTTTTCTGAAAGGAGAACGTCGCATCATGCAGGTGATCATAGGAACAGCAATGATTCCTCGTGGTGAAGTGGGATTGATATTTGCAAATGTTGGACTTAATGCAGGTGTTTTGAAAGATGACGTTTATGCTGCTATTATACTCGTTATTACAATAACGACTTTAGTAGCCCCGTTTTCTTTAAGATGGCTTTATAGCTATTCTGAAAAGCATGATGTTTCTAGGGGAGAGCATACCAGTTAAACGCCTATTTCATAAAAGCCTAAGGTAGCCAGACCGTCCCGGTCTGGTCGTCCTTTTTTACCAAACCGGGACGGTCTGGCTACTTTCTTTTTTTGCAGGGCGGGGACGCCCTGGTTACTTTCAGACCGAGCACGACCTGGCTATGCAGAGAAAACGATGCTCTTAAGAAACTCCACAATAAAGGGAGTCCAGTGGGTTCATACCCTTTGGCAGGGGTAACTCCTGATTGCGATTTATAATAGGGCATTTTCGAGATTATTTTCTCTCTAGGAGCTCGCACAAAGCTCTGAAAATAAGTAAGCCATATTTTTTAATATGACTGACTTGTTTTGCGAGCTGCCCCATTAGAAATCACAATCAGGAGTTCAAGGGGAGACAGGGGTCCCCTTAGAGTTCCATTGTTTTATAGCGGGAATACCATAGTAGTAGCTTAAAATGCTTAGTGTTGCGGGATCTAGCAGGAAGTGACAGCCTTCTAAAATCGGAAATCCGAGCCACCGAACTGCTAGGACCCTTAGGATATGTCCGTGGGCAAAGAGGGCGATGTTCCCGTCTACTGTGCGGATTTTTGCAATTAAGCGATCGACTCGCTCAGACACCTGTTCAGGGGTTTCTCCACCAGGGCAACCGTCGCGGAAGAGCATCCAATTAGGTGATGTTTCGTGGATCTGCTTTGTTGTTAGCCCTTCGTATTCGCCGTAATTCCATTCCATTAGATCGCGATCGATTTTGGCTTGGCCTCCGAGGTCAGCAAGTTCGCATGTTGTTCGTGCGCGTGTGAGGGGGCTGGTCAAAACAAGTGAAAGGGGCATGTGGGCAAAGAAAGGTTGGAACAATTTAGCTTCTTGTTTGCCATTTTCTGTGAGGGGTATGTCGGTGGTTCCTGTGTGTTGTCCGCTTAGGCTCCATTCCGTTTCGCCATGTCGAATAAGGTATACGTGTTGTTTAGATGAACTCATGTTTAGATCTCTACGATTTCGTTAAGTTGAGGCAGCAATGATTTTAATTTGTAATTTTTCTCAATTTGTGCAGCTAGGGCCTCTCTCTGGGGGTTTTCACCGTGGGTGAGTAGCACCTTTGGTTTCGTCTTTGCTAAGGGATCGAACCATCGCAACAGATCGCTCTGTCCTGCATGGGCGCTTAAACCGCTCAATGTGTGGATGGCGGCGTGAACGTCGATTTTTTCTCCGTGGATCTTGACTTGCTTTGCTCCATCCACAAGCTGTCGTCCAAGCGATCCATGGCCTTGGTATCCAACAAAAAGTACTTGTGTTGTCGGGTGAGATAGACTGAATTTTAGATGATGTTGGATGCGGCCACCGTTGCACATTCCTGATCCAGCCAGGATAACGCAGGTGCCAATGAAGTCATTGAGCTCTTTCGACTCTTCCACAGAAGTGATAAATTTGAACCATTTGCGATCTAAAGGTAGAAGACCTTGATTTTTCCAGTGAAATCGTAAAAAAAGCTGCTCACACCTATCAGAAAACGGCAGCACAAATTCTTTTTCGCGTTTTAGTGGATGTAGGCATTGTTCCGTTGACCGGAACGTGTTCTGAGAAACACATGAAGGAAGACCTTGAAATTTTTAATTTTGATCTTCCAGTATCTCTAAGACAAGAAATAGCCTTTCTATTTGGTTAGAATTGGCATATTGCTACCATCTTTGAGGTTAAGTGACCGGAGGCAATTCCTAAAAATCCGGAAAAGGTTTCCGATTTCTTTTACCTAGATCTTAAATACAAGTTTTGGCAAAAAAAAGATAACACAGCTGCCCTAGTTTTTTAAAAATTTACAGATAAGACGGTTAGCAGAGTAACCCACGCGTTTGGCGATAGATAAAATATAAAATAAGGGCTTGCCATGAAAATTCTTGTGCCATCTGATTTCTCTCAGTCTTCAAATAATGCAGCGCTCTATGCTGCAAAATTTGCTAAGAAAGTTAACGCCGAACTTATTTTATTTCATGTCGTCTATTTTGAACATCCACCAATGGTGCAGGTTTCTGGACTCACAGAGGATAAAATTGAAGAAGCAAGACTCGCTGATGCGGCTCAGGATTGCCTTCTTTTAATCAATGATCTTAATTCAAAGGTTAATGGGGTTCACATTTCTTCTAAAGTCGTTCCCGGATTTCCGATTGCTGATGTAATAGAAGAATATGCGAAAAGTAATAATATTGATTTGATTGTAATGGGAACAAAGGGTGCATCGCATTTACAAAAAATATTATTTGGAAGCAATGCAGTAGCTGTAATAAACAAAAGTTCTATACCGGTTATTACAGTTCCAGAAGCTTCAATTTTTAATAACATGCAGCTTCTTGTATATGCTACCGATATGAGTAAAATACAATCGGAAATACCAAAAATTATTTCCCTTGCAAAGCTTTTTGATGCGTCAATAAATGTTCTTCATGTTCTGCCTTCCGATTCTAAAAAAACGATCGATGTTGTTAACATCGAGCATAGCTTAATCGAAAAATCGCAATATAAAAAAATTTCATTTCACATCGCTCACAATGACAATATTATAGAGGGAATAAACGCGTTCATTACAGATGTAAACGCAGATATGCTTGCTATGTACACCCATGAAATTGGATTTTTTGAGAGCTTTTTTAACACCAGCTTTAGCAGAGAAGAGGCTTTTCATGGCACGATCCCGTTACTCATTTTAAAGGGGCGATTGCCCTCTAAAGAAATAGATTAAAAGCAGCCTCAATTTTGGAACCGTAATGGAAGCACACTCATTTTTAATTCAACTGGTCTTAATACTTCTTTCAGCTGGGTTAGTTGGTGAACAAGTTACTGAAAATCTACTATATCATAATAGACTGAGGAAGCGTGTTTGAACTAATTATAATCATCATCTGTATTGCTATAAATGCCCTTTTGGCAGCATCAGAAACAGCATTTATAGCAGTTAGCCGCCCGGCTTTACGAGAGCTTTCAAGACAAGGTAATGAAAAAGCCAAAATCCTCTTCGCTTTCCGAGAAAATCCGGAGAGAATGTTATCTGTTATTCAAGTTGGTATTACATTTGTAGGAGCTTTAGCTGCAGCGGTAGGTGGTGCTGGAGCTGAGGAAACGATTACTCCTTGGTTAGTTGCTCATTTTGGGATAAACGAATCATTTGCTGAAATTTTGGCTATGTTAGCGGTGGTTACTCCTTTAACTTATGTTAGCGTTGTTCTTGGAGAGTTAGTGCCCAAAACGTTTGCTTTAAAACGACCTCTTTTTTTGGCGTTTAAAACTGCTCCCTGGCTAAATGTAATCAGTCGTTTTATTGATCCTATTGTTACAGCCCTTGAATGGTCTACTAAAAAGATTGTTAATTTATTTCCTGCGCATCATGTGATTCATGAAGACTCATCGCAACATGAATCTTCAATAGAGTTAAATGCACTTTCTGCTCCAAATAGACAGTATGTTCTTAATATTTTTAAAATTGAAAAAACAAGCGTTAAGGAAATTCTAATTGGTTGGTCACAAGTGACTTATATTGATGATAGTCAAACAATAGAACAAGTAGAAAGTATTATCATTTCTTCTGCTCATACGCGTTTACCGGTTGTCAGAGATAATGAAGTGATTGGAATTATCAATGCCAAAGAATTTTTAGCTTTTCAGAAAACAGGCCAGACAGATTGGCTTTCCCTGATAAGATCCCCTATTAGAATTCCAATCAACCTGCCTATGCTTTCTGCTTTACAGGTGATGCAAGCACAAAGAGCCCATATGGCTATTGTTTACAGTGGAAATACTAAGGTTGGACTTGTAACGATGGAAGCTATTTTTGAAGAAATTATTGGAGACATTTATGATGAAGAGGATGACGGCACATTAACACGAATTCTTAATTCCATCCACTTTAAGAAGCGCTAGGAAGCCTTTACGTCAAAGGGGAGAGTCCCCTTAGAGTTCCACTGTTTTATGGCGGGAATACCATAGTAGTAACTTAAAATACTTAGTGTTGCGGGATCTAGAAGGAAGTGACAGCCTTCTAAAATCGGTAATCCGAGCCATCGAACTGCTAGGACCCTTAAGATATGTCCATGGGCAAAGAGGGTGATATTCCCATCTACTGTGCGGATTTTTGCAATTAAGCGATCGACACGCTCAGACACCTGTTCAGGTGTTTCTCCACCAGGGCAACCGTCGCGGAAGAGCATCCAATTAGGTGATGTTTCGTGGATCTGCTTTGTTGTTAGCCCTTCGTATTCGCCGTAGTTCCATTCCATTAGATCGCGATCGATTTCGGCTTGACTGCTGAGACCAGCAAGTGTGCATGTTGTTCGTGCACGTGTGAGGGGGCTTGTCAAAACAAGTGATAGGGGCATTTTAGCAAAGAATGGTTGGAACAATTTAGCTTCTTGTTCGCCATTTTCTGTGAGGGGTATGTCGGTGGTTCCTGTGTGTTGTCCGCTTAGGCTCCATTCCGTTTCGCCATGTCGAATAAGGTATACGTGTTGTTTAGATGAACTCATGTTTAGATC
>JACDHD010000106.1 GCA_013821265.1 Parachlamydiaceae bacterium | reverse complement strand
CTTAGAACCCCTGCCAAAGGGTGTGAACCCTCTGGACTCCCATTTTAGTGAGGTTTTCGAAGAATAGCATTACAGACGCCTCAAAGAAAGTAACCAGACCGTCCCGGTCTGGTAAAACAGGCCGTCATCGGCCTGAAAGTAACCCTCGCCCTGCAAAAACAGGCCCTCACCTGAAGATTAATAATATACATTTTATTTTAAAAATGATATTTATTAAGTTACTTTACCCCCTAAGGATTTTATGAAAACAGCTAAGCCAACAAAACAACGTCCCGCTCAAAAACAAAATCCACCTGGTCTCCAATCTAAGATGAAACCACAACCGAAAGTTGAAAAGCAGCATCTACACAAAAAATTGGAAGGAAAAGTAGCTATTATAACCGGTGGTGATAGCGGAATTGGTCAAGCAGTTGCAGTCGCCTTTGCCGCAGAAGGAGCTCATGTCGCGATTATCTACTTAAAAGAACATAGCGATGCCAAAGAAACACAACGTCTCGTACAAGAAAAAGGTAGAGACTGTCTTCTAATTCCAGGCGATGTCGGAAACGAAACTTTTTGCAAACAGGCAGTCAAAAAAACATTAAACACTTTTGGGAAACTCGATATTTTAATCAACAATGCTGCTGAACAACATCCACAAAAATCAATTGAAAACATCTCTTCATCACAACTAGAAAAGACTTTCCGAACAAATATTTTTTCCTATTTCTTTATGACAAAAGCCGCTCTTAAATCGTTACAAAAGAATAAAGGGGTTATTATTAACACAACCTCTGTAACAGCATATCGAGGCAGTAAAGAACTTTTGGATTATTCTGCAACCAAGGGTGCTATCGTTGCATTCACTCGTTCCCTATCTCTCTCCTTAATTGACCAGGGCATTCGAGTAAATGGAGTCGCTCCTGGTCCTATATGGACTCCCCTAATCCCCTCAACGTTCAAAGGAAAAAAAATTGAAACTTTTGGGTCCGATGTCCCCATGAAACGCGCTGGAGAACCTGCTGAGGTTGCCCCTTGCTATGTTTTTTTAGCAAGTGACGATTCTTCATATATTACAGGACAAATACTGCACCCAAATGGCGGTGAAATCATAAACACTTAAATTGTTGAATGTATATAAATTATTTTTCATGAAAGCTCTTCCCAAAAAACCTAAATTGGAACACTATTGGTTTTTTTTAAGGGATTTTTATGAGCACAGCACCAATTTCTTCCTTACCAACATTACTTAGCTTTCCAAGCTCTTTAAGTTTACACACTCCAACTTGTTATACAGCTCTAAACGTTCATGGCTTCGCGATTAATGGTCGTACAGCCTTACAGGAAAGCGAACCAAAAAGCAAACATGCAAGCGAACGATTAGAATCTAAGAAAGAAAAAGCAAAGGCCGCTTTAGCAAAAGCTAGAGAAATGGATTTAGAACAACAAACGCCTCTTGTCATTCCAGATGACTTTGGTAAAATGAGTAAACAAGACCTACAAGGTTTTGATCAGCATATTCTTGATGCAGAACTGTTTGTATCTACACAAATTCAGGAGGAGGGAGCCTCACCAAAAGATCTTAAGCCGGAACACTTAGAACGCTGCACCCTTCTACATCCCCGCCAAGCACCCCTCAATCCAATCATTAAGACTGCAGAGCAGCAACAACTTGAAGCGCAACTCCCCATCGCCATTCTGACTCAATGCAAGGTATCATTTGAGGCACAATTAAGAGGACTATCCTTGATTCCATTCACTGGAACCGAATATGAAGAATCCTTTGTTGATGCTTTTTGGAGATATGTAAGAACCGTTAACACTCCACAGATGGCGGGTAGCGAAGCTGTTGAACTTGAAAGGCGCTGGAGAACAGATTTTATTGAGGCCCTCCGGAAGGAAGCTAAAGCCTATGCAGGCGCATTATGGGACAAATATAACCTTAGAACTGTTCCCAAAGCCGATCAGTTAATGTTATTCGAATTTCAGCAAAAAGGAATTAATCTTGTCGATTCCAAGACACGACTCAAAAATCAACGAAAAACTATTAATGATTTTTGGAATGGTGAATTGGAATTCTCCGATCAAAATGAACAAATCAATCGCAAAAAGGAGCTAAAGCCCTTCCTTATTAAATTTAGTCGATTTTGCACTGATTGGGAAAGGTTTTTAGAAGAAGCCGATAAAAAATTTAACGAACGTGAACAGCAGTTTTGGTCAGCTTCAGCCAATGCACCATACAGACAACGATTTTTAGCATTGCAAAACGAATTTTTTAAAGCTCAAGTAAATGAAGTTTTACCAACGATTCAAAATTGGTTATCTGAGTATAGCGACTATGCCCAAACGCGTTTTGAGAAACTAATTAAAGTTCACCTTACCTCTATTAGAGCCTTGGAAGATTTTTCGCGCATCATGACAAAAGAATGCAGCATTAAATTAAACGCTACCTTTAAAAAAATTGTTACTTCGGCAACACGGTATGTTGCTGCAGAACCATTATATAGAAAACGCATGGGCGGTCACTCGGAACACGAGAGGAATGCTTGCAAAGCTAAAATACAAAGCCTTTTACCTAAATTTATAGGCATTGTTGGATCGCAACGTTCCAAAGTATTTGAATTGCAGGAAGCACACGTTGTACCTCAACCCAAAGTCCTCTCTTGGAGTACTCATCCTCAAAAACCTGCGGAAGCAACGCGAGAACGAGAAGTACTGCTTGCAGCTGTAAGACCTCAATTCCGTGAAAAGATCTCTGTAGATGCAGCTACATTAACATCTCAACAGGTTATGGAAAAGTTTCGCGCACGTGCGTTTCGTTTGTGGAAGGAGTATAAAGAATTATCCAATCCATCTGAACAGCGTAAACAACAACTTGCTGATGAAGCGCTTTACCTAATTCGTGAATTGTGCTTGTCAGGTGCTTCAGAAACAATTCATATCGCAGGTCTTTTTAATGAAGTTGATCATGCAACGGATGGTGAAGTTAATGATTTGAGAAGCGGACTATTTGCTCTTCAAGATCGAGGTGATAAGCCTTTAACTTTTGAAACGGCACGCACAACACATGCTCAATACCTCCAACATGTCGATAGCATTGTAACCACTAATGTCGAAGGCTTTACTGGCAAGGAAGTAAGTCAATTGCCCCTAGAGGATCTATTGCGTTACCATGCGACGTTGAGCCAACGAGAAGCGTTGAGTCGGTTTTCACAAAAGAATCCTCGCACCCCTTTCCTAGCCGGCTCCGACCTCGTTTCCGTCCACTAAGTAGACTCTGCCCGGTAACCAGACCGTCCGAGGTAGTGAAAAAAACGAATTAGATCAAAGGAAGTAGCCAGACCGTCCCGGTCTGGTCATTTTACTCTGGAATGGTTAATTCAAGCTTGAATGTGGGACTCTGTCTAAAGTGTATGAATCTAAGGAGATCTTACGAAATGCCCTGTGAACGACGAAGCCGAACACGTTCTTCCTGCCAATTACGATATTCCTCACCTGGCTCTACCCACAACAACCCAATGTCTTTCTGGTGGCAAGCTGCATTCATTAGCGAAAAGCCTAAACGAAATCCCGAAATTGCTGGTCCTAACGCAATTCCAGCAAGCCATGAGACCGCAAAAGGAACACCTCCCAGGCCAGCAGCAAGGACTCTGATCACATTTAACTCATTCTCATTGAACTTTGGCTGTCTCGCCTTGACAAGTTGACGAGCAATTAATAAGAAAACAGCTCCAGCAATAACTGTAACAAGAAAAGTGACGGGATTTTCTACTAAGCTCACCGTGTTGACAAGAGCTAAACCAGCTGCAGTAACCGTCAGCAACATGCTTCCCACATCTGAAGTAAATACTTTATTAATACTGTTCATTGTTATCCTTATTTGCTGTTAAGTAACTTAGTTTAATCAACATTGGCATTTAGTTAAATAATAATATTATTCCTTGGAATGGATCTTTATTCTAAGATACTGTATCAATTAGAAATAATTTACACCTTACAAATCAAATCGTATCCCTGCATGCTTGCATTGGTAAGCATACAGCCAGCTCTAAAACCAGAAAAAGGACTTCCAAAAACGGTATTAAAGATGACAGCTACAATACTTGGTAAAGCTCCCCAAGTGAAACTACCTATTCCGAACATAAAATGTCGCATCCATTTTTTCTGACTGGCTTCGCTTTTTGCTGCCTCCTCCTCGATCATCAAACTGAATCCTTTATGTGTTAACATAGCAAAAATACTCCCCACTACTACTGCAATAAGAAATGTCACCGGATTGAACGTGACTTGAGCCATACTTGCTGTAGTATCAAGAACCAAAACCCCAGATGAAACAGCCGTCATAGCGATGTTGCCTGGAATGGTAAAAAAAACAGAATGCATTGCGTCAGAAGCGATTGCTTGCATAGTTCCCTCATTTGTTCGTTAAATCGTTTAGTTTAAACAAGCTAAAGTTTTTTGTAAATAATAATCTTAAAACATGTAGGCGCAAAATAGAAATGTCGTAATTCTGCAAAATAGAAATGTCGTATTTGGCTTAAGAAAATGTTATGCAGCAAACCTTAACAACAAGGGGGTTTGTTCATGACTAAAGGAGTCATTATGAC
>JACDHD010000003.1 GCA_013821265.1 Parachlamydiaceae bacterium | reverse complement strand
GTCATAATGACTCCTTTAGTCATGAACAAACCCCCTTGTTGTTAAGGTTTGCTGCATAACATTTTCTTAAGCCAAATACGACATTTCTATTTTGCAGAATTACGACATTTCTATTTTGCGCCTACACTGTTTTGTTGATTTCCTTTTGTTAATTTTTCAAAGATTCTTCTTTCTTTATGGTTAAAGCTTCAATTCCGGGTAATGTTCCAAACTCGATGTATTCTAATGCAGCGCCACCACCCGTGGAAATATGATTAATCTTTTGTGCTTCTCCTGAAGCTTCTACAGCTGCTACGGATTCCCCACCACCCACAATGGTGATAGCAGACAAGTTTGCAACAGCATGTGCAATGGCATTTGTTCCATTAGCAAATGCTGGAATTTCAAAGACCCCCATGGGGCCATTCCAAAACAGGGTTCCAGCGTCTTGAATACTACGTGAAAAGAGTTGAATGGTTCTAGGTCCAATGTCGACGCCTTGAAATCCAGATGGAATGCCTTCTGATGCATTGATAATGCGTATTTCTGCATTATTATCGATGCGATTCGCAACAACAAGATCTTCGGGAAATAAAAGCGGAACATTCAGCTCTTTACTAAGGGCTAGAATCTCTTTTGCTTCCTCTAAATGAGAATCTTCATGGATAGAGTCACCAATCGCAATGCCTTGTGCTTTTAGAAAGGTGTAGGTCATCCCACCACCGATCAAAATGAGATCGGCTTTATGCACCAAAGCCTTTAAGACTCCTAACTTTGTGGAGATCTTTGCTCCTCCAATGATAGCGTAGAAAGGTTTTTTAGGATGCAGCAGGGCTTGACCTAGAAACTGAATTTCTTTTTGTAATAGTAAGCCTGCAGCGGATTCATTGGGAAAAAAGTTAGCAATTTTAGCGGTGGAGGCGTGGCTGCGATGCGCTGTGCCAAAAGCATCATTGACGTAAACGTCACCCAGTTTTGCTAGTTGAGACGTAAATGTTGGGTCTTCTTCTGGATGCTCTTCTCCGCGATGAAAGCGCAGATTTTCCAACATGAGTATTTGGCCCGGCTTTAACTGACGCGCTAATATTTCTACTTCAGATCCTACACAGTCAGGTGCCATGTTGATGGGACGTGTGAGAAGCTGTTCCAAGCGTTTTGCGCAGGGGAGAAGGGAGAATTCTGTCGATTTGTTATCTTTGGGGCGCCCTAAATGACTCATCAAGATAACCGAAGCTCCTTGCTCTAATGCATAGCGAATAGAGGGTAGGGAGGCGCGAATGCGCGTGTCATCGGTGATATTGCCTTGTTTATCTAAAGGAACATTAAAGTCGACGCGCATCAAGACGCGCTTATTTTTCAAAGGTAGATCTGTAATCGAAAGATATTTGGGCAAGATGCCCCCTTTATATGATGTTATTCATCTTGTATTAACTTGGCAAAATCTTGTCAAGGGAATGGACAGTTTCTTTTTATTTTTTTACCACCGAGACACAGAGACACAGAGCAGCACAGAGAGCGAGAGGCCATTTTATGGCTTTAGGCTTATTTGAGGATTGACTTTTCGATCTCTTTTTAAAAAGCTGAGGCTTTTTAAAAAAACAGCCAATGCGAAATTGTCTGACGACAATTTCGCATTTACATTGCTGCGCAAAAAAGATGTTATGTTTCAGAGACATCTACAATTCGCTCTCTGTGCTGCTCTGTGCCTCTGTGCCTCGGTGGTAAAAATAGATCGGAGACTTATGCAATTGTCTCAATCAGTCCATGTCCAACCCGTCCAATCAGTCCATTCGTCGGTTTTACTTGGTAAAAACAGTTTCTACAATCCTGAAAAGGGATTACCCGCCTGAGAAAATAGATTACCTTTTTTGCGTCGATTGATTTCATATCTCAAAGAATAGGATAAATCTTGATCGTAGTCTTGTCGCACAGCCCACAGCAGATAGGGGAGAGGGACTTCCTTTAAAGGACGTCCTTTATGCTTACCTAGAGGCATATTTTTAAATAAAATAGGTTTAGCTAATACTGCAAACAGCTGCTCTGTGGTTTTGTAGTCTTTAGCCAAATTTTTAAAGACATCCATATTCACAATAACATCGCTCATGGCTCTGTGAGCGCCCTCTTCTTCAATGTTAAAGTGTCGACGCAGCTGCTCCAACGAGTTTGTTGCACTTTCTCCGTATAACCTAGCCATTCTAAGAGTGTCCAAAAAGCGATTTTTCTTTAAGGTGCACGGAATGCCAGCGCGTTCAGCAGCGTTGATGAGTAGTTGGATATCAAACTGGATGCCATGGCCAATGATAACGTGATCACCAATGATTTCTAAAATTTGTGGTAGAACGGCCTTCAGTGTCGGTTTATCGGCAATCATCGCTTCAGTTATATGGTGAAAGGCGATAGATGTTTCTGGAATAGGACATTGTGGATTGATCATCGATTCAAATTCTGCAAGAACCTCAGAAGCCGTAAATTTTGCTACAGCTACCTCTACGACTCGATCCTGAACAGCGTCAAGTCCTGTCGTTTCACAGTCTAAACAAACAAAAATATCGGTTTTAATGTCGCCCATGTTGATCCATCGGGTGCAGTAGGTGTGTGATTTTTTTAATTAACTCTTGGCGTCCAACATTTTCAGTGGCGGAGTAATGTGTAAAAGGCATTTCGTAATTGAGGGCGTTTAGAATTTTTTGCGTGTTGGTATTGCGCACATTGACCGTGACTTTATCGACCTTCGTCAATACTAAGACAACGGGTTTTCCGTGATGCGCAATCCATTCTAACAACTCGAGATCCTCTTCATTTGGAATACGTCTAATGTCAAAAAGAAATAAAATAAGCTGCAACGGTTCGCGCGTTGTCAAATACTGTTCAATCATGGGTGCCCAGTCTTTACGCGTGTCTAGAGGCACCTTGGCATAGCCATATCCAGGTAAATCGACAAACGCAAGCTGATCGTTCAATGTAAAGAAGTTGATCGCCTGTGTTTTACCAGGACTCGCCGACGTTTTCACAAGCCCTTTACTTTGAAAGAGGTGGTTGAGAAGAGTGGATTTACCGACGTTAGAACGACCCACCACAGCTACCTCAGGCATAATTTGCTCTTTCACATTGCGCAAGACAGGGTAGTGAACCGGCTTGAGGGCAGTTTTGATAAATTTTGCATGCTTAAAAATGTATGAGGTCATTGCGTTACCTCTATCGTGCGCACATTTTCAGAAATGTGAGCTAGGTGAACTTCAATATGTGGAACAGGCAAAATGTCTGAAATGCGCTCAGACCACTCAACACAACAGATTCCATTAGCGAAAAACATTTCATCAAATCCCATGCTCAAAAATTCCTGAGCGTTCTTTAAACGATATAAATCAAAATGGTAGATAGGTAAACGCCCCTCATAAATGTTTAAGTAGACAAATGTGGGACTACTTACCTGCCCAGAATCGCCAAAAGCAGAAACCATTCCTTTAATAAAAGTGGTTTTCCCTGCTCCTAAATCGCCAAAAAAACAAACGATACTATCTTGTGCTAATGAGGCAGCAAACTGTTGCCCAATATGTGCAGTCTCAGTAGCAGAGTGCGATGTGTAGAGCACCATGGAACGTTATTCAAGCCACTGTTCAACAAAAGGAGTAAATTCCTCTTGATCAGCAAGGGCCTCAACAAACGCGGTAATGCGGTCTTCTGCAAGGTGCTTTTGAATAAACGTTAGGAAATGAGTCTCAATTTCGTAATTATTTTGATTTTGCACTTCCATTAAAGAAAAATGCTTGAGGTAATTTTGCTTAAAGTCGTTGATAACACCAGCTTTCGAATTGAATAACTTTCCATTCAAAACGGAAGAGTAAACAATCTTAGTAATAGGAGCTTTCGGCTTCGTTTTAGCAATATATCCTTGGATCACTTCGGGATCTTCAGAAATAAAGAAACGCTTTACCTTCAATCCCCCAACACGCTCTGTATTCTCAGGACACTTAGATACCCAATCATAAATAGCATCTAAAGGACTTGGATGCGTGTTATCTCCAAACACTTTACCTGTAAACGGACAGATGTAAATCTTTGTCGTTTGCTCGTTTACACTGGGAGGATGCAATCCAATTTTAATCTCTGTCTCATGCCAAAGTTTGCCTTCCTGCTCTAGACGCTTGACAATCTCATCAGCACTCTGGTAAATCCGCTTTTCTTTGGGATATAGAACAGGGTCGAGTTGAAACTTTTTCTCGACGTAGAATAAATAGGTGTTCACAAGCTCCGCTGCGCGGTTTTTATTGAGAAAGTCAGTCAAGGCATGCTTGAGCTCGTGTGTTATTACCTCTTTTGTCATTGCGACCCCGCCTGTAAAAAATAAAAATCTTGGGTTTAAAGATATATGGTTGTGGAATTATAAATCAAGACATTTTAGGGTAAGTTTATGCTGACAATCAAAGAAATTCCTACTTCCGGATACCAACGCGTCATCGAAGCGATCGACCCCGAAGCCAACCTGCACTGCTTCATCGCGATTCACAACAACACATTAGGGCCCGCCCTAGGTGGCACCCGCATGTACCCCTACCCAACCCCAAACGACGCCCTTCAAGATGTCCTTAGATTAGCCAAAGGAATGACCTACAAATCAGCTCTCGCCGAAGATGGCCTCGGCGGCGGCAAAAGCGTCATCATCGGCGACCCGGTCACCCAAAAACGCGACCGCCTCCTACTCGCCTTCGGCGAAGTGCTCAACTACCTCCAAGGTCAATACATCGCAGCCGAAGACGTAGGCACTGCCCCAGAAGATATGATCGTCATCCGCAGAAAAAGTCCCTACGTCGTTGCCCTCCCCACCGAACGCAGCAGCGGTGACCCCAGCCGCTTCACGGCACACGGTGTCTTCCGCGGCATGCAAGCTGTCGCAAAAAAATTATGGAACAATCCCTCCCTAGCCGGAAAAACAATCGCTATCCAAGGTCTCGGCCACGTAGGCAGCAAACTAGCAGACATCCTCTTCTGGGAAGGCGCCAACCTAATCTTCAGCGACCTCGATAAATACCTCCTCCACCATCTATCTCACCTATACGGCGCCAAAACAGTCTCACCAGAAGCTTTCTTCAAAACCCCATGCGACATCCTAAGCCCCTGCGCGATGGGCAACAGCATCAACTCCACCACCCTCCCTCAACTGCAATGCAAAGCAATCGCAGGCTCCGCCAACAACCAACTCGAAAATCCCTCCCTTGGCGCCCAATTAACCCAAAAAAATATCCTCTACGCCCCCGACTGCATCATCAACTCAGGTGGCATCATCAACGCTGCCATCGAACTCGACCCAACAGGCTACAATCCCATCATCGCCCGCGAAAAAGTTAACCGCATCTACGATCGCCTCCTCTCCCTCTTCGAAAAAGCGGAACACGAAAACAAACCCACCAGCCAAGCCGCCGACGAAATGGCCGAATACAACCTCAAACATCTAATCGGCAAACGTATGACTCCACTCAACTTCTAAGAAGAAAAAGGGGGACGCTGTCCCCCTTTACCCCCTGCAAAAGGGCCGTGGGCCCTCTTGACACCCTTTATAGAATGTGTGTTTAGTTCTAAAGTATTCGCAGCAAACATTTTCTATATCAATTTAGAAAACTTCGTTTTCAAAATTGGAAAAAGTTTGGTTCGAAGCTTTAAAATTAAATGCACTTCTCTATAAGGAGACAAAAGAATCACAAACTCTTTACATGAGCAAAGAAACACCCCCCTTTCTTAAAAGTTTAGTGGGGTTGTGCGTTTGCCAAAGAGATGTTGATTTGTTCGGATGTACCGCAAAAGTTCCTACTTCCCTTGCCTGATTCCTAAGCCAGGCCGTCCTCGGCCTGAAAGTAACCAGGGCGTCCCGCCCTGCAAAAAAGATAATTCTTCATTCTAATTCATCAATGTCAACCATTCTACACACCTAAACGTCACACATTTTAGAAAAGGGGTGCTCCTTATACATCCTACAAAGGATCTGTGATCGCTTGATCCTTTTGTGAAGTACCTTTAAGTATAAGTGACAGCTAACTTTTTTTATTTTGGAAACGAAGTTTTCAAAATAACGAATAAAAATAAAAGGTTTGCTGTATAACTTTTATGCTGAAGAGACTCCACTAAAAAGGGTGTCAAGAGGGCCCACGGCCCTTTTGCAGGGGGTAAAGGGGGACGGCGTCCCCCTTTTTTTCTAAAACGTTTGAGACTTTTAAGTTTGTAGGATAGAATAGCGAATATGATTAATTTATTGATGAAGACATTTAGAGAGGCGATACGTGGGACTTATCCGCAGGTTGGGGATGAGTTTTTGGAGATCGTGCAGAGTACCAGTGATAAGTTTGGGCATTATCAGTGTAATTCGGCGATGAAGATGGCGAAGCTGTTGCAGTTGAGTCCGAGGGTTGTAGCTGGGGAGATTGTGAAGCATGTTAAGGCCGATTGGATAAGTAAGTTGGAGATTGCCGGGCCTGGGTTTATCAATATTACGTTGGATAATAAGTTTATTGCTGGGGCTGTTGGGAAGGTAGAGAGAAGGGAGGGGGGGCAGAAGGTTGTAATTGATTTCTCTTCACCGAATACAGCTAAAGAGATGCATGTTGGCCATTTGCGTTCGACCATTATTGGGGATAGTTTGGCTAGGTTATTTGAGTTTTTGGGACATGACGTGTTGCGTTTGAATCATGTAGGGGATTGGGGTACAGCGTTTGGGATGTTGATCGCGTACATCAAGGAAGTGGAGCCCGGTGTATTGGTTGGGGAGAAGAAGACTGATTTAACGCATTTGGTGCAGTGGTATAGGGAATCGAAGCAGCGTTTTGACAACGATGCAGACTTTAAGCGTAGTTCTCAGTTGGAAGTTGTGGCGTTGCAGGGAGGGGACAAAGCTTCTTTGCAGGCGTGGCAGATTATTTGTGAGATTTCGCGGCGGGCGTATCAAGAGATTTATGATTTGCTTGATGTGAAGATTGAGGAGCGTGGGGAGTCATTTTATAATTCGCAGTTGCCTGATTTAGTGAAAGATTTGGAGAAGAAGGGGTTGATACAGGTTTCTGATGGAGCTAAGTGCCTCTTTTTGGAAGGATTTAAGAATCGAGAAGGCGAGCCATTGCCCTTGATGGTGCAAAAATCTGATGGTGGCTACAACTACGACACGACAGATCTAGCTGCAATACGTTATCGCATCGAAGTGGATAAGGGCGACCGTTTAATTTATGTGACCGATGCTGGGCAGGCGACCCATTTTGCGATGATCTTTCAGGCAGCTGAGAAGGCCGGTTACTTGGATCCCAAGCGCGTGCAAGTGGATCATGTTCCTTTTGGATTAGTTTTGGGAGCTGATGGGAAAAAATTTCGAACCCGTTCTGGCGATACTGAGCGCTTGATGGATCTATTGGAAACAGCTATCGATGAAGCGAAGAGAATTTTGCAAGAAAAGGTGCCTGAATTGCCTCAGGATGAGCAGAATGACCTTGCAAAGGCTCTGGGAATCGGAGCCATTAAGTATGCTGATTTGTCATGCAACCGTACTGGAGATTATGTTTTCAGCTACGATCGCATGTTGCGTTTTGAAGGCAATACAGCAGCATTTCTGATGTATGCTTATGTGCGTGTTGAGGGAATCAAGCGCAAGGTGCAAGCAGATATGGAGGTAGTGCGTCGCGAAGCTAAGATTGTGCTAGAACATCCTTCAGAAGTTGCTTTAGGATTACACGTAGCGCAGTTTCAAGAGGCTTTAGAGCAGGTAGCGCGAGATCTGTTGCCAAATCGTTTGACCGATTATTTGTATGGATTGGCGGAAAAATTTAATGCATTCTTCCGAGATTGCCGAGTAGAGGGTTCTGAGCAGCAAAATAGTCGTTTATTGCTATGTGAGGCTGTTGCAGGTACTCTTAAGCAGGGGTTATCTATCCTAGGTGTCAAAGCCGTCGAGCGTATGTAGGGTTATTTTTTTAAGTTCTTATTCAGTTTACTTTCGATAAAGTTTTCCCATTCTTCTGGGGGATGAGACGCTCTTGGCGGGATAACAGCAAATATTAAAAGAATTAAGCCAATGACCATATAATTTTGGTAAGGTGCATCAGTGATTGGAGTGTGCCTAACCACGACAAGGATTATTAGCCAAAGAGCAGTAAAGAGATTAAGCAAATGGATATATCTATATTTATAGTTTAGCAAAGAAATGGTTGTGATTATAAGAGCGATGGAAAAATCGTGAAGCATTAAATATGAGTCTTTAGGGTAGCGGAAAATAAGCCAACTCAGAGAAAGCCAAATAGACAAAAAGACTTCAAAATGTCTTGCCCACATAATTACTTCACCATACTATTTGCTATTTCATAGGCTTCTTCTGAAGGGATTCCACAAAAAGTCCTCCACAAGAGCTTTAAATTTCTTGTTTTCTTCCAAACTCTGTACAAGTAAATAGTTGAAGTCCAAACCTCATCGTAAGCTAATACGACCAGTATTAATGAAATAATAGCTGTAACGATACAGAGGAAGCACCAATTTCCTATAACAGCGCCTTGTAAAAAAATCAAAACGGCGCTAACAATTCCGAGTGGAATGACATCTAATCCAAAGAGAAGCACAAGCCAAGGTCGAAATTGCCATCTTCTTGTGGATCCTGCTAAAGCAAAAACAACATCTCCAAGATATGCACAAGCTCCCAAAATAGCATCAGGTATTCGTATCCAATCAGTCATTTGATGGGAGACATCAGAGGTCAGTACCAGAGCAGATTGTTCTCCAAAAACTGGATCCCATAACGTATCAACCAAACCCCACTGGTATAATCCTAGGTAGGTTGCGATAATAAATGCTACAAGTGCAAGAATGGCCACTCTAATTCGCTGAAACCAGCTAGAGGGATTATAATCCCATGGATATGGATGGGCGTCTAAATCACAAAAGTTTTTCATAAATGTTATACCAAATTTCCTAACCTTAAGAAGTCAAAAAAAAGAGTTTAAGGCAACTCTTTTTTCTCAAAATAAGAAAAATTTTAAATCGATTGAAATTATTTTTTGATTCTTCCAAGATGGGTTTAAATGGAGATTACATGAGAAAGCCAATCGTTTTGATTACTGGAGCAAATGGAAGACTGGGAAAGAGTATCATCAAAAGGTTTGGGGATGCATTTACCATTATTGCCACAGACAATGAAGAACCACACGAAGTTCAGCAAGAGAATTACTTTCAAATGGATATCACCAGTGACGAAATGGTTGACGATTGTTTAGAAAAGATCAGAGAAAAGTTTGGCGATGAGATAGATTCTGTCATTCACTTAGTCGCTTATTACAGTTTTGGTGATCAAGACTGGAAAAAGTACCAAGACATTACAATAGAGGGCACTAAACGACTTATTCTAAGTTTAAAAAAGAAGATTCAAGTAAAACAGTTTATCTTCTCAAGCACTTTGTTGGTTTATGAACCCTGCCAAAAAGGTGAAAAGATTAATGAAAATTCTCCTTTACGTCCAGAGTGGGAGTATCCTAAATCTAAGGTGATTTCCGAAAAAATTTTATATGAAGAAAATGAAGATGTCCATCTAGTGATTTTTCGAATTGCAGGGTGTTATGATGATTATTGCAATTCCATTCCTATCTCTCAGCAAATAAAAAGAATAAATGAAAACGAAATGCGGAAAAATTTCTTTTCTGGAGACATTAACAGCGGTTCTCCCTTTTTGCATCTTGATGATCTAGCAGATGCCTTTTTTAGCGCCGTTCAAAAAAGAAATGAGCTGCCTCATGAGGTAGTCATGATTTTGGGCGAGCCAAATTCCTATTCTTATGATTTTTTACAAAGGCAATTAGGAAAATTGATTCTTAAAAAAGAATTTGCAACTTATTCAATCCCAAAATTTCTCGCAAAAGCCGTTGTATGGATCGAAAACCAACTTCCGTTCTATCCAAAGCCATTTATACAGCCATGGATGATTGATATTTCTGATGCACATTACGATATAGATGTTTCATTGGCAAAAGAGCTTCTGGACTGGACTCCAAAGAGAGATGTGGCAAAAACCCTCCCTTTAATGGTGCAAGCGTTAAAAAAGGATCCTGTTCAATGGTATAAGGACCATAAACTATAGATGAAAAAACATCATTAGAATAAAACGCTTTCAAAGGCTCTGTGAGAACGTTTTATTAAGTTATCTCACTTTTGCTGTTGAAGATGAGCAATTAATTGATTACACAATTTCCGGCTAAAGAACATCGAGAGATGTCCGTGCTTGTCTAGCAGCTGACTATTTGTCTGTGGAGTCTTAGGCCCTTTGGCCGACCATCTGGGAAATATAGCTGCGTCTTGTTTGCTCCAGAAGCACAACGAGGGCGTTTCATGAGGAGTTGCTTTGAGCTTTTTGATGTAGTCAGAGCCGTTTTTCATTTGATTGGAGCAGCGTCCAAATCCTAGAACTGCCATCTTAGTTCCCTCTAACGGGGATCCAATTGTGATGAGCGTTTTGACTTTTTCCTTATGTTTTTGTACATAACTTGCTCCCAACAAGCCTCCCATGGAATGGCCTACCCATATGACTTGTGAAGCGCCTGTTGTGTCCATAATTTTAGCTACTTCTTTTTCAAGAGATTCGTTGTACTGTTCCATTAATTGGAGAGGAGAACCTAGGTTGATGAAAAACATAGGGTTGTCAATTCCCGCGGCCTTAAGACGATTGACCATGACGCGCCAACCGGAGCTATTGTGGAGGTAGCCGTGGACGAAAATCATCGGAGTCTTTTTTGTTGGAGAATAGTCGTTTCGAGAAGTCAATTCAAAGGGATACATCGCAGTAATAACAGCGGTTGCAAAGAGCTCACGTATGACTGCCTGAGCATTGTGTAGGGCATTTGTCTTATGTTTTGAGTTTGAAAATAAAAACCACGGAGAGGCAATGATGATAGCAGCCGCAATCAAAACTGTCACAACGACTGCCGCTAATAACTCTAAGGGCACGATAACAACTACCGCTGCGCACAATGCGACTTGATAGGAGATGCCCCCAAGCTGTTCAAAAATGCGTTTTGCTACAGGGTAACACACACTTTTTGAGGTTTGAGGAGAATGGGGTGGCGTGCTAGCGCCAGGAATTTGACTAACTTTTTCCATAAAGTACTCGCATCTATTTAATTTACAGTAGTTTATGAGGAGTTCAGTAATTTTGTCAAAGTTTAAAATCGAGAGTATTACGTTAACCAATAAATTGTTGATTTATTATAAAAGTATTTGTAGAATCTTGTGTAATTATTAATAATTAGGAAATACATTATGCAGTATGTTGCTGGTCTTTTTCGATCTAATCCTCATGATTCGGCTTTGCCTGCTCCACAAAATAGCGAAGTGGATAATCGGATTGTTGCTTTAAGACCAGTGACATTGACAATACAGTGCGATTTTTTAAGTCTTAAAGAACTTGGAACCATTCGAAGGGTTTCAAAAGAGTGTAAAGGATTTGCCGATACGCAAATTCCTAAACGATTTAGAAGACTAGCTCAAAAAAATCAATGGACAGAACTATTAACCTGCCCTTCCTTTCATACTTTACCAACATCAAAGGAAGAAGTAATTCTTGAAGGAATTACGTTCAATGCGTTTTTCAATCAAATCATGTCAAACTTTTCCTTTCTGAGGCCCCATGCTCTTTTTTATGGTTTAACGCATATATATTTCTACAACCCAACGTTAAAAATTCCTAGAAAATTTTGTAAGGGAATGATTGCTCTCCTTGAATCTGAATCTGAAACATTAATGGATGTGCTAAGAGATGGAAATAATGATGAAACGAGAATTTTATTAAAAAATAAACAATTATTAGAACTTTGTTGGCATGCATATTTTCGAACACCTTTTAACGAAACAGTTTCGCTTCCCAGCAATAGACGAATAGAAGAATTCTCGATCAGTCATATTGCTGAAAGGGGCGACTCAAATATGCCGATTGAGGAGCATGAGGCTCGTTTCATTGCAGATGCACTTAAAAAATATCCTAATATAAAGAAATTAGACATCTCTCTCCCCATGACTGATGCAGCATTTAGAGCGTTAAAGACGTCAGGTAAAGAAGTCGATGCTAGTCACTCCATCAATGTATTTTCGATAAAGCAAGCATCTATATTATATCCAATTCTAATTGGGATCAGCCTCGTCTTTTGGTTTACAATTATTCCTTTGGTGGCGGAGTTGTCAGTCATCTTTCTTGAAGCTGGGCAATCTTTAGGATTAATGTTGCACTTGGGAACAGGTGCATCCGCTCTGCTGGGTATTGTAAGTTGGTTTTTGTGTTGTAGATTTATTTATAAGGCTTGTGCAAACAAAGGATTATATATTGCACATGACGCAGTTCTGCAAGTGCAACGATTAAAATCGTATCTTTTGAGGCACCATAAACCTCAGTTACTATAAGGTAGCCAGACCGTCCCGGTCTGGTAAAAATCGCTAATATTCATTTTGTAAATCAATATAAAGACCAGGCCGGGACGGCCTGGCTACCTTCTTTTTTCGATCCAATCGTCAACGGGGCCAGAGCTCAAAAAAGCATATTTTTGTTGTCTATTCGAATCAAGGAATTTTTCAATGTAGCCAGACCGTCCCGGTCTGGTCATTTTACTCTGAAATGGTAAATTCATGCTTGGACGTTTAGTTAATCTCGGAGTCTGTTACAGTCAATTTAGTTTGTTTTTCTCGCGAGATTGGATTCGCTCAAGGATGGGGTCAAGCTGCTGCAGAAGACTTTGAGCACGCTGATCCCATGTGTGATGCGCTTTCACAACTTTTTGTCCTTTTGCAACCACTTCATAACGCTTCTCAGACTCTTTTAGGTACTCATTTACAAGATCATTCGTTTTCTCCCATTTTGCAGCGGGGAAAAACACAATATCTTGCTTGTCGGTAAACGTTTCGCGCATATAAAGGTTATCGTTGGTGATAACCAGGGCGCCATTTGCTATTCCTGCAAAGATGCGTTCGTGAGCTCCGGTTTTGAATGAAGGACAGCTATTTAGAACGATTTTGCTCTGACGCATGATCTGGAGGGCTTGATCATAGGGCACAGCCTCGTGTGCAATGACATTCTTCGGATTCCCCAAAAAATCCTTCCACCTGTCGCTGCCAGTGCCAAATATATGCACGGTGGCGTCTGTGATGCCTTTAACCAGTTCGATGCGATCCTTGGCGCGTATGTAGTTTTCTAAGCTAGTCAGTAAGCGAATGAAATCGATTTTTTTGGGATCGAATCCCTTAATTTGACGCGAATAGCGGTCAAGTGCATGCGACAAGGCTGTTACGTACGATGTTTTTTCATCGGACAGCACAATGTCGGCAGCTTCTTCCAGGGCGCGGCAAAAGCCTGCATCGTACTTTTCTTGCCACTGCGCATGAATTTTTTCATAGTCGATGAAAGAGCTCAGCATTGTGACATCATAGGGCCTAGGCAGGTGTAGAGAGGGGGGATGAGCTAAAGCTTCGCTGCTTACACCATGGGGGATAAATAGAACATTATTGAAGTGAAGCCTTTTAAAAAAATCACAAGCTGCGCGGTCCACGCATGTCAAGATTGTGTAAGGGCTATGGGCAAGGGGTAAAAAGCCTTGTGGACTATCTGTAAGAAAGGAAAGATGGGGAATTTGTAGGAGGTCGGCAAAAAAGTATCCATTTTCATCAGGAAGAATGCCGTTAAAAGAAAAAACGATATCGGGCTTCCAAGTGGCAAAGCGAGTGAGAAGGGAATGTTCGGAGGCTTCAAAAAATTCACAGTCGGCACCAGCTCGTGAGAGGGCTTCTCCAAATTGGCGCGTAAAAAAATTAAGAACGTCGTATTGGCTACGGCCCTCTTTTGAAACAAGTAAGATGCGTTTTGCCATAGAATTACTTCATTGGGATCCATTTTTTTCGGGAACCCAGAGTCTTTCCCTTACGCTCTTTCTCTGCATGTGCGGCCGTTCCGACTCGTATGCGTCTTTTTGATTTGGGGGTTTTTCCTACGACATCTGTGATGTCAGCTTCCAATTTTTTAAAATCTTGCTCCGTCTTAGTACGAAAAGAGGGATTTAAGCCGTGAACATACTCTTCCAAACTTTTAGGGGTTACCCCGCCTTTAGTGTAGGTGTTTTCCAGGCGACTTTGAATTTCTTTCTGTTTTTCGTGCATTTTTTTGAGCAACAGTTCGGGATCTTCAGAGGAAGTGGAAGGTTCAGAACTTTTTTTTGGGGGAGAAATAGGCGCAGAAGGTTTCTTAGGAGTCTTTGGACGATGGCTAGACGGATCAAAAATATTAAAATTGCTCTCCTGCTTCATTAAACATCCCCCTTATATAAGGATACCATGTTTAAATAAAATTTTCAAATTTGATTAAAAAGGTAGGAAAAGAGGGGGGGAGGAAAAGGACATTAGGAGAATAAAAAGGAGGTATTGACGAAATGATTTTGTTTGTTTATAATAGAAAACTATTATTTATTAGGTTTTTGTTTTTATGAGTAGTTTAATTGTTGGGTCACAAACACTTCCGCTGGAGTTAGTAGGGCATATAGCCTCGTTTATGTCTGATGGAACGATGCAGCGATATAGCATGGTTTCAAAAGAGGCTCGTGCTGTGACACGTGACGACATGATCAAAAGGCATGAGTTGAAAGTATTGAAAGCAGCTGAAAAATGTTTTCCAGCAATCAAGTCACTTGTAAAAAATAACTGCAAGCTGGGTGATAATATATTAATTCATCGCACCACGGAGTGGTTGACTGAGTATCGCTATCGAAGAGGCTTTGCGATCGGTTTTGGGATTGGTGCGAGACCGTCAACAAGTGAATATCTTATTTTTTGTGTTACAGCAATATGGGCAATTATATTGTCGAATCTTATAGTGCCTGCTCTAGTTATTGCATTTCTTACTTTCCTACGTTATAGCAGAAAAATCATGCTAATATATGGTCGTTTTAGGCTTCAGAGAAGTGAGAATTACTTGTATCTGAAAAAGCAATTGGAAAGATATGACAAAGCGATACAGCTCGCGACTGATGTTATAACATTAGAAAATCGAATTCACAAGATTTCGACAGACAGCTTCCTCAATTCCGTAAAAAATCTTATTAATCGGTATAGAGATATTCAGGGAGAAGAAGGCGATCCTCATCATTATCGGATTAGACACATACGAAGAGAGTTAGATCTCAGCACCTTTGTCTTAAACAATTAAAATGCTTCTGAAATAACCATATTAACAGAAAAGTAACAGGATAGGCAGGATCGCCTTCGGCGGTAGGATGAGCGCAGGATATGATGTAGAGGTCTTTAAATACGTTTAGATAAGAAATCCTGCCTATCCTGCCGCCGAAGGCGATCATGCCCATCCTGAAAATTCTTCGCTAAGGAACACAGTAACGTGTCGCCACGTTGTGGCTCCGGGGTTTATGTGCATGTTCCACGGGTTCTCTCGCTTCGCTCGGTCACCTGTGGCTAACATCTGTCGCCACTCGCGTGGCTTATTAACCGCTTCGCGGTTTTTTCGAAAGCTTTAACCTGACTTTTGCAATCGTTTCCATTTCATCTTTTGTGCCTTTTGCTTACTTTTTGTCTCTGTCCCTTCTTCAAAAAACCAAAAAATATTTACAGAATGAAACTCATTCGCTATAAGCGTTGCAGCAATCAAAATAGGGGCCTTCACATGCGCGCTTATATCCAGCTCCTCCTAGTAATGCAGACTCTTTTTGTATCGTTTTCGCTTTACTCTGTCAGCGACGTGCCACATAAAACCGTGTGCCTAAACATGATTGTGAAGGACGAAAGCAAGGTGATCGAGCGTTGCTTAACCTCTGTTCTACCCATCATTGATTCCTGGGTCATCGTTGACACCGGATCAACCGATGGCACTCAAAATATCATCAAAAAGTTCATGAAGGAACATGGAGTTCCAGGAACCCTCTACGAACGCCCTTGGGTCAATTTTGAGCACAATCGCAATGAAGCACTTCAGCTCGCTCAAAATAAAGCCGACTACGTGTTCTTCATTGATGCCGATGAGTACCTTGTTTATGAACCCGATTTCAAACTGCCAAACCTCGATAAAGACTACTACTATGTTACGCTTACCTCAGGTGGAACAAAATTTGGAAAAGTTCAACTTCTTAACAACCATCAGGATTGGAAATGGGTCGGTGTTGTGCATGAAGTAATCGCACTCCCTGCCTCAAGAACTGTTGCAACTCTAGATAAGGTAGTTAACATTTATACAAAAGATGGAGTTCGTTCTCGCGACCCAAAAATATACGAGAAAGATGCTGCCATTCTTGAGGCCGCCTTAGAAAAGGAACCCAATAACAGTCGCTATGTTTTTTACTTGGCACAGAGCTATCGCGATGCTGGAAATTATCCAAAAGCCTTAGAAAATTATGAAAAACGCGTCAAAATGGGTGAATGGGATCAGGAAGTTTTTTACGCAATGTTGGCTGTAGCATATCTGCAGGAACAAATGAAAATGGCCCCAGAAGTTGTTTTAGATAGTTACAAGAAATCATTTATCTATCGTCCTTCACGTGCAGAGCCCATTTATCATTTGGCAAATTATTATAGAAACCAAAATAACTTTGAAAAAGGGTATCAGACCGCTAAGTTAGGTCTCACACTCCCGATTTCTAAAGATGTTTTATTCGTCAATCAGTGGATGCATGACATTGGCATCCCTTTAGAATATTCAATTTCTGCCTATTGGATTGGCAAATATGAAGAATCCCATCAAGCAAGTTTAGATTTGTTAAAAAGAGAAGATTTAAGCCCTGAGGTGCGTACCTGCGTGGAACAAAATCTTGGATTCGCAAAAGCTAAGCTTTTGGAACAATTGCTAGTAAATCCTGTAACAGCGGTGACACCATGACTTTTACAAAAGTAATCCTTTCATTAATTTTTGTTTGCTGTACAACGTTCCTAGCTGCTGCAGATATTGCTGTAGTGACTCTAGCTAGTGGTGACAAGTATAAAGAAGCCGTGCGACTTGGCCTTGAGAACAAAAAGGAGTACTGTACGCAGCATGATTACGATTTCATTTGGAGTGAAAAGTCGCAAGATAGTTCTCGTCCAATTGCCTGGAGCAAGATTTTGCTTGTTCTCAAAGCGATGGAAAATAGCGACTATGAGTGGATTTTCTGGTCAGATGCCGATTCACTAGTGATGAACTTAGCAATTCCATTAGAAGATATCATTGATGATAAGTATGACTTTATCATCGCTTTAGGTGGTCCTCAGATCAATTCCGGACAGTTTCTTATTCGCAATTGTGAGTGGAGTCGGCAATTTTTGCGCAATGTCTACGCACGCCAAGAATGCATTAACCACATTTGGTGGGAGCAGCAAGCGATGCTTTTGGAATTGGAGCTATCTGCAGATGTGAAGATGCACACGAAGATTATTCCTCAGCGATTCCTCAATTCTTTTGCTGAAGAGATCACATGGATTTCTCCGAAATCGCATTATAAACCAGGCGATTTCATTGTGCATTTTGCCGGAGTCCATGAATTGGACACTCTTTCTGAACTCTTTGATAAATACTCTGCAAGGGTTCTCAATGATTCAAAGGCAATTACTTTGGATTACTATTTAGACGTAAATGGATATAACTTGTCGCCTTTGCACTCACAAAATAATGAAGGCTACATGACAGCGTCACAAAAAAAGCAGTTTGAGAATACCTTAAAGTTGTATCCGCACATCACCAGTGTGGCAGAAATTGGATTAAATGGTGGCCATAGTGCAGACACATTTTTCCAAAATTGTTCGAACCTCACACGCTTTGTATCATTTGATATTAACCATCATGGCTACACACAGCCTGCAGCTGACTTTTTTAAAAGAAAATACAAAGATGCTTTTACTTTTGTTATTGGAGATTCCCTTGTAGCCGTTCCTGAATTTGCTGCAAGAATGCCTAATGAGAAATTTGATTTAATTTATGTAGATGGCAATCACAACTATGACTACTGCCTGAAGGACATTATCAATTGTTCAGCTTTAGCACATCCTGAAACCCTTTTGTGGGTCGATGATTACAATGGGGGTAGCATTCAACAGGCTGTGTTGAAAGCTCAGGAAATGGGTGTCATTCAAATTGAGAGCATTCATCCTTCGGAGGATAGCTGTGGTGGTGGGCGCTGCTGGATAGAAGCCAGATACCAACAACTACCTACAAATACTTCTGGGGTAGTACTAAGTGAAGAAAACCGTTCCCTGAGCTGCTCTAGATAAAGATTGATGATAGAAGGTTGAGGGAAGCTCATCATTTGAGAAATTGGAGTTCCTTAAATGATGACAATTATTAATGGACGCTAGATGTGGAACTAATTTATCCTCATTGTCAGATATTTTGAAACGCAAAGACGCAAAGGCGCAAAGAATGAAGATGAGATTTCACATAAAATTATTGGTGCTGCCATTGAAGTTCATCGTGTTCTAGGTGGGCCTGGATTACTGGAAAGTGTTTATGAAAGTTCATTATGCCATGAATTGAACTTAAGAGGTTTACAGATTCAAAAGCAACTTGTAGTTCCAGTAAAGTACAAAAATACTGTTGTGAGGGATTCGTTAATTCTTGATATCCTTGTAGAGAGCAAAGTAATCATTGAAGTGAAAGCTACGGAAAAAGAACATGCTATTCATAAAACACAACTGCTGACCTATCTACGATTAACTGGTATAAAACTTGGATTTCTTATTAATTTTGGTCAGCCAAGCGTGAAGGAAGGGATTCATAGAGTCGTCAATAACTTGTAACCCCTCTTTGCGGCCTTTGCGTCTTTGCGTTGAAAAATAATATTATGAACATGGAGTTTTCAACTCCGTGTATATTATTCTCTGTGAAGGTAGTCATCCAATATTGTCAATTTTAACAAAAAACTCGTGGGAAATGAAATTCTGTATTAGATTGGAAAATTCAAAGATTTATTTATCTAGGATTACCTATGTTGCGAACCGTTATACTTTGCGTCTTAGTTATAGTGACAGCCCCTATTTATGCGGAGCTCGAAAAGACCGTGGCAATCGTTACTTACTTTGTCCAAGGGATGAAACCTTGGGATCCTGATAGCATTCAAAAGGGAATGACAGGATCGGAAGAGGCTGTGATTTACATGTCACAAGCCTTAGCAAAGCAAGGATACAAAGTATACGTCTTAGGATATCCACCAGAGAATTCTAGGCATTCCCTGCCAGAAGCAAATCCACAGTTTGTATCAGTCGATTACAAACACGATAAGCCATTCGATGTTGCTATTTCCTGGAGGATGCCCGATATCGCTGACAAACTTAAGCTGCAAGCGCACAAAGTGTATTTCTGGCCTCATGATACCTACCATTGGCAATTAACTCCGGCACAGATCGATGGATTTAGTGACGTGCTTTGGATTTCTCATTGGCAGCGCGCTCAATGGATTTCAGTTAATCCCGGCTTTGCAAAATTTACTCATATTTTCGGCAATGGAATCGATCCTACTCAATTTGCACCTGTAAAAGAACGGACCAATCCCTACTCTTGTATTTACGCCTCCAACTATGCGCGAGGGCTTGAAGTGCTTTTAGAAATATGGCCAAAGGTCCATCAGGCCTATCCTAAAGCAACTTTGGATCTCTACTATGGGTGGCAGCATTGGGGACTGATTTCTCCTGAAAAAGAATCCAAAATGCGCGCCCAATTAGCCAACATCGCTCCGATGGGAGTGACAGATCATGGAATGGTTAGCCACGCCGAGTTAAATCAAGCATTTGCCAACGCGTCGTTCTGGACCTATCCCTGCATTGCTCCTGAAACGTTTTGCATTACGGGCCTACGCGCACAGCTGGCGGGGGCTATGCCTGTGATCATTGAGGGATCAGCTTTGTCGGAAACCGTACCTCAAAGCATTAAATGCTCAAGCCCAGATCAATATCTGGGAACCTTGTTAGCTGCATTTTCTAATGCGCACAAAATCACGCTGCAAGATCGTGCTAAGCTTGGTGAATTTATTTTAAAAGATTACACATGGGATGTCTTGGCGCAAAAATGGAAAGCGTTGTTTGAGAAGAGCGGTACGGATGAAGAAATCGTCCTTGCACAGCCAAATAAAACCGTTTTTGTTGCTGTGTTAGCTCGAAATAAAGATCATGTATTGCCAAAATTTTTCAAATGTCTTGAGAATCTCGATTATGATAAGAAGCTAATGACAATCTATATTAATACGAATAATAACAGCGACGACACCTTAAAGGTGATAGCGAACTGGATCGCAAAAAATAAAGAACATTATAAAGATGTGATTTTAGAAAACAAAGATGTTGCAGAGGTAATGTCTACCAATCCTCATGATTGGGCGCCGACTCGATTTAAAATATTAGCAAACATCCGTAACCGCAGTCTCGAAAAGGCAAAAGAATCCAAAGCCGACTATTATTTTGTTGTGGATTGCGATAATTTTATTGTTCCTAGCACGCTAAAGGATCTGGTTCACAAGGATAGGCCGATTATTGCTCCGCTGTTGCGTTCTATCCCTGAGCCATGTGACCGATATGCCAATTTCTTTTGCGATGCAACAGAAAGTGGATATTATAAAGATCACCCTAATTACGAATATATTATCAATCGATCGATGGTAGGAACATTTAAAGTTCCTGTGGTCCATTGCACCTACCTTATCAATTCAAAGCATTTGGATAAGCTCAACTACGTTGATGATACGGATGATTATGAGTTTGTGATTTTTTCACGCAAGGCGCGTGAGAATGGAATTGATCAATACATCTGTAATGAGAAAGAATATGGAGTCCAATTGCATTTTCACACCAACTTGACTTTGGATGAAGAGAAAAGGCGCGTGATCCCTTTTCTGACTATTCCTTGAAAATAATACCTACGGTAGGGCATACTCTCCTGAATGACGGATTTACGGAGGGTGACAAATGGCCTATTTAGAGGAATTTAAAACGCAAATCAGCAGTCGCAATTTTCCCAAGTTTTTGCAGCTATGGGAAGAATACTGTGCCGGCGATCAGGCAGATGTAGAAGAATGGATTAAAATTCTGCAAACAGTTAAAAATTCCGACTTTGCCAAGTCTTTCGGTAAATTAGTAGAGGCAGGGCTTCCCCTGTGGCAAACCATTCAGGATAAGGAAGATTCATATCGAGTTCTGAAAGCCCTGATCGAAGTTCAAACCACCAATACACCACTTCTCGCAGAACTAGTCTCCAAAGCCCTTCAAGAACGCTATGGCGATCAACCTCAGTTTAATGAAAGAATGCGTCTTGTGGGAATGAGAACAAGAGAAAACTTTCAAGGGGCTATGACCAATTATGACCTTCTCAATCATATGGAGAATGGAAAATTTGTATTTCATCCAGGAGGATGGGGCACAGGAGAAATCGTAGAAGTCTCTACAGTACGTCAACAAGTGACAGTCGAATTCGAAAACGTTGCAGGACGCAAGCACTTGACATTTGACAATGCCTTTAAAAACATTGTCCCTTTAAAAAATGAACATTTTTTTGCCCGTCGTTTCGCAGATCCAGATCTTTTAGAAGAGGAAGCCAAAAAAGACGCTGTAGGCGTTATTAAGCTACTTTTACAAGATTTAGGTCCTCAGACAGCTTCAGAAATTAAAGATGCCTTATCGGAACTTGTTATTCCTGAAAAGGAATGGACAAAATGGTGGCAAGGAACACGCGCGAAATTGAAAAAAGATCCACTCATTGAGTCTCCAGAAGCCCTTCGCGATCCTTTCCGCCTACGTAAATCGGAGCTCTCTCAGCAAGAGCGCCTCCAAAAAGCCATTAAAAATAAAATCAGTGTCGATGACATCATCGTGGCAGCCTACGACTTCTTGCGAGACCTAACCGATGGCAAAAAAAACCAAGAAGTGCGCGAAGTGATGAAAGAAAAGCTGATCGCACAGCTATCCAGTTCCGAGCTCAGTCCAAAGCAAGAGTTACAAATCTGCATCTGTTTGGAAAATCAGTTTGGTTATCAAGTTCCAGAAAAAAGTCTAAAAGAGCTTATTCAACAACTAGAAGATATTGAAGATGTGATCAATGCAATTGACATCATTGCTCTTAAAAAACGTGCTCTAGGACTAATTAGAGAGAATAGAAAGGACTGGGTTGCCCTTTTCCTCAATCTTATCGTCACAATTAAGCACAGCGCCTTGCGTGACTATATGCTTAAGGAACTCAATCAAGGTGCAAGCCAAAAGGAATTAAAAGGCTTTCTACAGAAACTTCTCAACCGTCCTGAATCACATCCCGATTTCTTCTTCTGGTACTTCCAAAAAGTATTGACCGAAGAAGAGGTTCCCTTCACCGATAAAGAAGGGCAGCAGAATTTCTTTGACTCCTTCCTAATCCTTATCAGCGTTGTGGAAAATAAAGCGGAATACCGCGATCTCGTTAAAAAGATGTACACATTCCTATTGGCAAAGCGTTACGAAGCGATTCGCAACTTGTTTGAGGGATCTAGCCTCGATTACGTGAAGGAGTTTTTACTGCTTGCTTCAAAATGTCAGATCTTCTCAGATCACGATCGCAAAATTCTTCAATCTTTAGCAGCTGTTGTTCACCCGTCGTTGGGTAAAGAAGAAACGGAAGATGAGGCACATGGCATCATTTGGACCACCGAAAAAGGTTATCTCAAGGTGCAACAGCAGATTCAACACATTGGCACTGTCGAAGTTGTTGAAAATGCTCGCGAAGTTGAAGCTGCAAGAGCTCTTGGCGACCTACGCGAAAATTCCGAATACAAATTTGCTGTGGAAAGACGGGGCCGTTTACAGTCTCAACTTAAAGTTCTTTCAGATCAGCTGAAGCGCGCTCGGATCGTTACTAAAGACGACGTAACCTGTGCTGAAGTGGGTGTGGCGTGTATTGTTGATGTGATGGATTCCAAAGGTAGAAAAACGACCTATACAATTTTAGGGCCTTGGGATGCCGATCCAGATCAAAATATTTTATCGTTTCAATCCAAGTTGGCACAAGCAATGTTGGGATGTAAAGAAGGCGAAACATTTAAGTTCCGCGAGGAACAATTGAAGGTTCTTGCGATTAACAGTTACTTGGATAAGTAGATTGGAATTATGGAAATTGTTATCGCCAGCAGCAACATGCACAAAATTCGCGAATTTCGTGAAATGTTTAAGGCCATTAAGGACATAGATATCATTTCCCTGATCAATTTTCCTGACTATGTTCCACCTGAAGAGACGGGAGAGACATTCCAAGAAAATGCACTTATCAAAGCACGTCATGCAGCACAGCATCTAAACAGGATCGCTTTGGCTGATGACTCTGGACTGGTTGTGCCTTGTCTAAAAGGAGCTCCTGGAGTTTACTCTAGACGCTACGCAGGTCCAGAAGCTAACGACGCTGATAATCGCCGAAAGCTCCTTCAAGACATGCAGGGCCTTAGCGATATCCAGCGCTCAGCCTATTTTGAGTGCTCTTTAGCGCTATGCCGTCCTGATGGATGGGAAAAATGCACTTCTGGTATCTGTGAGGGGCATATTATCACAGAAGAGAGAGGTCGCAATGGATTTGGTTACGATGCTCTCTTTGTCAAAAACGATTACGACAAAACCTTTGCTGAATTAGATGAAAGTGTAAAAAATCGCATTTCCCATCGCCATAAATCCTTCGAAAAGCTTATCTATACCTTAGAAACTCTAAAATAAGGTCTAGAATGAGTTCGTTTTTTTCGTTGCTAAGGTCACAGCCTTAGCACTATATGCACTATTATATCGATGGCTATAATCTCATATTTCGATCGTTAGGTGTTTCTGATGACTTTACTCAAAAACGTCAGCAATTTATCGAAGACTTAAACGCTATCGCCAAACTCTTAGATCTTGAAATGACGCTTGTGTTTGACTCCTGCTATCAAGTAGGTGAGGGCACGCGTTCTCACTACAATCACTTAGAAATTCTATACTCTGGTCAAGGCGAAATCGCCGACACGCTAATCCTGGAACGGGTGCAAGAGGAACGGTTTCCCAATCGTGTCACTGTGGTCACTTCCGACAAAAAACTTGCCTGGTTCGCGCGACGCTGCTCCGCCAAAACCGAAGCGGCAGAAGCCTTTATGGGGTCCATCAAACGACGCTGTCTCAATCGCCTAAAACCTAAACCAGTGAAGGTCAAACCAAAATCTGTGCCTAAAATAGCTCCTCAACCAGAGGCACCTGTTGAGGAATGCTTTGAGTACTATCTCAAGCAGTTCGAAGAAAAATTAAAGACCGAACCACCTCTTCCTAGACCTAAGTCACAACCCACAAAACGAAAGTCGCGCAAAATCAAACAAGCTCCAGAGAACGTTTTGTCTGATATGGAGCGCTGGTTACGTGCGTTTGAAGAAGGGGGAAACAGGGACGAAAGGGATTGATTGGATTAAATGAGACGATTGCATAAGTCTTCGTTTTGTTTTTTACCACAGAGACACAGAGGCACAGAGAAGCACAGAGAGCAAGGGGAGGTTAGTGGCTTTGAGGGTAATGGTGCGAGGCTTTTTGATATCTTTTTAAAAAGCTGAGGCTTTTTAAAAACCAGCCAAGGCAAAATTGTCTGGCGACAATTTAGCATTTACTTTGCTTCGCAAAGGAATTAACGTTATTTATAAAATCAGCTTCTAATATCCAATTTTAGATGTTTGTGATCAATGAGAACAAGGAGCGAGAAAGCACATGCTCAACTTCGCTAATTTGAAATGGGTTGGGTTAACGAATTGATTCGAATTTAGTTATGACGTAACGAGTAAGATGAAAAAAAATACTTCGCGTGGGCGTAAGCCCATGCGAATGCTGGTTTTTAAAAAGCCTCAGCTTTTTAAAAAAGTTAGAAAAGCATAACATAGATCACATCAAAGCTACGCAACCCTTCGCTCTCTGTGCTTCTCTGTGTCTCTGTGTCTCTGTGGTAAAAAACAAAACGAAGACTTATGCAATTGTCTCATTCAGCCCTTTGCGTTCTTTTTTTAACTTGTTGTTTTACTTAACTTTTCACTCAAAATAGCGTCGGCGATCACCAGAGCTGCCATCGCTTCAACGACCGGAACAGCTCGGATTGCGACGCAAGGATCATGACGCGAACCCTCTGGCAGTTCGAAAGAGGCTTTATTCCCTTCTAGATTCACTGTGGATTGCTTCTGTTGAATGCTGGATGTCGGTTTAAAGGCAATGCGTGCAATTAAGGGCATCCCTGTCGAAATGCCTCCTAATGTCCCACCAGCATGATTTGTTGTCGTCGTAACTTTATCATGTTCTTTAGTGAAGGAATCATTATGTTGGCTGCCGCGCATTCCAGTTGCACTAAATCCAGAACCAATTTCAAATCCTTTAGACGCAGGAATGCTGAGCATAGCAGAAGCGAGCATCGCTTCTAGTTTATGGTAGACGGGATCGCCTAATCCTACCGGAAGATTTGGAATGTAGAGTTCTACAATGCCACCTACAGAGTCCTGTTGCGTCTTTGCTTGAGTAATAGCCGTCATCATTTTTTCGGTGGCAATAGGATCTGGGCAGAAGAGAGGGCTTTTTTGAACGTTTGTAGAAGACAATTGTGCGTACTCGATGATACTGGAAATGTTTTCTATTTCTTTGATGTAAGCGATGGGTTCAATTTGATAATGGCGCAATAGTTTTTTTGCAACAGCTCCTGCAGCGACGCGGCAGGCTGTTTCGCGAGCTGAGGCGCGGCCTCCACCGCGATGATCAAAGATTCCATACTTTTCTAGATACGTGAAATTGGCGTGGCCAGGACGTAAGAGATTTTTAATCGGTTCATATTTCGAAGAATCAAAATCGCGGTTTGCAATGATAATAGAAATGGGGGCTCCGGTAGTTTTCCCTTCAAATACTCCTGAATAGATCTCTGCGCGATCCGACTCATCTCTAGGGGATGTGTAAGGGGATTTTCCTGGAGAACGCCATGCGAGTTCTTGATTAATCTCTTCTTCGGTAATCTCTAGACCTGCAGGGCAGCCATCGATGACGACACCAATTGCTTTTCCGTGCGATTCACCCCATGTTGTGATGCGGAATAGATGACCAAAAGAGTTACTTGCCATGATGTAGCCTTTGGATAAGTTCTTCAACAATAGCTTCTACAGAAGTGTGATTCGCGTCAATTGTGATATCGGCTGCAGAAGCATAAATGGGATCGCGTACCGCAGCTAATTGTTGGAGGGATGTTTCAGGTGTCTTAGGGGCTAGGTATGTAGGCATGCCAGTTTGCAAGATACGTGGAAGTACTGTTGAGGTCGAGGCTTTTAGGTATACGCAGCGACCCAAACTTTTCAGGTGGTGTGTATTGAGGGGATTTAGCAATGTTCCTCCGCCAGTTGCGATCACTTGATTAGTAGGTTGCAGAAACAGTTTAATGATCGTACTTTCAAGCTCACAAAAGAGCATTTCGCCTTCTGATTTTGTAATTTCGCGACACGATTTATGTTCTCCAGCTAGCAACAAGTAGTGACGTTCGATTAAATCGTCGGTATCGCGAAAGTCGCAGTTGAGACGTTCTGCAAGCCTGCGTCCAATCGTTGTTTTACCTGATCCAGGCAGGCCACATAAAATAATACTGTTCATAAAACCTAAGTGTTCGTTTTATTTTTTACCACCGAGACACAGAGAGCACCGAGAAGCACAGAGAGGAAAGGAAAGCGGAGAGTGTGTTGGTTTAAACCAATAATTTTCGCTCTCTCTGTGCTCTCTGTGTCTCGGTGGTAAAAAAATCAAATAGTTACGATGGATACCCCTAAAGTGGTGAACTGCTCCATGAAGCCAGGATATGTCTTTGCAATGCAATCGACATGATGCACTTTACTGCATCCTGTGGCTCCTAAAGCCGCCACAGTCAATGCCATTGCCATCCGATGGTCGTGGTGCGAATGAAGCTCTGCAGAACCCTGTAAGCTTGAACGTCGAATAAGCAATCCATCTTCTGTTTCCGTAACATCAGCTCCCATTTTGGCCAACTCTTGCTGTAAACATTGAATGCGATTGCATTCTTTATTTCTTGCTACAGATGCATTGCGAAGACGCGTCTCGCCTTCTGCATAGCATCCAGCAACGGCTAAGATGGCAATTGCATCGACGAAATCGTTAATGTCAACATCGATGCCTTGCAGTTTTTGTTGTCCACGCTTCACTTGAAGTATTTTTTTGTCTGCATCTATTTCTATTGAAGCTCCCATCTGCTTTAGAATCGCGATCAGTTGCTTATCCCCCTGCGCTTCCTGCATGTCAATATTGTGAATGCACAGTTCAGATCCTGTAATCACAGCAGCCACAATAGGAAATGCTGCTGAACTGAAGTCTCCAGGCACAGTATAAGTAAAGCCGCTTAGTTGAGAATTGCCTTTAACATGATACTGTGAGTAGTCTTTACGTTCGTAAGCAATGTTTAAACGCTCAAACCAAGATAACGTAAGATCGATCCAAGGTTTTTCACCAGGATTTTTTACTGTTAGTGTGGTAGGTCCTGAAGCCAGTGCTGCAGCAATAAGCAGTCCTGAAACAGGTTGCGAGTCTTCTCCATCGATTTCAGCTTTTCCACCACGAAATGGTCCCTGAATCACTAAAGGAGTATATCCATTATTTTGTGTGGAGGTAGCAGAAACGCCAAGTTGCTGCAGTCCAGCTAAGAGGGCGTGCATGGGGCGATTGGTGCGAATGGAGTGATCACCAGTGATCATAATAGGCTGTTTAGACAGGGCAGCTACAGCGGAAATAAAGCGCAACACAATGCCTGAATTGCCTGAGTCAATTACATCCTGAGCACCGTTAATTTTTCCTGAAAGACCTTGGATCGTTAGATGATTGGGAAACTGTTCAATGTGAGCTCCAAGGAACCGGCATGCTTGAATCATCGCTTGTGTATCTGGTGAGGGCAGGTAATTGTAAATGGTGCTTTGACCATGTGCTAAGGAAGCAAATAAAATGGCGCGCAGCGTTTGCGATTTAGAGGGTGGTACCGTTAATTGTCCTTTAAGTGTTCCAGGTGTGATGCGGTAGTCAGCCATGTTTTATTTTCTCACAGATGTGGCAGTAGACATCTTTTTCAATCGATTTTCCAAACCAAAGAGCAAATTGTTTGGTTGCTTGTCGGGCAAATAGCGCAGTGCCCGGAATAATGTCACAACTGCGCTTTTTAGCAGCTTGTATTAAGCACGTTTCTTCTGGGGATGAGACGCAATCTAGTATTAAGGCGCCTTGTAGCAGATGAGATGGGCAAATAGGTGAGTCATCAGGAGCATTCATTCCCACAGACGTACAATTAATTAAAATGTCATATTCTGCTTTCGCAATAGACTCAAACTGATCTAGCGAAAATGCCTCTCCGCCATAGCTTTGAGCTAATTGTTGTGCCTTGTATAACGTTCTATTGGCAAAAATTAGTGCGACACCATGTTGTGAAAGCTGTTGAGCAATTGCTTGAGCCGTTCCGCCTGCTCCCAAAATAACCACTGTTTTATTGTGCAAATCGGGAATTCTTTCTTGCAGCAATTCTAAAGCAGCACTGCCATCTGTATTGTGTCCTTGCATGTCTCCATTAGTGAAAAGGAGTGTGTTGATCGGTTCTGGGAAAATCGATTCTTTATGAGGCATCGTGACACTCAATCCCTGGAATCCTAATTGCGAACAGAGAGATAAGCAAGGGTGCAGCTCAGCAGCCTCAACCCGCATCTTGATGTAGACAGCATCAAGATCCATTTTATGCATCGTGTCATTATGAGTGAGGTGACTCCGACTTGATGAGATCGGATCGCCAATCAGACCATAAATCTGGGTGTGAGAACTTATGGATCGCAATCGATAAATGTTTAGCAATTCATCAGCGGTGAGTTGACCAGGGGCCACTTTTTTTTGTGCATCTAACACTGCAAAAGTCATAAGAGAACCAAAAATGGGTCCTAAGATGCGTGTCGATTGGCCCTCTTCACCCATGCAAATGCCAATCAGAGAACAACCCAGTTTTGTTTTTTGCTGCACAAATTTTAACATGCGCAAGGCATCAACCGTAGAGTGTGCTGTTGTGGCGATTTTGTAGCAATTTGCCTTTGGACGTTTCATGCTTGCTAAGAGGGTATCCAAATCATCAGGAGTCCTCTCCCAGTCATGCCATGAGCAGATCAATTTGGTTATTGGAGAAATGGTAGCTAACTCTTCAAAGAAACTTGGAGGGACCTCTGCTTCAATGTCCATAAAAGCGGGATGTAGAGTTGCGAGTTGCTTTAGAAACTCTAGACGTAGGGTTTCCCTACCGCGATTATTTCCTCCTTGCGATTCTTTGCGTAGTGTAAAGATGACAGGAAGGTTGGCTTCTGCTTGCAACTGTGAAATTTGTTCAAGTGTCTGGAAATCAAAAAGATCTATACGGAATTCAAGGATGTCAGCACTCAGTTTAGCGCGATGAATCTGATCGCGAACGTCATCAGAGGAAGGGCCTGAAATGACAATACACAACCTAGTCATGAACCGACTCATTTCGAAAAGCTCTGAGAGCCATTTGGACGGTGTGTACGCCTGCTAAAAGACCCTCTTCATAACGAAAGACAGGATGCTGTTCTAATTCTAAAAAGTCATTAGGTTGAAGAACGTCATCTGTCGTGAGATTGGGAATGACTTCTCTGCCACAGCGCAATAGTTTGCGCTGCTGAAGCTCGGCAATTTCGATCAAAAGGTTTTCAATGCGATCCCACACCTCTTCAGAAGCCATTTTTTTTCTCTTCACGACGTTTTTGGAAAAAATCTTTCATTAGAGTCGCGCAATACTCTTGAAACACACCGCTACGCAACTGTAAAGAGTGGGTGGGGTGGGGTTTTTCGAACAGATTCACCCAGCTCCCATTGGCACCATGACGCGTATCGATGGTTCCCCAAACAACTTGGGGAATGCGAGAAAGCAACATCGCTCCGGCACACATGACGCAAGGTTCAACCGTGCAGTATAGTGTTGTGTCGGCTAAACGCCAATTGTCTAAAGCTGCTTCACCAGCAGTAATGCATAACATTTCCGCGTGAGCAGTTGCATCTTTAAGCATTTCTACTTGATTGTATCCTCTTGCGATGATCTGTCCTTTATGCACAAGGACGGCTCCCACAGGCACTTCATTAGAAGAAAATGCCTTCCATGCCTCTTTGAGAGCCGCCAGCATAAACGTTTCGTCTTCATTTTGAGGAACGATCGTAAATGGAAATGGAGGATTGCGATTAGCCATTGCCACTGATTTTGCGTTGTAGTGTTGCCACTTGTTTTTTCAGAGCTTCGGTATCTTGCATGTATTTTTTCTGCAGACCTTGCAATTTCTTTTCATACTTATCGGTCAAACGGGCAATTTCTTGTGCATGAGAGTGCTTCATAGACTCCAACGATTTTTGTTCGTTGGCATGCGCTTGAGTTGTGGCCGTTTCTTTATCTGCTTTTTGAGCCGCAATGCGCAGGGAATCGTAAGCTGACTTAGGAAACACGACAGAGTTGATAACGGAAAAGAGGTACGTTTTGGTGGGTCCAAATTGCTGCACAGATCCATTAATTAAAGTGGTGGAGTGAGCTGCACTGAGTTCTGTTAACTCAGTAAAATTGGGATCGATTTTTTCCAAGGATGTTTCGAAGTACTGGTATACATCGGTATTTTTGAGTAGCCATTGATTGAAGATGAAGTCGGCAATGTTGTCAGCTTCAGGTTCCTGTGAAAAAGCTTGCAGGTAACCAGCAGATAATTCTTCTGCTGTTAATTTTGGGACGTTTTTGCCTGGAAAATATTTCTTCGAAAACTGCGAGTCTTGTTTTAGGTGATCATTTTTGAGATCAGATTTAATTTCCTGAACGATGGTAGGAAACCACTCTTTCAGAAGTTCGAATTTTTCTTTATAGGTAGCATTTTTTAACATAATTCTGTTTTCCTTTGATGTTGAGAAGAAGTATGGTAGCTTAGCAAGAGACGTCAGAAAAAGCAAGGTTTGGCATGGAACAGCATAGAGAACCTCCCTTTTACGGGATTGAAATTATTCGTCGCAAGGAACAGGCGTATATAAAAAATCTGTTGAAAAAGTATAAAAATGAGCCTGTCAACGATGCATTAAAACAGAAAATTTGGGATGAATTGCAAATGGAAAAGCATCTCGGTAATCTTACCATTCCATTTAAGGTCGTCATGCGGCGCGATGCATCGGGAGTATTTCCTGAATTCGTAGAAGTGATCTTAGACTCAAAAGTATAAAATTTTTTAAAGCTTGGATTTTTATCCCTTCTTCTTTCACAATGGCACTCTCTAATTCTTAATAAGGAGTGTTAAAGATGAAACATTGGATTAGCCTTTCTCTTATTTTAGCTACAGTTGCATTTGGAAAAAGTTCCGTTTATGCGGAAGGGTGTGGGCGATTAGACATTGGTCCTGCATTTGCTCGAGTAGATATCTTAACCTCTAATAAAACGACAACCCGCTTAAACATGCTTGCTGTGCGGGGGGATGCGACAATTATGCTGTTAGAAGGCAGCGGATTGTGTCTGAAGCCAACAGCAATTTATGGCAAAGCAAAGCACGGAGAGATTGTAAGTGCTGGGTTGGGATTAGGATATTACGTACCTGTTTACGAGTGCCTTGGAGTCACACCTTATGTGGGTTGTACCTATACGCACCTACAAGCGGAAGTTGATGTGCCATTACCTATCGGCATTGAGTTACATGGAGTAAAGGAGACCTTTCGTTCGCTTTCTCCTTTTATCGCTGTGGACATTACCTATCGCTTTAACGAAACGTGGCGCATTTATGGAACAATTCAATATTGCTTTAGCCGAACCCACACAGATTTAAAGTTGAAGGCTCCTGAGTTGGGACTAGATCAGACGGAGAAATTCAAGAGTGATGCTAAAGGTCCTAACTATGCGCTAGTGTTAGAGCACGATCTCAATAAGTGTTGGTCTATCAGTTTGGGAGCGGCCTATAATATCAGCTTGAGCAAAGAGAAGCATGGCTTGAGAGCTGCTGGTGCCAAAATTGGTGTGGTCTACTGGTTTTAGGTGCAAGATATTGTACTTTTCCGTGCCCGTGCCCGTGAGCTGCCCGGGCCCGATTTGCTAAAAAGCAACGAGCAATTGTGTTTTTCTACCCTGCCTCATTCTACGATTTTAGAAATCGGGCACGCTCATGCTCATGGGCACGGGATTAAAGACGGTTAGACTTCTCGCTTTAAGGAAACTCTTTTAAAATAAATTTCCACACTGTAAATACTTGGTATACGAGGTGACTATGAATCACGATACCTGGGTAGAAGCAGCTTTAGCGAATCCCGATCTTGTCGACGAAATCTACAGCAAATACAGCAAAGACCCAAATAGCGTCGATTCCTCTTGGCATTTTGCCTTTTCGCAAGCAATTCCCGTTAAGCAAACAATCGCCCAGTCAATTTCCTCAGATCAGCGCATTTATGATTTAATCGAAGCGTATCGCATCTACGGACATTTACAAGCAGACATTAATCCCATTGCATTAGATCCCATTCAAGAACCTATCCAGCTCAAACTAGATCACCTTGGATTTCAATCGAACGAACTAAGCCAGCTATTTCCAACATTTGGATTATTGCCAACAGCTACCGCCCCTCTACAACAGATTGTAGACACGCTTAAAAGCATCTATTGCGGCAAGATTGGCATTGAGTACAAAAGCATTGAAAATCCTGAACTGGAGGAGTGGCTTCAGCAGCGCATCGAACCCACTCGTTTCAAGACAGAACTGACAATAGACCAAAAAAAGATGGTCCTTCAGCAGTTAAATCACTCAGAACTATTCGAAACCTTCATCCACACAAAGTACACAGGTCAAAAGCGCTTTTCATTGGAAGGTGGAGAGACGTTAATTCCTATGTTAGAAGCTGTTGTTGAAACAGGCAATGATCTAGGAGTACAAGAATTTGTTGTGGGAATGGCGCATCGCGGTCGTTTAAATGTTTTGAGCAACATTTTACGAAAATCTCATGCCGACATTTTTTCAGAATTTGAAGAGGGTTATATTCCAAACTCTTTTGAAGGTAGTGGAGACGTCAAGTATCACAAAGGCTTTTCCTCGGAAGTAACATTAAAAAGCGGACAACGGATCAAGATTGCCTTAGCGCCAAATCCAAGCCATTTGGAATCTGTTGATCCCGTTGTAGAGGGACAAACGCGTGCAAAACAGATTCTGCGCAACGATCAGACACAAAAAGTAGTGATGCCGGTTTTAATCCATGGCGATGGCGCGATATCAGGTCAAGGTGTGCTCTACGAAACCCTACAGCTTTATAAGCTTCCTGGATATGCCACGGGTGGGACCCTCCATTTTGTAATCAACAACCAAGTGGGATTTACTACGACTCCTGAGGAATCGCGGTCGACGCGCTACTGCACAGACATCGCACGTGCCTTTTCTGCTCCGGTCTTCCACGTGAATGCGGAAGATCCTGAAGGGTGCGTCTACGCAACTAATTTAGCTGTGGAGATCCGACAGAAATTCCATTGTGATGTGTTTATCGAACTCAACTGCTACCGAAAGTATGGCCATAATGAAGCGGATGAACCCGCATATACTCAGCCTCTAGAGTATCAGTTGATTCGCAAAAAACGTCCCATCCGCGAACTGTACCGCGATCAACTGATTCAAGAAGGAACGTTGGAAAAAGACCTCGCAGAATCTCTGGAAAAAGAGTTTACTCAAGAACTGCAATCAGCCCTTCAAGAGAGTAAACAAAAAGTGAGCGCTACAGGTAAGGAAGAAAGGGGGCAACCCGATTCTGTCGAAACGATTCACACAAAGGTACCGCAAGAAACGTTAGTGGCGATCGCTCAACGCATTTCTACTGTTCCTGAAGGCTTTACAATCCATCCTAAGCTAAACAATTTAGTTCAAGAAAGGTTGTCAATGATTCAGGAAGGCAATAAGCCGATCGATTGGGGAATGGCTGAATTGCTGGCTTACGGATCGATACTGTGGGATGGCAAAGACGTTCGGTTGTCGGGGCAAGATTGCCGCAGAGGCACATTTAGCCATCGCCATGCAGTATGGGTGGATCAAGCAAAGGAACAAACCTATATTCCTTTAAGCAACCTTAAAGAAGGCCAAGGACGCTTTGATGTGATCAATTCTCCTCTCTCTGAATATGCCGTTTTAGGATTTGAATACGGCTACAGCGTGGCCAATCCGCGTGCTCTAGTCATCTGGGAGGCACAATTTGGAGACTTTTGCAACACAGCTCAAGTGGTGCTTGATCAATACATCGCGACGTCGGAACAGAAATGGGGTCAAAAATTTAGTCTAGTGCTGCTCTTGCCTCATGGATATGAGGGGCAAGGTCCTGAGCACTCTTCAGGGCGTATGGAGCGCTTTCTGATTCTGGCTGGAGAAGATAATATGCGTATTGTGAATCCCACGACGCCTGCTCAGTTCTTTCATCTGCTGCGACGCCAAATTCTACATCCACAACTCAAACCTCTCGTTGTATTTACTCCGAAGGGATTGTTGCGTCATCCTGAATGTGTCAGTTCTTTAAAGGATTTATCAAATGGATCTTTTCAGGAAATTATTGAAGATTCTTTAGATAAGTCAAAGGTAGAAAAGCTCTTGCTCTGTTCTGGACGTATCTACTATGACCTCCTGGCAGAACGAGAAAAGCAGAAGATGCAGAATTGTGCGATTGTACGTCTTGAGCAACTGTATCCGCTGGACAAAGAACACTTAAAAAAGATCCTCCAACAGTATGCAGGGCTTCAGGAATGCCTATGGGTTCAGGAAGAGCCAAGAAATATGGGAGCTTGGGGCTTTCTCCATGAACAGCTTCAGGCATTATTGCCTAAGCAGATGACATTGCGCTATGTGGGACGTGAACGTTGTGCCTCCCCAGCAGCAGGATCCTATGTTCTGCACAAAAAGCAACATGCGGACATTTTAAACGCGATTTTCAAAGGTTAAACAATGAAAGTAGAAATCAAAGTTCCAGCCATGGGTGAATCGATCAGCGAAGCTTCCGTTGGTACGATTCTTAAGCCTGCAGGATCCTCTGTCGCAATGGACAATGAATTGTTAGAGTTAGAGACAGATAAAGTGAACCAAGTTCTATACGCACAGCAAGCAGGGATTGTCTCTTATGTTGTGGCTTCAGGAGATACGGTAAAAATAGGACAAGTGATCGGTCACATTGATACGGAAGGAAAGGCGACTCAGGAAGCTGCAAAAGCAACACCTAAGCCAGAAAAGCCAATGGAACCTAAAAAGGAAGAAGAATCAAAGGCTCAAAAAAAGCCTGTGGCTCCTCCAGAGGCATCTAAATCCGAAGCGCGCATTTCCAAAGAAGCGTTTGTTGCCGAACTTACACAGGAAAAGAAAGCGCCAACACAACCCGTAAGTGCTCCTGTAACTCCTGCAGTAATGCCTAAAGCAACAGGTATAGAAGTGCGACAAGAAACGCGCAAAAAAATGTCGCGCATTCGACAAGTGATTGCAAAACGACTTGTGGAATCTCAGCAAACCATGGCTATGCTGACCACTTTTAACGAAGTCGATATGTCACAAGTGATGTCAAAACGTGAATTGTATAAGGAGAGCTTTGCTAAGCAGTATGGAGTGCGCCTGGGCTTTATGTCCTTTTTTGTAAAAGCTGTTGTGGAGGCTCTTAAGGCTTATCCCAATTTTAACTGCTACATCGATGGAGATGACTTAGTTCAGCGCGAATACTATGATATTGGCATTGCTGTTGGAACCGATCGCGGATTAGTGGTTCCTGTTGTGCGTGGCTGTGACAAACTATCCTTTGCTGAAATCGAAGGAGCGATCGAAAAGTATGCCAAAAAGGCGCGTGAAGGCGGTCTTGCCGTTGACGATTTGCAGGGTGGAGGTTTTACAATTACAAATGGGGGAGTCTACGGTTCGATGCTCTCAACTCCCATTATCAATCCTCCTCAATGTGGCATTCTAGGGATGCACAAAATTACGAAGCGCGCAATGGTTGTGGACGATCAGATTGTGATTCGACCGATGATGTATTTGGCGTTAAGTTACGATCATCGCATCGTAGATGGCAAAGAAGCTGTCTCGTTCCTTGTGACCGTTAAAGATTGCTTAGAAGATCCTGCAAGACTCGTGTTACACATTTAAAACTGAAAAGTGGTATGCGTATGACATATGATGTAGTGGTAATTGGATCTGGTCCTGGAGGCTATGTAGCGGCTGTTCGTGCTGCCCAACTGGGACTCAAAACTGCCTGTGTCGAAAAGGAAAAGACATTAGGTGGTACTTGCCTAAATGTGGGCTGTATCCCATCCAAAACACTTTTATACTCATCAGAACAGTACCATTGGGCAAAAGAAGATAGTGCTGTTTGTGGAATCAACTGTTCCGATGTCTCTTTTGACTTTAAAACCATGATGGAACGCAAAGAGAGCGTTGTTCAAGGCCTTGTAAATGGCATCGGGGGATTGTTTAAACAAAATGGGGTGACGCATATTTCTGGGACGGCACGCTTTTCATCTAGCAATCGCATTGAGGTTACAGATGGAACGAAAGTGCAGTCAATCGAAGCGCGTTCTTTTATTTTGGCAACCGGTTCAGAACCGATCGCGCTGCCTTTTTTACCTTTCGATGAGAGGATCGTTGTCTCTTCCACCGGAGCTCTCAGTCTAAAAAAAGTCCCAAAAAAAATGATTGTGGTGGGTGCTGGAGTCATTGGTGTCGAGTTAGCTTCCCTATACAAACGCTTAGGTAGCGAAGTAACGATCGTAGAGATGCTCCCTTACATCTGTCCTCCGATGGACGATGCGGTGCGCAAAAACCTGTTGCAAGTGCTCAAAAAACAAGGAATCACCTTTCTTCTAAGTGCCAAGGTCACACAGGCAAAAGTTACTTCAAATTCCGCTAGCATAACGGTGGAACAGGAGGGAAAAACCGTTCAATTAGACGCTGATGTGGTGCTTGTAGCGATTGGACGTCGTCCTTACAGCCAAGGACTTGGTCTGCAGGAATTGGGAGTCAAGATGGAGAAGGGGCTAGTGACGGTCGATGGCAACTTTAGAACGAGTGTTCCCAATCTATATGCAATTGGAGACTTGATAGAGGGTCCTATGTTGGCTCACAAAGCCTCTGAAGAAGGGTATGCCGTAGCTGAAATTTTGGCAGGTAATCGTCCTCATGTTAACTATTTAGCGATTCCCAATGTGATCTATACGCATCCAGAAGTGGCTTCTGTTGGATTGACGGAAGAAGAGGCGCGTAAAGCTGGTTTAGAGATTGTCATTGGCTCAGCGATGTTTCGTGGTAATGCCCGCGCTCGCTGCAATGGCTACACAGAGGGTTTTGTGAAGGTAATTGGTTTAAAGGAGACTGGACACCTGATCGGTATGCATATGGTAGGGCCTCAAGTATCGGAAATGATCAATATAGGGGTTGTGGCGATTGGTCAAAAGACAACGCTAAGTGAAATTGCGTCTGCTCCTATCGGACACCCAACGCTGTCTGAAACGATTAAAGAAGCTTGTGCTAAGGGGACTCTGTCCCCTTAGAACCCCTGCCAAAGGGTATGAACCCTCTGGACTCCCATTGTGGTAGGGTTTCCTAAGAACAGCCCTACTGACACCTCCAATCCATGAAAACTTCAACCCTTTCCTTTTTGGAGTGCGGTGGCTTGCCACCGCTTTCATAAACATCGGCTTGCCGATGTCATGACGAATTGCGAATGGGTTCGGCAAGCCGAACCCTGTGAAAGCGGTGGCAAGCCCTTACAGTTGGACACATCTTTGCCTTGGAGGCTTTGTCGATAAGGTAGCCAGGCCGTCCCGGCCTGGTAAAAAAAGGACGACCAGACCGGGACGGTCTGCCTACCTTATTATCACGGCTTGTAGATGTGTCCAACTGTAAGGGCAAGCCACCGCACTCCAAAAAAGGAATTGTTTATGTTTTCTGCAGTGAAAAGCCTCTTTAAGACTTTTGCAATTAGAAAAGGACAAAGGACGATAAAGACACTAGAGACAATGCTGACGATTAAACAACCGTCGTTTTCATCCTTTATGTCCTTTTTGTCCTTTTTCCTTTAAACATTAGTAGTTATGAGAGGTTCCACAACCACAAGAAGAGCTGACGTTTGGATTTGTAATCTTAAATCCAGAACCGCGCAATCCATCAACATAATCGATCACAGATCCTAATAAACGTGGCAACATCGCTTTGTTAACGTGAATTTGCACATTGCCAGATTCAAAAATAGCATCATCAGCTTGTGCTTTCTCTGAGTAGTCTAAAACATACTCAAAACCACTGCAGCCAGCCATCACTTCTGCGAATCTTAAGCCCCAGCCCTGCTTTCCATCTTCAGCTAAAACTTCCAAAAATTTGGAGGCTGCTTTAGGTGTCATGCTGATTGTTGCTGGATCTACTTTTTCCTGTAGAAGCGCGTTTAGACGCTGAACAAGACGCTCAATGGCTTCATTACCCATGCCATGACCTGTCATTCCAGCTTCTAGCGTTTCCCATGTAGCTGCGTGGCAGCCAATACAATGCAGTCCTGCATTTGTAATTTCCTGGGAAAGACGCTGTGCTTTCTGAGGAAATAGGTTTAAAATTTGATCAATCGTCATTTGACGATGAATCGTTGTCGTTGTTTCAGAATCTTGCTTTTTCATAGAAAACCTTAAAGTTAAAACGTAATACGAACATTACCTTGTTTGATGCGGCATTGGCAAGCTAAACGCTCATCACAGGAACCTGCACCCAGAAAATCTTCCTCTTCCTGTGTGGGATTAGACAAATTCTCTTTACCTTCCTTAACTTCAATCACGCATGTTCCACAAACACCTTCTGTGCATGCAAATGGGACACCCGCTTCTTCACACGCTTCAGCAATCGCAGAACCGTCCGGAAGTTCAATTTCTTCTTCATTACCATCAAAAATTAATTTTGCCATGAGAGACAACTCCTTCATCTAAATTAGGAAAATTATGGACTAAATACCCATATAAATCAATAAAAATTCAATGAAATGAATGTATCACATACTGTAAATAAAAGCAATTATTTATTTTTATGTGTTTATGAAATATAACAAAACAACTTATACTGTTTAAAAATAATTAATTGAAATTGTATAATAGTATAAAAGGATTAAATTTGAGGTGATTTATGACTGAACCTGCTTTCGGTCCTGGGCGATTTCTTGATCCTATACTTGATCGGATATATGGGACAACAACTCCTGCTGCTGCTGCAGGACCTGCAGCTGGAGCAGCTTCTACATCATCTTCTGCTTCTGTGGCTGCGGCAGCAGCTCCTGCTATTGCTGGTGCCACTGTCTCTGCTGCTGCATTAGCTTCTCCATCATCAGGTTCAGGGCTAGCTTCCTCCCATGCTGTTTCAAATGCTTCGGGAGCCGTAGCTGGAGCTTTAGTGGCAGCTGGGGCGACACCTGCGACATCTGCGACACCTGCGATGGCTGGGGCGGGAGCTGAAGCAGAAACTAAGCTGCACACTGCTAAGTTTGCTACTGTATCCGCTTCTCCCACATCGGCATCAACCTCTTCATCCGCCTCAACTCCTCCATCCGCATCAACCCCCTTTTCAGGGTTACCGGCTGCCGGGTCAGGAATGGCATTAGGAGGGTCAATGGGATTAGGTGGTACATCTGCAGAGGGGGCAGATTCAGATGTAGAGCTTTCATCTCTAGGTCTTAGGAATAGACCAACAGAAGAAGATCTCGATTCTGCTAGTTCAGGTAGTGGAGTACGGACACCCTCGCACTCTGCTGATCCTTCTCCATTAACTAGATTAAAAGCCAATTTGGCAGCAGCAAAGGCCGAGGCTCGAACAAAAATGGAGACAGATACCAAAAACGCGGTGAGAAATCAAAAAATTATGATTTGCGTGGCTGCTGTGTTAGTTATAGCTGCGATTATCTGTTTTACAGGTGGTTTCGGACTCGTTGGCATTGGTATTGGAGCTGGCGCACTTGGCATTGGCTTAAGTTTAGCCGCTTGGCAGTTAGCATGTGGTGGATCGGATAAAAAGAATATTAAAAATATATATGATACGCGAGAGGAAGAGCTAAATAAATTTGATGCAAAACGAACGACAAATCCTGACTACGCAGATGCCGTCATGCAAAAACTAAACAACTATTCTTCTGAAGGAGAAGGTGGTTTGTCAATTGACGAGCCAGTACGAAAAAAAGTTTTTAAAGAAATTGCTTTAGATCGCGACTTCATAAAATTATGGACAGAAAGAGAAAAAGCCACAAAGGCTGATGATATAGCAGAAAAAGATCGTGCAATTGACATCTATTTTCAACAAAAACAATATAAAAATAAAGATCTCAAAGATTTCAAATTATTTCCAAGCGAAAATGCGGTAAATGCTCGTGAGATAGAAGCGGCTGAGCGTCAGAAAAAACGTGCTGCGGAAGCTAGAGTCCGTGACGAGCGGGGGGGGGAATTGCACGATGAGAACTCTCAACGTGGCGACTTCGTACAAGGAAGGGTAGTGGGTGGAGGGGTCGGAGCTGGATCAGGTGGTGGTGCTGCCGCTGGTGCTGGAGCTGGCGCTGGTGTTGCTGGTACCCCTGCCGCTGGAGCTGTTGCCCCCGGCGCTGCCGCCGCTGCCGCTGCCGCACCAGCTTCCGCTACTGCATCAGATACACCTCCAGCTGCTGCAGCCGCGGCCGCACCAGCTTCCGCTGCCCCTCCCTCCGCAGCTCCTTCCGCTGCACCTGCTTCAAGCCCTCATGCAGCTAGAGACGATGGAGCCGGTACAGGTTTGTATGCGTCTGATGTCGTTTAATTAAAAGCGTTATTGTCTCATGGTCATAAATTAGGTGCCTGCCTTACAGTGCAATTTTAAGCGATAAGGCTGTTAGGTACCGTTTATGCAAATTCCCACAATTCAATACCTATCCATTGACGGAGAGCTCTCTCCTCAATATCATTCCACATTATCCAACGATCAAATTGTGAAAGGTTATCGCGATATGGTGCTCACGCGCTATGTCGATGAACGAATGATCACTCTCCAACGTCAAGGCTCTATTACCTTTGCGATGAGTGCTGCCGGAGAAGAGGCGTGCTCTGTTGCCAGCGCAGCCGCTCTTACATTAGAAGATTGGATGTATCCCCAGTATCGCGAAGCGGGGATCATGTTCTGGCGCGGTTGGACAGTTCCTCAATACATTCACCACATGTTTGGCAATCGCGAAGACCTCATCTTTGGGCGCCAAATGCCTAACCATTTTGGATCTAAGGCGCTAAATGTCGTCACTGTGTCTTCTCCAATTGGAACCAAAATTCCCCATGCGGCTGGATGCGCCTATGCAATGAAGCTCCAAAAAGAAAAAACAGTGGCCATCTGCTACTTTGGTGAAGGTGCCTCCTCTGAAGGCGATTTCCATGCGGGCTTAAACTTTGCTGCAGTGCGCAAAGCTCCAGCCATTTTCTTTTGTCGCAATAATGGATATGCGATCTCGACTCCAAGTTTCCGTCAATTTGCTTCTGAAGGTGTGGCAGATAAAGGTTCTGGATATGGTATGAAAACATTTCGTGTGGATGGAAACGATTTTTTTGCTGTCCACGAAGTGGTCTCACAGGCTCGTGAGCACTGCGTTTCAGGACACGGTCCGGTGCTGATCGAAGCGATGACGTATCGCATTGGAGCACACTCGACGTCAGATGATCCGACGTTATACCGAAAAGATGACGAGGTCAAAAAATGGCAAACATGTTGTCCTATCTTGCGCTTGCGGCGCTATTTGGAAAGACAGCAACTATGGGATGAAAAAAAAGAGGCTCTTCTCATTCAAGAGATTAACGACTCCATCACAAAAGCGATCGCTATTGCTAAAGAGACCGAGCGCCCCCCACTTCAATATCTCATTGAACATGTGTATTTCGAAGTCCCTCAATCCTTGAAGGAGCAAATGGCAGAAATTCAGGAGCAAACAAATCATGCCTGAAATGAACATCATTCAAGCATTAAATCACACATTGCATAGCGCCTTTGCTAAAGATCCACGTTTGGTGGTGTTTGGAGAAGATGTAGGTGCCTTTGGAGGTGTCTTCCGCGTTACCTCCGGATTGCAACAGGCGTTCGGCGAAGAGCGCTGCTTTGACTCTCCACTCTGCGAACAGGGGATCATCGGATTTGGAATTGGAATGGCCCAAAAAGGCTTGAAACCAATTTGTGAAATACAATTTGCCGATTACATCTTTCCGGCCTATGACCAAATTGTAAATGAATTAGCTAAGATGCGCTATCGCACGGGCAACCAGTATTCTGCTCCGCTATTAATACGTACTCCATATGGAGGCGGCATTCACGGCGGTCATTATCACTCACAGTCTCCCGAAGCGCAGTTTTTACATACTCCAGGAATTGTTGTCGTCGTTGTTTCTAGTCCTTACGATGCCAAAGGACTTCTTTTATCCGCTTTGCGTTCGAATGATCCTGTTCTCTTCTTAGAACCCAAACGAATCTACCGCTCTCTAAAACAAGAGGTTCCTGTCGAAGATTATGAAATTCCTTTAGGTAAGGCATCGGTAGAACGCATGGGAAAAGATATCACACTTATCGGTTGGGGAGCTCAGCATCACCAAAATATGGAAGCAGCCCAACAACTATCTTCTGAAGTAGACGTAGAGGTGATAAATCTACGAACGTTAAATCCTTTAGACATCAATACGATTACACAATCGGTTCAAAAAACAGGGCGTTGTGTGGTCGCGCATGAAGCGCCAAAAACGCAGGGATTCGGAGCGGAAATCGCCTCTCAAATCATGGAACGCTGCTTTTATCACCTAGAAGCCCCTGTCAAACGTTGCTGCGGACTCGATACCCCTTTCCCCAACTCATGGGAAAAGGAATATTTACCCGATGCCTATCGGGTCAAAGAAGCTCTTTTACAAACTATCAAAGAGTAACACTCCATGGGCAAAATTTTTACTGTGACGATGCCAGATATCGGTGAAGGGGTTGTAGAAGGAGAGGTGATCGAATGGCTCAAACAACCCAACGATCTTTTACTGCAAGATGAACCTGTCGTAGTGGTGATGACAGATAAGGCAACTGTAGAACTACCTGCACCCTACCCAGGTAAACTAGCTAAACAGTACTACAAGCCAGGCCAAATGGCCAAAAAAGATCTCCCATTATACGACATCGAAACAGCATCGACCGAAGAAATTGCCCCTCCATTGCCACCACAAACAGCAAAACCGACTCCACAGTCTCCAAAACCACCTCCTATATCAACTTCTTCTCACAAGACACTATCTACTCCACCTGTTCGCAAACTAGCTAAAGACCTAGGGATCGACATCAACCAAATGACGGGTTCCGGTCCAGAGGGTCGCGTAACGGAATCGGATCTTCTTTCCCCAACTTCAACATCTTCTGCAGACCATACGGAACCGCTCATTGGCATCCGCGCCCTCATGGCCAAGCGCATGGCGGAATCAAAGGCCAATATCCCTCACTTCTCCTACTTCGAACAATTCGATGCAACTCGCTTAGTCCAACTACGCCACAGTTTTAAAGAAACCGCCTCCACACAAAATATCTCCGTAACGTTCATGCCCTTCATCATCAAAGCACTATCCCTCTGCATCACAAAGTATCCTATCATCAATAGTTCTCTAACTTCCGACAAGTCTTCCATCCTTTACCACCATGCCCACAACATCGGTATCGCGATCACCACCCCTAAAGGACTCATCGTCCCAGTCCTCAAAAATGTCCAAGTGATGAACCTACAAACCCTCATCCTCGCCTACGAAGATCTCAAACAAAAAGCGACCTCAAACTCTCTCCAAAACAGCGACATGAAAGATGGCACAATCACGATCAGCAACTTCGGTGTCCTCGGCGGCGGCGGCCTTTGGGCCACCCCGATCATCAATTTTCCTGAGGTCGCAATCCTTGGAGTAGGGCGCATTCACAAAGAACTGACGATCCGCAATAACGAAGTGACCCCACGCGATGTCCTGAACTTATCTTGGAGTTTTGATCATCGCATCATTGATGGGGATCTAGCTAGTGCAGTGTCTCATTATCTTTGTGGTTTACTTCAGAATCCCGCTTCGTTGCTATAGAAAAAGGACTTTTTAAAAAGGACGAAAGGGACAATTGCATAAGTCAAATGATTGTATTAACTTTCTTTTTATTTTTTTTACCACTGAGACACAGAGGCACAGAGCAGCACAGAGAGCGAGAGGCTATTTTATGGCTTTAGGCTTATTTGAGGATTGAGTTTTCAATCTCTTTTTAAGAAGCTGAGGCTTTTAAAAAACCAGCCAAGGCGAAATTGTCTAACGACAATTTCGCATTTACATTGCTGCGCAAAAAAAGATATTATGTTTCAGAGACATCTACAATTCGCTCTCTGTGCTGCTCTGTGCCTCTGTGTCTCGGTGGTAAAATAGATCGAAGACTTATGCAATTGTCTCTTTACGTCCTTTTTCTATACTGCTGCAACAGGGTACGACCCGTAGACCGCGAGGAAACTAACTCCAAAGTAGTTAAAGCCACCTCAGGGGGTGTATAAGCAGACTCCTCAATAAAGAGGGTTCCTGTAGGTGTAAGAATAGGATTTTGGTCGACAAAGGCTAAAACTTGTGTCCCTAAATTTAATTCGTAAGGTGGATCTACAAAAATAATGTCATACTGATGCGGAAGTCTTTTCAGTTGAGCCAACACATCACCGTGAAGCACTGTAGTTTGCTGTTGGGCATTTAAGGAGGCGATATTCTTCTTAATGCAGAGGCAGCTCTCTTTGCTCATGTCGACGAAAGTTGCATGAGATGCTCCACGACTTAAAGCCTCCAGACCGATCGCGCCAGAGCCTGCGAATAGATCTAAGAAGCGGGCATTCTCAATGTAGTTCTGGCAGATGTTGAATAAAGTTGCGCGCATCCGTTCGGATGTAGGCCGCGTATCAAGACCTTTAGGTGTAAGAAGCGTTCGATTTTTAAAAATACCTGAAACAATGCGCATAGTTATTCGATCCGTTGATCGTTGGCGTAGGTGTGTTGTGAAAGGAGTTTTCCTTGCGAGTCGTATTTGGTGAAAGAGCCATGACGCTGGTCGGCAAGATATGAGGCTTCAAAAAGAAGGACTCCGTTCTCATTCCACTCTTTGCTAGGACCCTGTTTTTTGCCGTTTTCAAAAGTGTTAATGGTTGCGGTTTTACCGTTGCGGAAGAACGTGGTCTCTTCTCCCTCTTTTTCGTCGTTGTGGAAGCGCACTTGGCGAGAGATATTTCCGTTAGGAAAGTAATCGTAGGCGATGCCTTCAAGCTTGTCTTGTTGAAACTCAGCGGTAGAAATCAGATGCCCTTCGTTTCCGTAAAGAGTCGCTGGGCCATGCTGAAGGCCTTTTTTGTAGAAGGTCGAAGCAATTTTTGTCCCTGCTTCGTTGTATTCTGTGAATTCACCTTCTTTGAGGCCATTTTTAAAAAATCCTTCGAGGGCTTTAATTTTTCCAAAGACTGAGCTTGGGGGATAGTAGATTTGATAAATCCCTTCTTGAACACCATTTCGGTAGTTTGAAATGATTTCTCGGCCATTTGGCTGCAAGAGAAGGTGTTTTCCGTCGATCTTGTCAGCGATGTAATAGGCGTCTTCAATGAGAAAGCCGTCAATATGCCACAGAGCTTTGCGCCCGTTTAACTGGCCGTCACTATATGTGAGCAGGGCTTCTTTGTTTCCATTGGAGTAAAAACGCTGCTGTTCTCCATGTAGTTTTCCCTGACGATATTGCATCTGCGTGGCAATTTGGCCATTGTCAAACCATTCGCGATGTTGATTGATCGGAATGCCTTTCTGGTAATGCTGTTCTTTATGAGGAGCACCGCTATCAAACCAGGTAAAGAAGTCGCCTTCGATAACACCATTAACATAGTAGGCGCGTAGCTGGGGCTTGCCACTTGCAAAAAACGCCTCTTCAAGCCCATCCAATTTGCCATCGAGATAATGAGCACGGCGCTTCAGTTGATCATTATCATAGCGTTCTTCAATTGTTCCATGAGGAGAGTTTTTAGCGTACTGAGCATAGAATAGAAGAACCCCTTGAGGATTCCATTCCTGCTTCCATCCTTGCAGAAGGCCCATTTCATAGTCTATCGTTTGTTGCAGCTTGCCGTTTTCATGCCAACGACGAAGGGTGCCGTGGAGAGAGCCTTGATGATAGGTGGCTTCGGTTTTTTTTATTCCATTAGAAAACCACGCTTCGCAGGATCCTTCTTTTTGTCCTTTTTTATAGGCAGCGCGTAGCGTGAGTTGGCCTTGATCACTGTACTCTTGTTGTGGACCGTCAAGATCTCCCAGTAAATACTGATAACGCCGTTTGACTTGTCCATTTGAATACCATTCTGTAAACGCGCCATGGGGCACATTGTCAACTAAAAGGTACTCTAGAAAACCTTTTCCATTCTCGTCATATTCTCGAATCGGCTCTGTAAGAGTTCCAGACGGATCATACTTCGCTTCATACAAAACTGTTCCATTGGAAGATTTGCGCAAGTGGTCTCCTACAGGAATCCCATCTACAAATTTTCCAGATGCGATCTGTTTGCCATCTGTATCGAACTCACGAAAACGTCCCTGCTTTTTGCCATTTTGATAGGGTGTACGCGACGCTTCTTTCCCATTTGGATGGTTATGGACATCCATGCCAATTAGCTGGCCTTGGCGAAAATTTGCGATGTGCTTTGTTGATCTGTCGGGATAGTACTCTGTGAGAGCGATCTGTTCCTGTTGGCCATGTAACAATCCATTAATGTAATAGCTCATTGCCTTTGGGGAGCCATCTTCATACCACTCGGCCAATTCACCCATAAGAAGGCCATTTTCATAGGAACATCGACTAGCCAGCTGTCCATTGCGATAGTAGTTTTCCCAGAGACCATGCCGTTTTGCTTCTTTATATTGTCCCTTTTGCTCAATCCCTGTGTTATCAAAGTGAGTCGCGAATTCTCCCTCCAAAACGCCATTTTTGTAGTGAGACAGGGTTTTGAGAAATCCACTTGGGTAGAGTAACTTTGTAGGGCCATCAAGCTTCCCGTTTTTATAGAGGGCGATTTTCTCCACACGCCCATCAGCATTATATGCAATTGTCACTCCATGGGGAGTCAAGTTGCCGTTAAGGCTATCCACGTCGATTTCAATGCTCGGTGTGCCGTCAGGGAATAGAAAAACATGCTTGAGTGCTGTTTTGGATGGAGGTTCAAGCCATACGCCTGCGACAGGATATCCATCAGGGGAGGTTTCTGTAACAACAAACTGCCAGTTAGGTTGGCGTGTTTTCAATGTAGGAATGATTTCCTGATCGGTGTAACCAGGCAAACAACAAGAGAGAAAGATGATGGTGATACAAAGAAGTAATTTCATGCGAAAAAGCATACTACTTTCGAGAGGAAAGATCTAGAGGAAACTATTAGATCGAGGTGGATTTTCCGATCACATTCTCTCTGTGCTCTCTGTGTCTGTGTGGTAGTCTAATTTATTGAAGTTTTGTCCATTTCAAGTGCATACACCATATGACTACCACAGAGCCCACAGAGAGCACAGAGAGAAAGCTATTCTTTCTCTTTGTTGCGCCTTCATATCCATACTTTTACGTATAAGACAGATAGGATTTTCGAGTGATTCTAAAAAAAGCTTGTCTAATGAATGCGATCGTGATAAATAAAACCCACGGAAGGATTGAAGATTTTTTAACTCGCATGGGCTGTTAGAAAACTTCTGAAATGGCGTTAGATTTGAATACATGTCATGCGTTCATGAGATCAATGCAATGCTATTTTCTAAGAGAACTATCACATAAACAATAGGACGAGACAATGAGCAAGCCAAATTTTAAAAAAGTTGCGCTAATGGGAATGGCGAGTGGGATGTTGTTAGCTTCACAAACTCTAGCTGCACATTCAGGTTCTGGTACAACTGTTGCTGCAGGTAGCTGTGGAAGCAAATGCGGCGGAAGCAATCGCAGCACAAACACACGTGACTACACTGGGCCAACATCTCACGGCTGCGGTGGAGCAAGTTCAAATTCTACAGGTTGCGGAGGCCACAATCGCAATGGTGGCAACACACGTAACTACACTGCTGACGAACCTACAGTTATCAGCACAACTAAAAAAGCGATGACAGAAAGCGAACTCCGCGCACAATTGAATGCAGAAACAAAAACTGTTTTTGACAACCTTTCCCCAGAAGGCAAAGCGTTGGCGTTAAAATTAGCTAACCAAGATTGTAAAGGCCGCAATGACTGCAAAGGTCTAGGCGCTTGCAATACATCTGATCACAGCTGTGCTGGAAAAAATGGCTGCAGAGGCACAAGCCCAGCTCCATTCAAAGACAAAAACATAGCTGTTAAAGTTGCTGCAAAAAGAATGGAAGAAAAACGCGGCGCAGCTGCAAGTAGCACAAGATACTAATCGTTAAGGTGCTTTGAAGTTTTAGAGGGCTGATTTTTAAGATCAGCCCTCTTTCCATATAAAAAAATAATAATTTAGAATGGAGGAAATAAATGAAACGGCATGATTGGAAAAGACTGGCGTTGCTCGGTTTCTCTAGTGGGATATTAGTTTCTTCTCCACTGTACGCAGCACAAACCACTAGTCAAACTAAAACGGAAACAGATAGCGCGGCGGAAGACCCAAATGATGGCAACATGAACTATCATTTGATGACAGAAGATGAACTTCTTCTACAATTGAATCCGAAAGGCATTGCCATGTACAAGAGCCTGGATAGCGAAGGGAAAGCATTAGCACTAATTGTGGCGAGTGCATATTGTATGGGAACAAACCCTTGTAAAGGACTTAATGCTTGTTCTCAAGAAGGACATGACTGTGCCGGTAAAGGTGAATGCAAAGGGCAAGGTAAGTGCGCTACAGGGGATAAAAATCTTGCGGTTAAGATGGTGCGCGATAGAATGGCTGCAAAACGCTCCGGAGCTACACGATAAGAGAACTTTAACTTAATATAGCGACAGGGACATGAAAAACAAAGACATTCCGAATTTGGGTATTGGCATTGGACTTCGCATTCCACACTACGAAGACATCTTCCAGCACCAACCGAACATCGATTGGTTTGAAATCATCAGCGAAAACTTCATGGTTGATGGTGGAAAGCCCATTGAGCATCTGAAAAAAATTCTAGAGCGCTATCGCGTTGTACAACATGGGGTTTCGATGGCTATTGGTAGCCCCGATCCCTTAAATTTTGACTACCTTAAGCAGCTAAAGGCTCTCACGCGTTTGACAAAGACTCCGTGGGTGTCGGATCATTTGTGCTGGGGAAGGCTTCCTGGAGCACACTATCACGACTTATTGCCTCTTCCTTATACTCAAGAAGTGATTAACTACGTTGCAGAGCGTGCACGCATTGTTCAAGACTATCTAGAATTACCATTTGCTCTTGAAAATCTTTCCTCATATGTAGCGTTTCAAAAAGACCAAATGCCTGAATGGGATTTCTATAGTGCTGTTGTTGAAAAAGCTGACATCTTCATGATGCTTGATGTGAATAACATCTACGTCTCAAGTCGCAATCACGGCTTTGATCCGATGACCTACGTCGATAACATCCCTTTAGACCGCGTATTGCAAATCCATCTTGCTGGACATAGTGACAAAGGAACTCATGTGGTCGATACGCATGATAACTATGTAACTGATCCCGTTTGGGAATTGTACAGTGTTGTCTATCCACGCACCGGTGGAGTCTCTACTCTCTTAGAATGGGATGACAACTTTCTGAGCTTCCAAGACACGTGGGATGAAGCGTTAAAAGCAAAAAAATTCCAAACTGTTCTCAATAAACGCATGACGGAAGAAAAGTTGGTTGAGGCGGTGCGATGACATATGATACGCAAGTTCCCGCGTCATTAAAAGAGATCCAGCAGTGGTTTGCAGGTGCGATCACACAGCGAATTGATGAAGATAGTTACATCGATCCCATTGCGCGTTCAGGGCGCCTGATGCAAGAGGAAGCCAAAGATTTTATTGTCCCTAGCCCTACTTTAGAACCAGCACAACGCATAGAAATCTATGCTCAGCAATACTGGTGGCGCCTTTTAGGGGCGATGCATGAAAATTTGCCGTTGGTCACGCGCTTATTTGGATACCACGATTTTAATCAGACACTCGCATTTCCCTATCTCATAAAATACCCATCCACACACTGGTCTTTGAGCTTCTTGACCACAGACTTTGTTCATTGGTTAGAAGAAGATTATCATGCAAATGATAAAAGTTTGGTCGTAGATGCAGCTAGGATTGATTGCGCCTATATTCATTCATTTTTAGCAGAACAAAAGCCCTATATTGATGATGCCCTTTTGCCTGAGTCAGGAGATCTTTCAAGCGTAACAGCATGCCATTTGACGTTGCAACCGCATGTTCAGCTGTTTGCGTTTTCGTATAACATATTTGAATACCGCATTGAGTTTCTTCTGCAAGAACCTGAATATTGGGTAGAACATGATTTTCCTAAGCTCGAAAAGTTTGACAAACCTCTTCACTATGTATTGTATCGCAATTCAGGGCTTAATTTAGAAGTAGCCATTATTACTCATAGCGAAGCGCAACTATTGCAAAAGTTTGTTGAAGGATGTACTATCGACGGTTTATGCGATTGGTTGGAACAACAACCTGAAGATAGTGTCCTGTGCCAGGAAGCTGGAGAACAGTTGAGCTCATGGATCCAAAAGTGGATAGCTTTGCGCTGGCTTGCGCTAACAATCTAAAAGACAACTTGCGATGACATCATTGATTACGAAAAAACGCAGCAAAAAAGCAGGGCTTCCTCCAGGGGCTTTAGTCCACGTCGGCAACATCGTCAATCCAAAAATTCACATTTCGATGATCGACTACGATCCCGCCCATCTCGTTGAGCGTGACGACATCACAGCAGAAGAATGTGTGCAATTTTTACACACTCCCTCGGTAACATGGATTAATGTGCGCGGCATTCACGACAGCAGTGTCCTCAAAACAATAGGAAAGCACTTCGACTTGCATGGATTGCTTCTTGAAGATGTCATGAACGCGACGCAACGCTCTAAACTAGATGACTATAAGTCTCATATTTTTATTGTCATGCGCATGCTGACCTTCCGCGAAGAACTAGATATTTTGGAAGATGAACAGATTAGCGTGATTTTAGGTCCAAACTATGTCATCTCCTTTCTAGAAAATACCAAAGATATCTTTGAACCCATTCGCAATCGCATCCGCAGCGGAAGTACTCGGATTCGCAGCATGGGCGCCGACTACCTCTGCTACGCCATCATCGATAGCATCGTCGACAACTACTTCGTTGTTTTAGAGGCAGTAGATAAAAAGCTAGATGATCTAGAAGATACCCTCATGCATGCACCTAAACCAACTGTCATGAACAAAATTCAACGTGCCAAACGCGAAATCATCTTATTACGAAAATCCGTTTGGCCAATGCGCGAAGTGGTCAATAGCTTCCGTCGCCTAGAAACTCCTCTCATTTCCAGCGCAACACAACTCTATATGCACGATGTATACGACCACACCATCCAAGCAATCGATACGATCGAAAGCTTTCGCGACATCGCCTCAGGTATGCTCGACGTCTATCTCTCCAACATGAGCCAACGCATGAACGAAATCATGAAGGTTCTCACCATCGTGTCGACCATCTTCGTCCCCCTCACCTTCATCGCAAGTATCTACGGCATGAACTTTGATCACATGCCCGAACTAAGATGGCAATGGGGGTACTATTTCACCCTAGGCATTATGGGCACAGCTGCACTAGGAATGCTCATCTTCTTCCGCCGCAAACACTGGATTTAATGCGCGCGCAAAAGGGGCCCTGCCCCTTAACCCCGGGACGGAAAACTTTTTTTATCTTACTCGTTACGTCCCAACCAGATTCGAGTTTACTGATTAACATAATGCGATCTCAATTTTTTTTTGTTTGTACCTTATTTTCTATAGCCAACAATGTTAATAAGTCTCGGAAAAGGATAACAGTAAACGATGTAACCTAGTTACGTTCAGGCTGCGGTGGGACTCTTACTCTTTATTCCGAAAGAACTGTATTCTCTTAACTCTAAAGTGCTTGGGACTTGATTTTCTTTAAATGGAGATTTGCAACATAGAAATTTACGAAGTAAAATTTTTAGGTTGTGAATCTCAACTAAAAGGGTGTCAAGAGGGCCCACGGCCCTTTTGCAGGGTTAAGGGACGGAGTCCCTTACGGGATGGAAGGGCAGAGCCCTTCCCTCAAGCGCGGCAGAAGGTGAGGCAATAGATTTTGCTGGGGTAGCCTTCGGAGAGGGCTTCGGAGCACATGCGCATGGTGCTGCCTGTGGTCCAGACGTCATCGATTAGAAGGATTATTTTGTCTTGAATGCTGGCGTTGGAGCGTAGGGTGATGCCTTTACCGTCTAGGGTGAGGCGTTGTTTGCGGGTTAGACCTGCTTGGCTGTAGTCGCCGCTTGATCGAGAAAGTGCGTGAACCGTGGGTCTTTGTAAGAGGGTGGCAACATTTTCGGCTAAAAGGGCGCTTTGGTTATATCCGCGTGTGAGTAAGCGTGTGAGGGGGATGGGGACGGGTACTATTATGTCGGGCATTGGCCAATCTAGCTGTAGGAATTGTGCAGCTAAATAGGCTCCACAGCCATCAGCTAAAAAAGGTTTGTCTGAATATTTTAATTGTTTGATGAGTGTGGCGGCAGGACCTATGTAGTCAAATGCGGCTGCAACACCATTAAAGGGGGATGGAGTATGTTTACAATCGAAACAGAGGAGGTTGACTGGATTGAAATCGGTAGAAAAGCAGAGTGGACAGCGTGTTGACGAGTCGATCAGATCTAACTGTTCCAAGCATGTTGCACAGAGTAAGCTGTGGGTGGCATGCAGAGCCTCTTGGCAGTGTAGACAAAAGGGAGGATAAACAAAATTGAGGAGGGATTTTCCAATCGTTAAAAGTGTGTTCACTGTGCTACTGCAAAACGATGTCCTAGGTCCTGAGTCAATTTGTGCTCAATGTATTGTGTTAGTGCATGAATCGATTGTGGGTAGTTAGTTTCTAGCCAAGGGAGCATGCGTGCGACCACTTTGGCGAGATCTTGTTCGTAGTTAGCTTGTTGTTTGATGCGATCATCTTGTGACAGTTTTCCCACATCCAGGTGTAGAGGCTTGTCTCCAATAAATCCGGTATTATGCAGCACACCGTGATCGCGATCATAGATTCCTTTGCGGTATTCATTTTGGTAGAGATCTAGCATTTGTCCGATGCGTTGTTTTGCTGTTTCCAGATCTCCATTATCTAGAAGTTGTGCGAGGATCGTGCGGAATGTTTCGCCTTTGTATTGAATGATGAAAGGTACCGCGCCTACGTCGATGTTGCGTTCTAGACCAATTTTATCGATAACGGTGACAGTGCGACTTTGTTGTGTTGGGTTTAGCTGCATGTAGATTAATCCAGATTCATCGCGATTCAGATCATATGCCAAACGATATCCAGCAAAAATGCTGTTGAATTTTTTTTGCTTGCGTGTTGAAACACGTTCAAGATAGGGAGAAAATGGGACAACGTTTGGCAGCATCATCGCTAGCCAAGAAGGTTTTAAGTGTTTAAACTTAAAAAATTTGATGACGTATTGCTGGTCTTCACTAGCAAAAACGTAGGATTGAGCTCCTTTGCCTAGATAAGTGAATTTCTGATTTAAAATTGTATCAATTTCAGCTTGATCTGCGGAGTTCAAGTGAGGAATTTCCCATTCGGGATGGTAAGGGATTTCGTGAGAAATATTTGCAATGCGAAAGTCATCAGTCAGTCTGAAATAGGCTCGCAGAGCGATGAGTGCCACAACAATTGTTAAGACGATCCATATCGTGCGCGTCACTCTTGAGGAAAATTTCATATTCATCACGTTATTAAAAGTTATTGTAGAACGATAATTTTATTACTAGGGATTATTATTGTCTATTGTTAAAATCGAGAAAGAGTGTTATAAATTCTGTAACAGTACATGTTTACGGAAGTCGTAACTTAGGTTTGAGTCGCCCTAAAGAGATAATTGCATAAGTTCGAAAGAGCTGTCGTAACCCCTAGCTGCTGCCCTTCCGTGCCCGTGAGCGTGCCCGTGCCCGATTCGCTAAAAAAATGACGTAAAGCATAAAATTTTTGCAATTTTACGTAACTCTTTAGCAAGTCGGGCACGGGCACGGAAAAGGACGACAGACTAGAAAATCGAGAGGAAAATTTTATGTCATCCATCCAAGCCATCCCAGTTGTCCCAGTCGCAGTCTTACAACAACCTCAACTAGGCGCTTTATCTCGCGACTTGAATACATTGTGTGCAGCCATTAAAACTCAGCATCCCACGCTTATGCAGCAGCAAGAAGTTAAAGTTAACGATGAAAAACGTGCTCCGGAACGCCTTCAACTGATCACAGGTCTCTTTGGCAAATTGTGTAACCCTTCCAGTGGATGGGGCGTCTTCTGGAGATTATATTATCGCATGGTCTGTTGCTGCAGAGGACAAGCGTACCGAGAGCGTCATGTTGTTGCTGCGATAAAAAGAATGCGCGAGGAGTACGATGCGCAGTGGTCGGTGGTAAAACAACACGTCGCTAACTATAGCCGATTATTTCAAGTAGAAGAGCAATTACGCACACAAGATCAAACACGACAGTTTCGAGCTGCAGAAAAGGCAATTCGTGCCTGGCATCATGCTACCTACAACTTCATTGAGTTACTAAACCAATCAGCTAGTGTGGAACGTCTATTTCAGCCTTATTTAGTAGGAGAAGAGACCTTTATCAAAGACCAATCGAGCCGTTCTGGTTGGCAAGATTGCTACCGCATGATCGTTCTAGCTTCGCCTCAACCGCAGCCTCAACTAGGCGCTTTGACGCATAATCTGGTTGAATTGTGTTCAGCGATTAGAGCTCAGCATCCTACGCTTGTGAAGCAATCTGAAGTGCAAGCGATAGACGAAAAAAGTGCTCCGGAACGCCTTCAACTCATTACAGGCCTCTTTGGCAAACTGTATAATCCTGCAAGTGGATGGGGATTGCTCTGGAGAGTTTATTATCGCTTGGTTTGTTGCGGCAGGGGGCAGACTCATCGCGAGAACAATGTTACTACTGCCATAAAAGGAATGCGCGAGGATTACAACAAGCAATGGACGTTAGTCAAACGACATATCATTAATTATGAGAAATTGGTTCAAATAGCCGAGCAGGTACGTACACAAGATCAGACGCAACAGTTTCAGGCTGCAGAAAAGGCAATTCGTGGGTGGCATCATGCAACCGATTGCTTCTTCGTTCTGATAAACAAATCTCCCAATGTTAAACGCCTATTTAAGCCTTATTTAAAAGAAACCGAAGCTTTTATCAAAGACGAAACGAGTCTTTCCTGTTGGCAAGACAGCTACAACGTAATTGTTCTAAAAGATTTGGCAAAGGGATTGCCGGTTGCGGAACTCTATCAAATGTTGGAGGCTGAACAAAAAGGCAAAGAAATTGTGGCAAAGCCCCTTGAGGAGCCTGCTCAAAGAGTTGTGAACAATTGGCTAACTAAAATTAATGGGATAACCATTCGCGATTTGACATATACGCAACGCGTTTGGCGCGAAGGCATCCGTAGCCTAGTTAAATTTCGTTTCGAAGGACAAGGTACTGTCGTATCCAGACGCATGGCTATCGTCCTAGAGTATGCTTTAAAACAATTAGGGGAAAAGCTCCTGCAGAAAACCCCCACGGTCTTGAACCTTAAACCAGAAAAAGTGGAGATGCCACTGTATGCTCCAGATCCCGCCTACCTTCGTTGGCGCGCGACATTACAGCCTCGCAGCAGTATTGTCTATTGCAACAAGGAGCGACTTACGCTTGGCGATTCAGAACAGTCGAAAAAATCAGAAGAGCAGGATCGTACGCGAGTCTTTCGAGTTCAAGGGCATGCTTCGGCTGTGCGCTTTGGACAAAACCGTTTGGATCTAGAGTTGAGACGGTTTGAAATGGAAAAAAGCGCACGCAGCACATTTGGAGAGGTGCCTAATCTGTTTCCGAGGGTAACCATTCATGACGTAGATAGAGAAGGATTAGTGTCTATTGAAGAATACCTTTTTCCATTCGATACATTAGAGTGGACGACGAAATCAGTAGATGGAGAATTATTAGATTGGGTGAAGCAGGCAGAAGCTAAAGAACAAATAGCAAAAGCCGATTCAGAAAAAGCAGATATGTACTTGGAGTGTTTGCAACTAGCTGTAAAACACGCAAGAGATGTGCGTTTGATAGTCAAGCAATTACGGTTAAGAAAAAGTGGACAAGATCCATTAGATAACCCCAAGGTGATTGTATCGACTCACCCTACAGAATTTGGTTCGTTAGATTTTGATGAATTTGAATTACTCATATGGCAAATTGCAAACAATAATCCATATATTTTTCGCTATCTGATGGTGAATTCTCAAGTGCGCAATCAGATGAAGGAAGCGTCAGTGTATCGAAACGCTGTTCAATATGCCTTAGAACAAAACCCAGAATCTGTTGAACCAAAAACTCCACGAGCAAAACAATTAGTTGCGGATATGAGTGAATTGGTCGAATCGATTTATAAAGAGCTCCCTGAAGACGCGAAAAAGAAATTTGATTTGAAAATAGTGATTAAAAAATATTTAGCAGAGGCTTATGATCGAAGTGCTTCTGGATCGCTCCTTTGGAAGAAGAAGATGCAAATAATGGTCGTAGAAAGATGCATACAAAAAGTAAAGGCGGCGACGACTCCAGATAAGAAACAATCTAAAGCATAAAGGGCATAACGATGATAGAAGCGATAAAAAGAATATACGGAAATGTTGCAAGAGCAGGCGAAACACTACAATCATTTATCCTTTTAGCCCTTAGGTTACTATGGGGATACTCTTGGTTTCTAGCGGGTTCTACAAAATTAAATGATCCACAAACAGTTGCGAATTTCTTTGAAAATATGAACATTCCGTTCTCGCTATTTAGTGCTTACCTTGTTGGATATGTAGAGATGATTGGAGGCGCTTGCTTAATCATCGGTTTTGCTTCACGTCTTGTATCGATTCCCCTTGCAATCACGATGATTGTGGCATTAGTTGTCGCACACCCAGATGCCCTTACAGCGGCTTGGAATGATGTCTCACCCCTTCTTGTTCAAGGTGCCTTTGTTCATCTTTGCGTGGCATTAATCATTTTTGCATTCGGACCAGGCAAATTTTCCGTGGATTACATCATCCAAAGACTCTTCAGCAAAGGCGGCAAGAGTAAGTAAATATGCACTTTTTGGAGTGAGGAGCCTTGGCTTTACAGTTGGACACATCTGCAGGCCGCGATAATAAGGTAGCCAGACCGTCCCGGTCTGGTCGTCCTTTTTTTACCAGGCCGGGACGGCCTGGCTACCATATCGGCAGCCTTCCCGACAAACTAAAGTTAATTTTCGATGCTAGAGGCCTTAGCCGCTTGAGGGCTCATAAGTATTTTAAACATAACTAGGTGAAGGCCTTTGTGGCTATGCCCCTGCACTTGCCACTGTGGCATGTCTGCCAGTGACTTTTTCGCGACGGAAAGAATAAAAATCTTGAGGATTGGAAAGGGTGTCTATTTCCGCAATCTCGATGTGGGAATTTAGGACTCCGCAAGCTTTTAATTGCATGCGGCTGATTTCCCAAAAATCAAAGTGCTCTGGGGTAGTCTGAAAAGGCAAAAATGTTTCTGGGAGCTCTTGTCGATAGTTAATAAACTGAGCGCTAGAGGGTCCTAAACTGGGCGAGATGCATACAAGGAGATCGGACGGTTGCGATTGGTAGCGTGCTTTCATTTTTTCTATTGTAGCAGCGTAGATATTTTGGATGCTTCCGCGCCAGCCGGAATGTACCATTGCTAAGGCGTGGTGGGTGGGATCATAAATAATGGCTGCTTGGCAGTCGGCGTGGGTGATCATTAATCCCACGTTAGGTTGAGAGGTTATTAGGGCATCAGCTTGGGGAATGTTTTCTGTAACGTTTGCAGAGATTTCGTGAGCATCTTTTCCGTGACATTGTCTGACGAAGTCTAAGCGGGGGATATTTAAGCACTCCATCGCAAGTTTTTTATTGCGTTGGACGACTGCAGGATCATCCCCGACGTTATCTGCCATGTTTAAGGAATCGTAGGGAGTCGTGCTACAGCCGCCATGACGCAAAAAAACGCCGTGTCTCAGGTTAGGGATATTGGCTAAAAGATCAAATTCTAACCAAACAACGTTGCCTTTTTGCTTGCGTTGCATCTTATTTCCTCAACGAGTTAATGCGCAGGCAAACCCGCCATCCCAGCCCTCTGCATTAGGTAAAATGGTTTGACGTTGGCGTATTTTTAGCGAATAGCTTTGGCACATCTCTGAAATAAAATCTTCGTTCTCTTCCGGTAGAATGCTGCAGGTCATGTACCAGATTTCGCCGTTAGTTGCTAATAGACTTAGAGCGTGTTCGAACAACTGTTTTTGGAGTTCTTTAAGTTTCAGAATATTTTCTTCTGAGAGACGCCATCTGGCTTCAGAGCGTTTGTTGAGGACTCCGCTATTACTACAGGGGACATCCAAGATAATTAGATCAAATGGTTTTTCTGATGTAAAGTCTTCTCCACGCATACATGAGAGGGTGGCGTGAATGCCATATTTTTCACAATTTTTTTGGAGTCGAATCATCTTGTCTAGAGAGAGGTCGTTCGCATATAGCTGTGCGTCAGGAAAGGCATCTGCTACAGCCAGTAGTTTACCCCCAGGAGATGCACATAAGTCTAAGATGCGGCTGGGAGGCCAATCGAGAAGACATAAATTTCCTAACAAAGTTGCCGGAGTAGCGTTTTGGATATAGTAGTGAGAAGATTCTGCGATTGTTTGAAAGAGAATAGGATCTTTGATAACTGCTACAGGTAATGGGGTAGAGCAAATAATGGGAAATCCTGTTTGTTCTTGGCACAGACGTTCTGAGCGTATTCTGGCCATCACAGGAGCAGGTTTATTTCCGGATTCTAAAATTTGTTTTGTGGTTTCAACGCTATAATGAGAACGCAAATTTTTCACGAAATAAAGAGGGTAGGAAAAGCGGATACTTAAACTCTCAGCATCATCTCCAGCAGGTAAGTTTAGATTTGCTTGGGGTAATTTTCGCAAAAGAAAATTGAGAAAACTTGTAAAGGAGCGGTGACAATAGCGATTGGCGATATCCATCATTTCATCTGCGATCGCATAAATAGGAACACGATCCAGGAAATAAAATTGGAAAAGACTTAGGCGTAGGAGCAATCGTTCTTTTTGTTTAATGGAAATTTTCTTTCCATCGTTTAATTGCACAGCTAAATAATCAAGCGATAGGGACATTTGGGAAGTGCCGTTGGCAAGTTGCTGAGCGAAATGTAAATCTAGTGAAGAGGGCTGTGTACTCAGTCTCCATTGTTCCAAAAAATTGGCAATGAAGACCTCTTCTCTAGAGGAACTTAATAGAGCTAGGTAGGCAGCTTCGCGAGGGTTCATATCAACCATATTTCTATGCAAAAGTATTCGTTTTATTTTTACCACAGAGACACAGAGAGCACAGAGGAGCACAGAGAGCGAGGAAGAATCAATTTACAAAAGAATCTCCTTTCTTATTTTTGTGCTCTCTCTGTGCTCCTCTGCGTTCTCTGTGTCTCTGTGGTAAAAAAAAATCAGCAGTAACTTTTTTCGTTTTTTTTAACTTTCTCCACAATCCATTTTCCAAGCATAGACATTAACATAGTGATGAATTATCCTTGTTGTAATTTTTTAAATGAATGGACAGATTATGTTTGATGAAATCTTGAATGAATCTTTCGATGCACGCGAGCAGAGAATCCTCCAATTTTGGTTGGAAAATCGGATGTTCGAACGTTCCATTGATGAACGTAAAAATAATCCGCTTTTTACCTTTTATGATGGTCCTCCATTTGCAACAGGCTTGCCGCATTACGGCCACCTTTTAGCAGGAACCATTAAAGACGTTGTGCCCCGCTACAAAACGATGAAAGGTTTTTGTGTGCCGCGCCGCTTTGGTTGGGATTGCCATGGGTTGCCGATCGAAAATGAAATTGAGAAAGCTCACAATCTGTCTGGAGCAGGATCCATTGAAGAATTTGGAATTGCCAATTTTAATGAAGAGTGCCGAAAAATTGTTTTAAGATACACTGAAGAGTGGGAATCGATCGTCAATCGCATGGGCCGTTGGGTCGATTTTTCCAATATCTATCGCACGATGGATCGCCCTTTCATGGAGTCTGTCTGGTGGGTGTTTAAGCAGCTTTATGACAAGGGGTTGGTCTACGAAGGGTATAAAGTGATGCCGTTTTCGGCTAAGCTGGGAACGCCTCTGTCCAACTTTGAAGCAGGTGAGAACTACAAGGAAGTTGATGATCCTTCCTTAACTCTTACGATGCCTTTGCTGGATGAGCCTGATACAGCGTTGCTTATATGGACGACGACTCCGTGGACATTGGTTTCAAACTTAGCTGTGATGGCTGGACCAGACATTGACTACGTAAAGATCAGAGAACACGCCACTGGAAACCATTACATTCTTGCAAAATCACGTCTCGCAACTTACTACAAAAATGAAGCTGACTACTCCATTGTCAAAGAACTGAAGGGTTCCGAGCTTGCAGGGAAGCGGTATCAGCCTCCTTTTGAATACTTTGCGTATCTAGCAAAGGAAGGAAACTTTCGCGTCATCATGGAAAGTACTGTTTCCTTAGAGGATGGAACGGGGTTAGTGCACTGTGCTCCTGCGTTTGGAGAAGTGGACTTTTATGCAGCTCAGCGTGAAAAAATTGGTTTAGTCTGCCCTGTCGACAACAACGGTCTCTTTACAGCTGAAATTCCTGAATACAAAGGCCAATTTGTCAAAGATGCAGATAAAGACCTTGTACGCCGCTTAAAGCAGCAAGGCCGTGTCGTGCACTACGGAACCATCCATCACCGCTATCCCTTCTGCTGGCGTTCCGATACCCCACTGATCTATAAAGCGGTGCGTACATGGTTTGTGGCTGTAGAGAAAATTAAGGATGCCCTATTGGCTTCTAATAGCCAAATTCATTGGACTCCTGAGCACATAAAATTTGGTCGTTTCGGCAAATGGCTTGAAGGAGCTCGCGATTGGGCAATTAGTCGCAATCGCTACTGGGGAACTCCAATTCCAATCTGGCGCAGCGAAGATGGAGAACTGATCGTCATTGGAAGCATTGCCGAATTAGAGGCTGCTACCGATTCCAAAATCACAGATTTGCATCGCCATTTTATTGACGGACTTCCCTTCGAAAGAAACGGAAAACAGTTTACACGTATTCCTGAAGTGTTTGACTGCTGGTTTGAATCGGGCTCTATGCCTTATGCACAGCAACATTATCCTTTTGAAAATCAGAAGGTGTTTGAAGAAAACTTTCCTGCAGACTTCATTGCAGAGGGATTGGATCAAACGCGTGGATGGTTTTATACGTTAACGATTTTATCAACGGCTCTATTCAATAAACCTGCATTTAAAAACGTGATTGTGAATGGCATCATTTTGGCTGAAGATGGCAACAAGATGTCCAAAAGGTTACGTAACTACCCAGATCCACTCAAAGTGGTGCATCAATACGGAGCAGATGCAATCCGTTTATACATGATGCATAGTCCTGCAGTACGTGCAGACGATCTTCGCTTCTCAGAATCAGGTGTCGAGCTTGTGTTGCGCCAGATTTTAATTCCTTGGTGGAACGCATACAGCTTCTTTATTACATATGCGCGTATCTACAACTGGAAACCGAATGATGCGGTCATTGCATGGAAAACAAAACCAGAAGCTGTGATCGATCGATGGATTCTATCGGTACTGAATAAATTGATCCATGAAGTGGAATCGGGAATGGATGACTATGATCTCAGTCGTGCTGTCGAGCCATTTGTTGGAGTTGTTGACCAATTGACAAACTGGTACATCCGACGATCAAGACGTCGCTTCTGGAACGATCAGGAAAGTCCTGATCGCGATCAAGCCTTCACAACGCTTTACCGAGTGCTTCTCGATCTAACCAAAATTGCAGCTCCATTCGTTCCCTTTATTAGCGAAGCGATGTACCAAAATCTGCGCACAGCAACAATGCCTGAATCTGTACACTTGTGCGACTATCCTGCATACCATCCAGATAGCCGTGACGAGGAACTAGAGGCTGCAATGGAAGTCGTTCAAACTGCAGTAAATCTAGGTCATTCCTTGCGCAAGGAACACAAACTAAAGGTGCGTCAACCGCTTGCTACAGCCCATATTGCTTCTGCTGATGAACGCATTTTGCACTTTCTACGCGATCAGCAGCATCTAATTGCTGAAGAGCTCAACGTGAAGCAAATCGAATGCGTTGCTGATGAATCAGCGTTTGTTGCTCTTAAAGCAAAACCCAACTTCCGCACTCTTGGAAAAAAGGTTGGGAAAATGATGCGTGCTGTGCAAACAGTAATTGACAACTTCAATCAACAGCAGCTCACAACACTTCTAGAAGGCAAAGATTTAACGATCTCCGCAGAGGGCGAAAGTTTTGTTCTGACACCAGAAGATGTCCAAGTAGAACGCGAAGTGCACGAAGGCAGAATCGCCGCTAACTCCGGCCACATCACTGTTGCCCTTGACACAGCCCTTACGGATGAACTTCTCCTTGAGGGGCTAGCGCGCGAAATCGTCAACAAAATCAACACGATGCGCCGCGAAGCCGACTTTGCTGTCAGCGACCGTGTCAACATTACAATGCAGACCACAAATCGCGTCAAAGAATGCTGGCAACACTATGGCGACTTCATAACCGGCGAAGTTCTGTCAACTTCGATAAACTTCGGTCCTTGCGACGGTACCGAATGGGATCTAAATGGTGAGTTAGCTGTCATTGCACTGCAAAAGGCCTAAAAGAAAAAAAGAGCAGGAAGGGGCTCTGCCCCTTTACCCCGCAAGAGGGCTTGCACCCTCTTGACTCCCTTTGTAGTGGGATTAAAAAAGCTCTTAGGTATCTTCATTCAAGATTAAAAAAGGATGCTTTCTGCTAAGCAGAATCATTCTTTTCAATTGATTGAAGTTAACTAAAATCTCTTTGACTCAACAAGGAAGACAAAGGATAAAAACTCTTGTAGGTTAAGGAAAAGTCACTTTCTCTCTTTTTCTTTTTCCTTCTTTTTCCTTCATTTTGTTCAAAGTCGTTTCCACAGAACCTTAACTTTTTCGCCTTATCCCACCTCTTAGCATCGCTTTAGGGGGCTATTTATTCCCTTGGTTTTGGTTTGATCAATGTTGATGAAATTTGTTGAATTGTTCAGAAGAAAGGAATTTGCTTCATTAACCTGTAGAGGTTGATTCTTTTGGACTTCTTTGGAGGCAAGAATGTAGCTATCTTCAATCAAATTAAAAAGAGGTTTTTGCGAAGCAAGAAAACTCTTTTTGATCTTGTATTGCGGATATCTACGAGCTTGTTTAACAACTACAAAGGGAGTCAAGAGGGTGCAAGCCCTCTTGCGGGGTAAAGGGGCAGAGCCCCTTTTTTCAAAAAACAATACGACGATTCATATGACGTAGATGAAACCAGTACCAGATGAGGGCAATAATGGAAGCTAGAAGCCAGATGAGAAGGCGGGGGAAGGTAAAAATCGGATAGGGTTTTTGTGCGGGGGTGCCTAGGCGTTCGCCTGGGGGCCAGAAGATTAGGCTGGGAGCGCCTTGGAGGTTGTCTTCGGGGACGAAACCGAATTCACGGCTGTCGGAGCTCATTGCGTGGTTGTCGCCGAGCATGAGGTAATTTTTTTCGGGGATGTGGACTCCGAAGGTACGTATGAAGTTGATGTCGGGGGTTCCGTCGGCTTTGAGAGGGGGACCATAGTCTTTGAAAGCAATGTAGGGCCGTGTGGTCGAAGATTGTTCCTGACGGGAAAGTTCATCTTTTTCAAACGATACGAGGGTGGGGTCATCCTTTGTTAAGATGGGAGCTCCGAGTAGGTAGAGATCGCCATTTCTGAAGTAGGCGTAGCGTCGTGGGAATGGTCCTATACGGTCTTTTGAGGGCGAAAAAGCGGTGTCGAGTTCAATGCCTAGGTTGAACCATTTTTGTATGTTGAGCGGGTCGTGGCTATAGAGAGGGGAGTTTTGAGGTACAGTTGATGCGACGCCGGCCCATCCGATTTTTTCTGCTTTTCCGAAGTAGAATTCGTAGGTGCCATCGGGGACACCTGTGATGCGTGGATTGTTTGGGCTTAGGTGAGTCCCTTCAACGCTATAGCGAGCTATGAGTCCCTCTTTGACGACGAAGCGAGCTGTGTACATCTGATTCATTAAGGCGTCCAAGTGATGTTGTTGGAGGGGGATGATCGTTGTGTAGGGTGTGAGCATGACAGCTAGGCCGCGTGTGCCTTGTTGAATTCTGGGTTTAGGGTAGACCAAGTTAGGGTTGTGACGCAGTTCTAGGTATAGGGGTGCTTCTTCTTGGTCCTTGATTTGTGCTAGGGATTCCGTGTCGAGTTGAGCTTTTGTAAGAAGGCGAGCCATTGCGTAGTTGCGCATGCCCCACAGATCGCTGTAGGTTTGGATTTGATCATGTGGACTCTTTTGCGCATCAGGTAGATCTTTAATCCATTCTTTGCCATTAAAGACCTCTCCAACGAGTGCTGAGCCATTTGAAGAGAGCGACAAGCGTCCTACAGGCATATTCATTTGGTTGAAGAGGATCTCGTTGTTTTTGGACATGCTGGGTCGTCCATCAAAGGAGAGAAAGGGCACATGTTCTAAATGTTTCATCCAAGGTGCTTCTAGGAGGTCGGTGATAAGATGGCCTTCGGAGTCGACAGCATAAACTTTGCCACCATAAAAATAGACAGAGTCACCCGGTTTCGCGATGTTGCGTTTGATGTAACGTTTTTTATAGGGGATCACCCAAAAATAGGTTGTGTCGCTATCGATGAAGGGGATATTGGCTCCGGAAAAAATTCCAATGCTGGAACGTTGGACGGAATTGGGGTCAAAATAAAAGTGTTTAGTTTCTAGAGGAATGTTAATTCCGAAAGTCAACTTGGAGACAGTTAGATGGTCCTGTTCACGGAATGTAGGACGCATCGAACCTGTAGGGATTTCGTAGGGCTCGAACCACATGGAACGGATCACTGTCGCTACCGCTAGAGCTAACACGAGGGCGAATGCTAGTTCAAACCCGAAATCAAAAAATGTTTTCTTAAAATGGGTGTGGCAAAAGGTTTCTAAGGTGCGCGCCTGAGCATCCGCTGCGGTGCGATCGTTGTTGTCCAAGGACTTTTCGAGTTGAAGCAGTTGATTTTCTAGGGATTGGCGCAGTTCAGGAGATAATTTACTGCCTTTCTTTTGATAACTTGTGTAGCTATTTTGTAGAACATGGCGTGATTTGCGTAGAGAAAAGAGGCGGTTAAAAATCATGGTAAGTTCAAGGGGGTTACAAGTTACAAAAAGTCAGTATACAGAATTACTGCTTTTGACGATTCAATTTTTGATAGGAATGGGGGGAGCCGGTGAAACCATCTTGCTCCCTGAATCCACGACATGGATTGTGGCTTTGCTGCCGGACATTCCTTTTACCTGAAGCCAGTAGGGGAAGTAGGAAGGGTATTTATCATTTTCTTCAGGGACATACACTTCGATCAACTTACCGGATAACGGGCTGTTGTCTCTAGGCCATCTGGTGCGCCATGCAGAAAATGCGACGTTTTGAATTTGCTGTCCTTCGACAACCATTTTGGGTTGCCATAGGGGTCTACGATCACTTCCATTGGGAGTTGATCCTATTTTTTGTCGTTCATTGTGAGGGATCTGTTGCAATTTTAGGTTAAGTAGGACAGGCAGAAAATTGCTGGTTTGGGAAATGTCTAGCCACACGCGTTGTGAGACGGAATAACTTGATTGCAGCTGTCCGTTATTGAGGTTAATGTGAGATAGAACCCAGCAGGTGTGACCAGGTGCATTTTGGCTAAGCCACTCACGCCATATTGGAAGGCGGGAAAGACGTGCAGCTGGAACGGTCACTTCTTCTAGAACCATTTCGTTGTCGTTCAGATCGTATATATGCAGCAGAGTGTAGTTTTTGTTTTGTAGGGTGACGATGAAATCGCCTTTATGTGCTCGCTTTAAATTGTCTCGCAGGGATAAAACATTATCTCCATATATATGTGAGCACACAAATAAGCATAAGCATAGCAGTAATTTTCCTATCGACATCGTTCCTCAGTGGTTATAGCGGATCATAAATTGTAGTGGTGATTATGACAAGCTTGGATTTCGAACTTGTACACAGGTTATATGAGTTAATTAAAGCCTTGAGTCACTCTAAGGAGCTCTTTTATTTTCTCCGATCTTTCCCACAATTCCCTTCGGTCACTGTGGGCTATAATGAGAGTCGCTCTCGCTGCGCTCAAGCTCTAGTAGCAAATGTCCTTGTTGATCAAGTGCTTCGCAGATATAGAACTACTTGGTAAGTCCTTGAAAAGTCATTGCGATATAGTAGCCAGGTCGTCCCGACCTGGTTGTCAAGGTCGGGACGGCCTTGCTACTTTAATATACGCTGCCATAACTTTTTAAGGACGTACACTACTTGCTAAAGTCCGAGCAAAGCGAGGACGCCTCACAATAATAGCCCACAGTGACCGAAGGGAACTGTGGAAAAACCGTAACCGAAGGGCTGAGCCCTTTAGGGCGATTCAAGCTTAAATTACTATAAAATTATAAATCGTGATTTTTTTCTTTGTGTTATGTACTAAATGTATTAAAATTCTTCAATAACTTAAAAAATATTAAAGGATCATAAATGTTTAAATTTATTTTGTGCTTATTTGCGATCGGTATGGTGAACTCTTTACCTGCAGTGGTGCAGACAACGCCTAAAGCTGAGGCGTATACAATTAAGACTGTGATTCGAGAACCGGATGGCATTTATTGTATGCCTGCCAGCGATGACGTGCAACCTCTTTGGATGCAGGGTGGGTTGGTTCTGGATGCAGCTTTTCTTCAAGCGTACACTGGCGATCAAAAGATGTCCTCTGTTCTTAAATGGAAGAAAGGAGAAAAAGCACAACAAGTCTACTATTATAATTATTATTTCCAAGGATTTCGCATAGGAAAATGGAAAGAGGGACAGCTGCAAGGGGATTTTCGCGAAACAGCGCAAACATGGCCGAATTATATATCAGAAACAGCTGAGTATGTGATTGCAAAAATCGAAAAGATCCGTTGGGTAAGAGATCAAAAAGTGGTCACGCATCCATTAATTACGTTGGTGGATGGTTCTACGTGGCTTTTGGCCGAAGTGTCCGCTGATACTAAGCTGCCATACAAAGTCGGGCAACTTGCGTTGATCTTTAAAAATATTGGTACTCCAGAGGCCTATTCTTTCGTGATGTTGATTCTGGAAAAACGACAAGTGCTACGCGAAGGCTTATTTTGTACGTATGAAGGAGTAGGAGAGATCACTTTTATTGATTTATCTCTCATTCCCGATGGGGAATATACAATTGAGGAATTGGAATAACTATACGTTCATTGACATGGTGTATGGACAATAATCAACGTCCTTTGTGCTTGACATAGAGGGTGCGAGACGCCATCATTAGGGACTAAACTAACCAATGATGGCGCTATGCAATCTGATTCCTTTCTACCCTATGCTCTCCAATCAATCAATGAAGCAGACATCCAAGAAGTGGGTTATGCCTTAAGAAGTTCCATAGTGACACGCGGTCCCTTCGTCGATGCATTCGAACAAGCGATGGCTCAATACTGTAATGTGACCTATGCAGTGGCTTTTAATAGTGGCACAGCTGCTTTATTTGCTGCTTGTCATGCAGCCAAAATGGGTCCACACGATCGTCTGATTACATCTCCTAACACATTTGTGGCAACAGCAACGGCTGGCATGCGTTTAGGGGCGACTCCGATTTTTGTCGACATCGATCGTTCTACTGGGAACATGGATCTCAATCAAATGGAAGATGCATTAAATGGTATTAACGCTTCGCGAGGACAAACCGCCATTATGCCTGTTCATTTTTCTGGCATACCTGTGGATATGCAGAAGCTAAACGTAAGCATTCGCAATCCCGATACCATCATTATTGAAGATGCCGCTCATGCGATAGGTTCCTGTTACCAAGATGGGCAAAAGGTTGGTAGCTGTGCGTGGAGCGATATGACCATGTTTAGTTTTCATCCTGCCAAAACGATCACAATGGGAGAAGGCGGGATGGTGACGACGAATGATCCCGAACTTTACCATCGCCTAAAGCGTTACAGAAACAATGGGATAGAGAGAGAGCCTGCTTATCTGGAAGCGCCATTAGAGCAGTGCTACGATGGATATTATGAAGTTGTTGAGATGGCGGGCAATTACAATGTAACAGAATTTCAAGCTGCTTTAGGGCTGTCACAGCTGCGTCGGATCGATGATTTTATTAGCAAAAGACGTGAGTTAATGTCTGCCTATCGCCGTTATTTAGCGGGAATGCCGGACTTAAAGTTGTTTACGGCACAGTTTGATGCAGATACAGCGTTTCATCTCTGTGTTGTGCAAATCGACTTCACTGCCTACAATACAACCAGGAATCAAGTTATTGCCAAATTGAAATCCTTTGGAATTGGTTCACAGGTGCATTATATTCCCCTGTACAAACATCCTCTTTTCCAAAAGCAGTGTGGGGACATTAGCGCGTACTTTCCAAATATGGAGGCGTACTACGCGCAAGCGCTTTCGTTGCCCTTATATCCTGGCTTGACAGATGCAGATGTGAAGCGTGTGGTGGATACGTTGAAAGAGATCTTGGTTGCAGAGCGCGCCAAAAAGCGTCATGGCCGCCAAAAAGCCTCCAGGTAATATTTTCAAAGTATTCGTTTTATTTTTACCACAGAGACACAGAGCACACAGAGGAGCACAGAGAGCGAGTAGTCATCATTCAAAAAGAATCAATATTTTTGATTTATGTTCTTTTCGCTCTCTGTGCTCCTCTGTGTACTCTGTGTCTCTGTGGTAAAAAAAAAATTACGGGACTTCATCGTGGCCACCAGGGTGCCATGGATGGCATTTCAACAGCCTCTTGGTCATCAACCAAAAACCCTTAAATACGCCATGTGTCTGAAATGCCTTGTAGGCATAATGGGAGCATGTTGGATAGAATCTACACGATTGTCCCACGAATGGCGACAGGCAAAACTGATACAGACGAATAAAAAAGAGCGGGATCCATTTCATAAGATGCGAAAGACGTCGTGGAGTAGCGACACGACCACTTCGATAACAATCAACCCAATGATAATCCACTCTAAACGGCTAGAATGCTGATGATTCAATTCTGATCCCAACATCTCAAATAGCTCGTGGATAACTTGGAGACGCTGATTTAACACATGACTACGTTTTTCAATGTCGAGATAATTGGCAATCATGCGATACAAGGGCTCTAATTCTGGGTAATCCCAGAAAAATTCCGGAGTATCCAAAACGTTAACATGTAAAGAGATAGAGTTGCGTTCTAGAAACAACTCACCCATTTTTCTGCGGATTTCCCGACGAGACAAACGGATGGTTCCACGTTTTGCTAACTCCTCAGGAATGTACTGCATGTTATTGAAGGTTTTTTGAGTCGCAACCTCAAACGAACCCAGTTTTACCGATTGAGCCAATCCATGGGAAATTGCCAGTTTTGTAAGGGCATCTTGACTCGGCAAAACAATTTCATCGTCAGCAACGCGGGGGCCCCCATCGTAAATATAGGTAAATTCATCGGTCTCAATTTCATCATAACGCTGTGTTTCAAAAGGACGCACCTCTTCTAGAAAGGGAAGCGCAACCTCTCGAGACATATTCCAGCATACAACAGAACCATACGAAAAGTAAAAAACATCTCCGTTGCGACCTTTTAGGGGCACTTCAATGTGAACAACGTCGCGATACAAAGTAGCTTTATAGCGATGACGCAGCGACTCAAATAAAGGTTTGATCTGGTAAGAGGTCGCTGTGCAAAATGACAGGCAGTCCATAAAAAAGGCGCTTTGAGGATATAACGTTAAGAATCTCAGATAATATGCGGAAGAGGGGACTTGAACCCCTACGAGGTTGCCCTCACTACCACCTCAAAGTAGCGCGTATACCATTCCGCCACTTCCGCGAGTCATAGAAAGAATCAAATTCTAGCCATCATTCTCTATATTGGCAAGAGGAAAGTAGGCAGATTTACATTTATAGAGCCATGTAGTATCGTTGTCAGATAAATATCTTACACGTGATAGCCAAATGCCTTTAGAAGAAGAGTTGCGCCAAGTGGCGATTGATCGCATTCAAGTCAACCCCTACCAACCTAGACGTGTTTTTTCCGACCATGAGCTCCAGGAGCTAGCTGACTCCATTAAAGTTGTCGGATTAATTCACCCCCCTGTTGTACGTCCTGGCATCAAAGAGGGCGACTATGAGTTAGTTTCGGGAGAACGCCGCTTGCGTGCCGCAAAGAAAGCGGGATTTTCACACATTCCCGTGGTCGTGCGTGTTCAGGATCATCAAACCTCCGCACAAGCAGCTTTAATCGAAAATATCCAGCGCGTTGACCTAAATGCAATTGAAATTGCTAAGGCGTTAAAAGCCTTAATGGAGCAGTTACATCTCAACCAAGAAGCATTAGCCTTGCGAATGGGGAAAAAACGCTCGACTGTAGCCAACTATTTACGACTCCTTACACTGCCAGTATCGATTCAAAAAAGCGTCAGTGAGGGGACTCTCTCGATGGGTCACGCCAAAGCATTGCTCTCTCTCGAGGATTTGGAACAATTAGACCTGTTGCATCACCGCATTGTAGACGAGGAGTTATCAGTTCGAGCAACCGAAGAAATCGTGCAGCGCCTACTACATCCACCGGTAGTGCCCAAACGACGCAAACCTCTCCAAGATTTGCATGTTGAGCAGATTGTAAATCAGATGCAGCAGAAGCTTGGTACAAAAGTCGCAATCAGTGGCAAAGGTAGCACGGGAAAAATTGTGATCGATTACTACAATTTTGATGATTTGGATCGATTATTGCAGTTTTTCTCTATTGAGGTGTAAAAAAAAAGATATAATGTTAAAATAATATTAATGGGATATTTCTCTAATTAAGGGCTTTTTATGGCTACAATAGATCAATTAGATATTAGCGTTTACAATCTGTATGCTGTGCGCACGCAGATGATTGAGCGTTTGAACGAGAGCTGGCATATTAAAGCGGCTCCCGACATTCCTGCTCAGACAAACATTGTGAATATGTTTGTGCCACAGCTAAACGAGATGGATTTACTACTAGGTGTCGTCCCAGTCACTACACCATGGGCCTATTTTTTTCCACCTAAGCAATTTAGGACGAGAAGACGATCACCCTTTTCTTTTGCTCGCATAGCACCTAGTCTGAAGTCGATAGAGGAAGGTGGGGAAGAATTTATTGCTTTGCAATCCATTGCTTGTGAAACTGCAGAAGAAGAGAAGGAAAAAGCAATGCTTACTAGCTGCTTTAAGCAGATAGGTAAGCTGAATTCCTGGTTAGGATTTATTGTGGGTCGCATCGGACAGTTTTTACAAGGGTAACTCATGGGACGCATCAATTGGCGTGAAGCACTAAAATGGGATGACGAGCAGTTAGAAGATTTGCGCGTCGTAGGTTTTGCCTACATCCGTCAGGGAAAATACGATATTGCCCTCCCCATTTTTGAAGCTTTATGTGTGTTAGATACTGAAAGCGCCTATGATGCTCAGACGCTTGGAGCGCTTTACATGCAAACAGGCAACCCCAACAAAGCCTTAAAATGCTTCGATAAAGCCCTGAAACTAGATGCAGACCACACGCCCACACTGTTAAACCTAGCCAAAACGTTCTTTATGCTTGGAAGAAAGCATGAAGGTCTCAAGCTTGCCAATATCTTGAAAGAAGAACCCAATCAACAGATCTCCAATACAGCCAAAGCCCTTATCCTCGCCTACAGCTAAGGCTAAGGGGACTCTGTCCCCTTGAACTCCTGATTGTGATTTTTAATGGGGCAGATTCGAGTTCTTTTCCTAGAGAGAAAATAATCTCGAATATGCCCCGTTATAAATCGCAATCAGGAGTTAACCCCTACCAAAGGGTAGGAACCCTCTGGACTCCCATTATTGTGGAGTTTCTGAAGAACAGCCATCCACACACCTCAAGCCTTAGAAAATTAAATACTTATGTTCTATTTGGAGTGCGGTGGCTTGCCACCGCTTTCATAAACATCGGCTTGCCGATGTCACAACGAACTGTGGATGGGTTCGTCAAGCCGAACCCTATGAAAGCGGTGGAGGCAAGCCACCGCACTCCAAAAAGGAATTGTTTGTACTTTAATATGATTTAATAGTTCATATGTATTACTAAAAATCAAATTATTTAGAAAAGATTGTAAAACAAACTAAATTTTACTTTAAAGTAAAAATTGTAGTATTATAGTGTAAAGGTGCATTTGTCCAGGAGGTTTGTTATGACGAGCAGATCCGATGCTTCAGCTGCTGATTCCGGCCAAATATTGACTAGATACGAACACTACGACGATTATGCCGCTGTTTCTCGCACCATCCAAGATAAAGCAAGCGCAGGCCAATACTTGGGGATGCGTACCGTAACTAGAACAGATGGCAAAAGACAAAAGCTATTATCCATGGATAAACCCACCGGGTGCATGGGTCTTTGGGCAACCTCACAAAAAGAAGCAGCTCGCGATATCTTTCGTTTCTATCAAGAAAACCCCCTATTCGCCGTTAGAGACTTAGACAGCATTCGCGCACTGAGCACAACCTGGGTAGGGAAGGCTGCTGGTGCAGATCTGGAGAATCTGTTAACGCGCTTAGGTCAGGTCAAAAGCAATTTGGAGGCCCATGGACTCTCTTTAGAACCCACTTTTAAGGAATCAGAGGAAAAAGAGACTAAAGAAGAGGCATTGTTAAAGGCTTGTTCCGGAAATGATGATAACCGCTCCAAAACGTTTCTAGGCCTCTGCTATTACTTAGGGCTAGGATGCGAAGTCGACAGAAGTAGAGCTTTTGATTTATTTAAAGGGGGCGCACTAAAGCATGAAGATCAAATATATCCCTTTGCTCAATTTATGGTTGGACACTGCTACCAAGGGGGAACGGGTGTTAAGGAGGATGGTCAGGTAGGTAGCGCATTAAAAGCCGCTGCACAGTCAAATGGTTTGATTTATGGCTCCGTAAATTCGTACACACAGAATACGATTCAGGCTGCATTAAGAAAGGATTTTAATGGTTTAAAGGCTTTTAATACTGGAGCCTTTTCGGTAGCATCTCAAAATATTTCCGATAAACTATATAATCGTCCAAAAGATTCTTTCGCTATCGCAGCTGATGCGGCCACCTTATACAATTCGAGAATTCCAGAAAAACAAGCAGAGGCGATCAAACTATATGAAAAAGATGCTTTAAGGAAGCACCCTGAGATACTTAATTTTCTTGGAAGACATTATCTCAGCTCTGATCTCCCTAAGGCAATTGAATACTTAAAACAAGCTGTTTTTGAGCGATCTGTTGATGGAATGGCAGCTCTTGCCGATTGCTATTGGCGTGGTGTTGGTGTTGCGCAAGATCGGGATGAGGCGCGCAAGCTTTATCTTGAGCTAATGGAGTGTTCTGATGCCACGGAACACCAAAAAAAAATCGCTCACAGCCGCCTCGACGAACAAGCCTAAGGGGACTTTGTCCCTTACAACCACATAAAGAAGGTAGCCAGGCCGTCCCGGCCTGGTTTTTATAGAGATAACAAAAGAAATGTTAGCAATTTTTACCAGACCGGGACGGTCTGGCTACTTTCTTGTACGAGCCCTTTAGGGCGACTCAAACCTAAGTTACTGTAAGGGCAAGCCACCGCACCTGAGTAACTACAGTTATTTTTCCTGTATGGTAGCCAGACCGTCCCGGTCTGGTCGTCCTTTTTTTACCAGGCCGGGACGGCCTGGCTACCATATCGACAAGCTATCCCGAGCAACCTTTCGATGTTAGAGGCTTTGGCCGCTTTGGGCTCTAAAAAGGAATCTGTAGTAAAAAAAAATTACCCAGGGATGCGCAGGGTTGTGCCAGGCTTCAAGAAATCGGATTCCAGCCTGTTATGCTTTTTAAGCCCCTCAATGCTAACCTTAAACCGTTTTGCTATCTTCCACAGCGAATCCCCATCCTGCACCACATACGTTTTCTCATTGGTACGTATCGGTGGAGCCGGTGCCTTCGTCGTCGGTGGAGTGCGATCAGCGATCTGCTTTATAGGTTTGATAACCACTGGTTTTTCGCTTTTAGCGACCTTGTTCTTTAAAGGAACTGATGCTTGAGGCACAAATCGCATAAGCGCCGCATGGTAAACGTTTGCTTCTGGAATAGGTTCTCCGGAAAACTCGTAAAGGCGCGTTGCAGCCAATTGACGCACTCCATCGCCGCGTGGACTGGTTAACATCACGCGTGCAAAAGCTTGTGTTTCCGCTGTCTTATCCTTCAGTAAATTCAAAAGAATCAACATTTGCTCGTCATCTAATTTTTTTGCTGCAAATAATCCATCGGTCTTAAGAAGTGTGTAGGCGGCAGTGCTCGATTTTTTAGCAATATAATCTAACAGAAAACGTTGACGACGAGCTGCTGACAAATCCAATGTGCTGCGCTGCTGCTCTGCAAAGGTGTGAAGCATTGTCCATGTGCCTTCACACAAAATTGTGAGGAGATCGTATTTGTCGACATTGGCTCCAGAGCGTCCAAACAGCGTTTCAACAGTGGTGAATTCTGGAGATAAAAAGAACGCTTCTGCCAATGAGGTGTCGTAGTCATCTTGCTTGCGCAACAATCCATAGAGTCCTTGAGCAGTTAATGGCCACCGCTCTGTTTGGGTAAACTGAAGAATCTGCTGATACTGCTGCTCAGATAATCCAGGAAACACAAGCACCTCTACAGGTTGTCCCTGACGATTTTTTCCAAAGGGGATTTTTCGTGTCTGAGGCGGCTGTGAACCTGCTAAACTGCGATTTAAATCAAAATGGTGAAATGCCACCAATGCTGCTAACGCGAGATCGCGCTGAGTGAATCCATTATCGACAAGCTGCATATTGGTTAAACGCATCGTGAGCTGTTCGCGAGATAGCGTACGGAAAATGCGGATAACATCTTCATTGCTGCGTTCTGCAGCTAGGGGAACTTGTTGATGATTTTTATCGGCAGGTTTTAACTCAAAGTAGGGACGAGGAGGCGCTTCGCGAATCAACCAATAAAAAAAGATCGCAAGCACAATGATATTGATTGTTCCGCTGGCCAGCAAGGCGCGACTTAGGTGGCGAATTTGATGATTTTTATCCATTTAAACGTGCTTCTAAGGCGTTTAGTTCTTGTTTCATTTCTTCAGGCAAATGGTCGCCAAAGATCTTGAAGTAGTTGCGCAGCTCCTTGACTTCTTTTTTCCAAGCAGCACAATCCACAGCCAATAACTTTTCAAGTGCTAATGGTGCAAGAGTTAATCCTGTTAAATCCAGAGACGTTTCTGTTGGCACATTGCCAATCGGAGTCTTTTGTGCGTCTGCCACACCACTTGTACGTTCAAATACCCATTTCAAGACACGACTGTTTTCCCCAAATCCTGGCCAGAGAAAATTGCCCTCTTCATCCTTCCTGAACCAGTTAGTGTAGTAAATGCGAGGGAGTTTACTCTTGTCTTTTTGTTGACCACACGCGAGCCAATGAGCAAAGTAGTCACCCATGTTGTAACCGCAGAAAGGCAACATCGCAAATGGATCATGCCGCAGCTTTCCTACCTCTCCAGCAGCAGCAGCGGTCGTTTCTGAGGAGACACTGGCTCCCAGAAATGTTCCATGTTGCCAATTGAATGCTTCGTAGATAAGAGGCGCGACAGAAGAACGGCGCCCCCCAAACAAAATTGCGGAAATGGGCACGCCTTTAGGATCGTTCCACGCCTTATCGATCACAGGGCATTGGTCAATGGGTGCCGTAAAGCGAGCATTAGGATGAGCAGCTTTCTCTGTCGATGCTGGAGTCCATGAATGGCCAAGCCAATTCAAAAGATGGCTAGGGGGAGTTTTGCTCATCGCTTCCCACCACACATCACCATCGTCCGTCAACGCCACATTGGTAAAAATCGCATTCTTCTTAATCGATTCCATTGCATTTGAATTTGAACTGTAAGATGTTCCTGGAGCCACGCCGAAAAATCCCGATTCTGGATTGATCGCAAAGAGTTGTCCATTTTCATCAAATTTCATCCAAGCAATGTCGTCGCCAACCGTTTCGACTTTCCATCCTGGCAGGGTAGGCGTTAGCATGGCTAAATTTGTTTTGCCACATGCGCTTGGCAATGCTGCTGCGATGTACTTTTTCTCACCTTTAGGATTTGTGATTCCCATAATCAGCATGTGCTCGGCAAGCCACCCTTCATCGCGCGCTAAGCAAGAGGCGATGCGCAGGGCGAAGCATTTCTTTCCAAGAAGAGCGTTTCCGCCATATCCACTGCCAAATGACCAAATTTCACGCGTTTCGGGGAAATGGACAATGTGCTTACTGGCAGGATTGCAAGGCCATACGACATCCTTTTCACCAGGTTGCAACGGCTTTCCAACCGAATGCATGCAAGGAACAAAATGATCCTGCAACACTTCTAAAACAGGTTTTCCCATGCGTGTCATGAGGCGCATGTTGCACACGACATATGGCGAATCGGTAATCTGAACACCAATGTGAGAGATAGCGGATTTAAGGGGTCCCATACAAAAAGGGATGACATACATCGTTCGACCCTGCATGCAGCCGTCAAATAGCTGTTTTAGGGTGCTTCGCATCTCTGCAGGGGCTTTCCAGTTATTTGTGGGACCTGCATCTTCAGGTTTTTCTGAACAGATATATGTTCGATCTTCGACGCGTGCGACGTCATCGGGAGTAGAACGACATAGGTAACTATTGGGGCGCTTGGCTTCATTTAGCTTGGTAAACGTGCCTTGCTTAACTAACAGGTCACAAAGGAGATCATATTCCTTCTCAGAGCCGTCGCACAGCCAAACGGAATCAGGCTTGCATAATGCGATCGCTTCAAGGACCCATTTACGCAAAACCTGATTGGCTGTCCACGACTCCATAGGAATATTGAAGTGCATAAGTTAGTTAGCTTTGCGTCTTTTAAATTTATCGAGATATTCCAGTGCTTTTCCTGTGCCCAAGCAGACGGCTAACAGTGGATTTGGAGCGATGATCACTGGCAAGCCAGTCTCTTTAATCAACGCCTTATCGAGTCCTTTAATGAGGGCTCCGCCACCTGCTAATACCATTCCGCGTTCCACTAGGTCGGCAGCCAATTCAGGTGGGCATTTTTCAAGCGTAAGTTTCACGCTTTCAATAACTTGTTGAATTGGTTCCGCTAAGCATTCGCGAATTTCTACAGAGTTAATGCGCTTCGTAACAGGTAATCCTGCTACCTGATCGCGACCGCGCACTTCCATTTCCAGCTCGCCGCCACCTAGAGCGTAGGCTGAGCCGATGGTCATCTTAATTTCTTCAGCTGTACGAGGACCAATCATTAGGTTGTAGGTACGGCGCATGTAGTTGATGATGCACTCATCAAATTCATCTCCGGCAATGCGAAGAGAACGTGATTCTACGATACCACCTAAGGAGATGATGGCGATTTCAGTTGTTCCGCCACCGATGTCGATGATCATGTTTGCAGCAGGTTCGTGAACAGGGAGATCGACTCCGATGGCAGCTGCCATAGGCTCTTCGATCAATAACACCTCTTGAGCACCAGCGTGTAGGGCAGAATCTTCAACGGCGCGCTTTTCTACTCCAGTGATCCCTGAAGGCACAGCAATTAGGATTTTAGGTCTAAAGAGGCTTCTGGCTGGTGTGACGCGTTTAATCAACGCTTTCAACATTCCTTCGGCAATTTCGAAATCGGCGATAACCCCGTCTTTCATTGGGCGGACAGCGTGGATTTTGCGTGGTGTTTTACCAAGCATGGCCTTAGCTTTTTGTCCGACGGCGAGAACCTCACCGGTTTGCGAATCGACAGCTACTACAGAAGGTTCTGCGAGGACAATACCCTTTCCTCGTACAAACACCAGCGTGTTTGCAGTACCTAGGTCAATCCCAATATCGTTAGAAAACACACCTCGGAAGCGATTAAGCTGTCCAAAGGCGGAACGGTAAAGGGTGCTTGCAGCATTTTTAAAATTGAAGGGAGCTTTTTTAGCCATAGATGCCTCTTATTCAGAAAAAAACACAATATAGCAAAAAGAGAAGCAAGATGTAAGCAGAAAAAAAACATACCTGTTTTTGGAGGTAGATTTAAAACAATCTGAGAGTAGGTGGATTAGGTGGATTTACGGCTTTCAAAAATCGCTAATTTCTAATAACGTAATTTGAGTCTATTTTCCCTCTCTGCGTCTCTGCGACTCTGCGTCTCTGCGACTCTGCGTCTCTGCGACTCTGCGTCTCTGCGACTCTGCGTCTCTGCGACTCTGCGTCTCTGCGACTCTGCGTCTCTGCGACTCTGCGTCTCTGC
>JACDHD010000105.1 GCA_013821265.1 Parachlamydiaceae bacterium | reverse complement strand
AAAGAAAATATTTTTTTTAAGAAACAACCTTAAACATCTTATCTTGCTCAAAACTAAAAACTTACGTTAAAAAGTGCTAAAGTCGAGACAGAGGCACAGAGAAGCACAGAGAGCGAGAAAGCACAAGATTAATTTCGCAAATTGAGAATGGTTAAGTTAACGAATAAACTCGAATCTGGTATCGACGTAACGAGTAAGATGAAAAAACTACTCCGCTTGGGCGTAAGCACATGCGGATGATAGTTTTTAAAAAGCCTAAGCTTTTTAAAAAGGATAGAAAAGCATTACATAAAACACATCAAAGCTGTACAAAATCCCCTCTCGCTCTCTGTGCTCCTCTGTGCCTCTGTGTCTCTGTATATCGCTTCTTTTCGTCACTTAGGTCCTTTTCGTTTCTTGTCCCTATTACCGGTTTGTGCTAACATTCTGTCTTTCAAAACGGAAGGCTTTTTTACTATGGACAAACGCACCCTTATTTTTGTTATTGCCCTCACCCTTGCTCTTTTCGGCGTCAACACTTACTTCGAGAATCGCAATCAAGATTCCTTAAAGGAATGGAAAGCACAAAATCAAGCAAAGCTCGAATCAAAGCAAAAGGAAGTCGAAGCTGACATCCGAGACAATACCGCTTCACTAGCCGATTTGCCCATCGTCAATCTCTATCAAGATGCCGCAGCGACACAATTTCTCACGACTGGAGTCCTCACAGAAAAAAGCGTTCTCACACTAGCTTGGGAAACAGATATTCCCCATACAGTTTTCAGCCGCAAGCAAGGAAGTACTGACAAACCAACAGAACTCAAACTTACCTTTCTGCCTCAAGGCCAAAATCAGCTTGTGATCTATCAACCCGGTACATTGACACCTATCTCTGTAGGGCTTCTTCCTGAATTTGGAGTGTTTAACCTACAAATTATTACCCCCTCTACACAACCCGATCAACCGACCTCAGTGACTCTTGGACACTACGTAGATGGACATTTGTCATTACCTGGTCAACAATTAGAACAAATGAAGCAAAGTGTTAATCCTGAAATGCGTTCTAAGCCATTTCTTCCTACCAATGGATTAGTCTTAATGAATACAAGCGATGGATTTCAAGCCGTAGCTGTTTATCAAGGCCGTTCGCGCGAACTTCAGTATTTAGATGAAATTGCTGGTTTGAAAACAAATCTAGTAAAGCCTTTAAAGCAACAAGCTGCAAAGCAATCGTCAGAAGAAAAATTCTACGTTTTAGAGACACCATACCAGCAGCTTGTGTTTTCTAATTTTGGGGGTGCTTTAGCGGAAATTAATCTGCCCTTCAAATCAGATACAAACACTCAAAGTGTGGTAAAGGAAATCGAATTTGATCGCGAAATGGTTTCAGAACATCCCTACAATGCTCATTTCCCTTCTCATCCATACTTCTCTCCAGGCGATACAGAGCCTCAACCTGAAGGAAAGCTGGGGGGATATTATCCTTTAATTCGCCGCGACCTCATTCAATCCAAAAATAGAAAATCGATAAAAATTTCACCTAAATTTTATGCCCTTAATATTGTTTCAGAATACCCAGAAGTTGCAGAATTGGTGTATGAAGTTAAACACTTCGACAACAACTCCATTGTGTTTGAAGCCAATCAACCACATCGACGCATCACAAAAACATTTACGTTAGATCCTCAAGATAAACAAGCTCCCTACATTTTAAATCTGACCGTCAAGATCGAGGGGGATAGCAGGGGTCTCTGGCTATCTTCTGGAGTCCCCGAGGTTGAATGGATTTCCGGTGGGATTGCACCTGCTCTAAAGTATCGCGTGACGCGCAATCAAAAATCCGAAGTAGAAAATATCGACCTTCCTCAAGATTCACTTGTGGTCACCTCTTCTCACCCAGATTGGATTGGTAACTCCAATGGATTTTTAGGTTTTATACTTGACGCTACATCCACAACAGATGCTGGCTACCGCGTCCAACGTGTGTCGGGAAGTTTGGTGCCTTCACGCCTAGTGGATATACAATCGGATAATCAGCGCTTCAAAGCCGACGATCTTCCAGGATACCTCGCACAGTTGCCTCTAAAGGCTAGTGGAGGGACCATGCAATTCCGTATTTTTGCTGGACCCTTTGCAGATAGTATTCTGAAACAGGTGGATAGCACCTATTCCAATCCAGAAACAGGCTACAACCCTGATTACGTTGCCGCACAAACATTTCACGGATGGTTTGCATTTATTTCGGAACCATTTGCAAAGTTTCTCTTCATTCTGATGAAATTTTTCTATCAGATTACCGGTTCTTGGGCATTTTCGATCATTCTATTGACCGTAGCTCTTCGCGTGATGATGTACCCGCTCAATGCATGGTCAAGCAAATCGATGGTGCGCATGCAACAGATTGGACCTGAAGTTGCTGCAATCCAAGAGAAGTATAAAAAGGATCCTAAGCAAGCTCAGATCGAGGTGATGAATCTTTATCGCGAACGCGGAGTCAACCCTGTTTCGGGTTGCTTGCCGATGCTTATTCAGATGCCATTTTTGATTGGGATGTTTGATTTGTTAAAGTCGACATTTGAGCTTCGAGGAGCTAGTTTTATTCCTGGCTGGATTGATAACTTGGCAGCACCTGATGTACTATTTAGTTGGAATACCCCTATTTTCTTTATAGGTAATGAATTTCATTTGTTGCCGGTCATTTTAGGTTTGGTGATGTTTGCTCAGCAGCGGTTGATGTCTCCTAGTGTAAGTCCTAGTGAATTGACTGATCAACAGAGACAACAAAGAGCAATGGGCTCAATAATGAGCGTTGTTTTTGCTCTTATGTTTTACAATTTTCCTTCAGGTTTAAATATTTATTGGCTTTCCTCAATGCTTTTAGGTATTCTTCAGCAATGGTGGACTAATAGGCAAATGAAAGTACCTGTAAAAGAGGTAAAAATGCCGGTTCAACCAAAAATAACTAAATAACGCAAATGTTGTTGGCATGGAAGCATGGGAACATTTTCTTACGCAGCAAGAGACAGAGCTCGGAGTTGATACAGTCCATAAATGGCTGAGATCGCTCCGGATTGTGCGCTTTGATGCCGGTAATTTATATCTCCGGGCCAATGACTCATTTCACGTTTTATGGTTTGAAGAGCACATTCGCAAGAAAGTGCTCTCTACCTTAGTCAACAATAACAATCGTCGCATCAAGGTTCACCTAGCCCTTGATGAGACGCTATTTACATCGAAAAAGTCAGCAACAAAGATTGTTAAACTTAAGGAACAGGAAGCTGTTTCTCCCTTAAAATTTTCCATTCATTTTGATATTTTGGATCCCTTATGCACATTTGAAAACTATGTGATCTCCAAGGAAAATCCGCTCCCTCATCGTCTGTTATTTCAATTAACAGGGTATCAACCGGAAAACAAAACCTACATTCCTCAACAAATTTTGCCTGCAGCCTTTAATCCGATCTACATCTGTGGCCCAAGTGGAACTGGAAAAACACATCTGCTCATGGCAACGGCCCATGCGTTAAAAAAACAAGGACTCTCCGTCGCTTATGTGCGCGCCGAAACATTCACTGAACATGTCGTCACAGCAATACGTGCGGGCGAAATGAGCCTTTTCCGTCATAGTTACCGCAATGCCGATGTGCTCATCATCGACGACGTCCATCTCTTCGGTAAAAAATGGGCCACTCAAGAAGAGCTTTTTCACACCTTTAATACCTTGCATCTTGCAGGCAAGCAAATCATTGTAAGTGCCAACTGCAATCCAGGGGAACTACAATTTATTGAACCGCGTATGGTGAGTCGTTTTGAATGGGGAATCGCCCTTCCCTTACGTCTAGCAGATGATAATGAGCGCGCACTCCTTCTTCAAACGAAAGCGGAAGCGATCCATTATCCTTTAAACGGCAAAGTAGCGGAATTTTTATTAGAGGCATTTTCGAGCAGTCCGAAAGCCTTGTGCCGTGCTCTAGAGGCCCTTATTTTGCGCACTCACTTAAGTAACGATCCAAAGCAGGGTACGCCAACAATCGCGTTTGCACAGCAGCATCTTTCTGATTTAATTATGGAAGAACAAAAGAACTTGTTGACCACTGAAAAGATCGTACGGCATGTTTCTGAGTACTTTGGAATTCGCACAGAAGACATTTTAGGTAAAGGTCAAAGTCGCGAGTATGTGCTACCGCGACAAATTGCTATGTACATCTGTCGCTTAAAGCTAAAATTGCCTTTTGCAAAAATAGGTGAGTTGTTTGGGAAAGACCACTCTACGGTAATGTCGAGTGTGAAATTGATTCAAAAGGGTCTCGATGTGCATGATGACATCGTCAATAGCCCTTTGCAGATTATCCTCAAGCATATGAGATAAGAAAGAAAGCTACACGTCAAAAAGACAAAACTTTAAGATTTGTTTTTTACCACAGAGACACAGAGGCACAGAGGAGCACAGAGAGCGAGAAGGGATTTGCAGCCTTGATATGTTCTATGCAATGCTTTTCTATCTTTTTTAAAAAGCTGAGGCTTTTTTAAAAACCAGCATTCGCATGGGCTTGCGCCCACACGAAGTATTTTTTTCATCTTACTCGTTACGTCATAACTAAATTCGAGTTTATTCGTTAACTTAACCCATTTTCACATTTTGCGAAGTTGAACATGCGCTTTCTCGCTCCTTGTTTTCATTGATCAC
>JACDHD010000104.1 GCA_013821265.1 Parachlamydiaceae bacterium | reverse complement strand
TGCCCGATTCCTGAATATTAGAATGATGGATAAGGAATAGTAAGAATTAAAGGGGGACTCTTGTGTGTTTTGCTTTTTAGCAAGTCGGGCACGGGCACGCTCACGGGCACGGGCACGGAAAACAATAGCTAGACTTTACGTTGTCAACAAATCAAGATGGCACAAAACATTCTTCCGCTGAAATCGGGAAGCTGCTATACGAAGTAGGATATAAGTGTTCAACGGGACAAGTTCTCTCTGTAACCAAATTAAGGAGATTTATGACATCTAATGATCCAAATAGACCAGAAGACAAAAAACCGAGTCGTCAAGAAGACAGAAAAGAAAATTTCTACGATTACGCCAAAACAAATACACGCGACATGATCGCCTATGTAATGATGATTTTGGGAATCATTCTTCTTTTTTTCCAACCGCTATATGGCGGACTCATCATCGGTGTTGTGGTAGGTGTATATTTTGCGAAAGAAATTATTGCCTTACTCAAGGACTACGAAACATTTATTGATTCGCAAGGTCTTGTGCGTAGCTTGGTTTTAGGCGGCACACTATTAGCATTTTTTATTTCTGCTCCTGCCATTTTTATTGGTGCTGCTGTCGTGGTATTCTTGAGACTATTTTTAGTTAGCGAAGATACCAATTAGCCTCCTCTTGATGGAAACGTTAGATTAGCATATACATGAGCGGGACATGAATCTACAGAGGCAACATGGCGCAGATCAGAATTAGCAAAGGACTGGACATTCCCATAAAGGGGAAACCCCAAGGAGATGTGCAACCTCTCATTCCAAGTGGTTCCACGACGCAGTCGCCCCTGTTAATCTCTCTAAATCTTCAACCGTTTGAAGACGTTAAATTCAAATTGCTTACAAAAGCGGGAGATGTTGTCAAAATAGGCCAGCCATTAGCCGAAGACAAATCTGTTCCAGGTCGTATGTTCTGTTCTCCTGCAGCAGGAACAGTTAAAGAGGTGCGACGTGGCTACAAACGCGCTCTCATGGACATCATCATCGAAACAAACTCCAAGGAAGAGTCCCATGAATGGGGACACCTTGCTGTTGAAGGTGCTTCGTCTGAACAAATTATCCATCGTCTTAAAGAGGGTGGAGCTTTTGCACGCATACGCTCAAGGCCGTTCAACCTGTTAGCAAATCCTGATAAAGCCCCTCGCAACATTTTTGTAAAAGCTGTTGAATCAGCTCCTTTTGTACCCCCAGCGGAAATGCAAGTTGCTGGTCACGAAAGTGCCTTTCAAACAGGTCTAAATGCACTAACTAAACTTACCTCAGGGTCTGTCCACTTAGTGTTTCGTGAAGGTACATCCTGTGCCGCTTTTACGGAAGCACGCAATGTCGATCGCCACAGTGCTGAGGGGCCTCACCCGATTGGCACACATTCGTTACATATTCAAATGATCGATCCCATCACATCTGTAGATGACAACGTTTGGACGCTTAATGTGCATGATGTGATAGCCATAGGATATTTATTAACAACCGGACGTTATTTTGTTGAGCGCATCATCAGCATTGCAGGACCAGGTGTTTTGCCTGATAGGATAGGATATTTTAAAGGACGCGAAGGTTTGCCTATTACCAGCTTAGTGTCTGGACGTCTTTCCAAAGGACAGCCTCTAAGACTAGTGTCAGGCGATCCTCTCATGGGCATTAAGGTTGAAGCAAGCGACTTTTTGGGATTCTATCACTTTGCCTTTTGTGTGATTCCAGAAAGCACACATCGCGAGTTCATGCACTTTTTCCGTTTAGGCACAGACAAGTATTCATTTAGCAAAACTTACGTGACAGGTCATCTAGACAACAGCCACCGCGAATACAATTTTACGACGAATCAACATGGAGAACATCGGCCCTTTATCGATGCTACTCTTTATGACAAAGTGATGCCTCTCCCTATCTCTACTATGCTTTTAACGAAAGCAGTTATGGCAGAAGATTTCGAATTAGCAGAAAAATTGGGTTTTCTCGGAGTCGACAGCGAAGACTTCGCTCTTCCCACTTTCGTCTGCCCATCAAAAATGGAAATGACAGAGATTATTAAGAAAGGTCTCAAACAGTTCGCCGCCGAATCCCTCGGATAGAAGAGGGATTTTATTGGAAATTGGACCTGGACAAATTGGACTGATTGAGACGATTGCATAAGTCGTCGATCTATTTTTACCACCGAGACACAGAGGCACAGAGCAGCACAGAGAGCGAATTGTAGATGTCTCTGAAACATAACATCTTTTTTGCGCAGCAATGTAAATGCGGAATTGTCGTCAGACAATTTCGCCTTGGCTGGTTTTTAAAAAAGCCTCAGCTTTTTAAAAAGAGATTGAAAACTCAATCCTCAAATAAGCCCAAAGCCATAAAATAGCCTCTTGCTCTCTGTGCTGCTCTGTGCCTCTGTGTCTCGGTGGTAAAAAAATAAAAAGAAAGTTAATACAATCATTTGACTTATGCAATTGTCTCAGTCAGTCCAAGTCCAACATGCTGCCAACCATCCCATCGTTTTGTGATAATTTCTTCTAACTTTTTATTAGGATTGCGATTATTGATTAGAATAAATAAACTTTTGTTTTTTTATAGGAGACTTAATGAATTTTTTTGCATTCCCTATTTCGCTTCTTCTTCTAGTTTCCTTTAATCATGTTTGGAGCTACGAAACACCCAGCCAATCAACAGTCAAACAGCAAATGCTGCAAGATCTAGATGTGATCGAAAATGCATTTAGAGTCAATTACGCCCCCGCAGAATGGAAGAAAAACTATTGTGGCTGGGACTTGCACGAACAAATAAACAGTGCTAAACAAAAAGTCACTTCTGCCAACTACATCACGATTTATGATTACCAACGCATCCTAAAAGACTTTTTCAAATCGACTCAGGACTACCATGTCAGCCCCAAGTTTTATTCTACAGCCAGTGCTATGTTGCCGTTTCGCGTTCACAGTGCTCAAGGACGCTACTTTTTAGCTTGGGTGTCTCCAAGCATTGCTGGCGACCTGAAAAAGGGCGATGAGATCTTATTGTTCGATGGACAACATATAGATGAAGCTGTTGCGCAAATTAAAGAGCGTGAATGTGGAAATCCTCTTTCAGCAACGGATCAGGGATGTGCGGAAGAGCTTTTGACAGCACGACTGGGATCTCAGGGTCACCAATTACCAAATGGTAAGGTGGAGATTGTTGTCCGAAATTTTATAACGAATGAAATTGCAACACATCCATTTGAGTGGGAACGCGTTGAAGAATGTGTTTCTCCAGGTCCTTACCGATCCAGAGTCCCCTTGATTCCAGATCATCACGAGAAAGCAGAAGAAATAAACAGCCTATTATCGCTAGAAATGACTGCAGCCCTGTATCCACCCTTGCGCGCAGCCCATGATAAACGTGCAAAAAGCCACTATCACTCCATTATAAATGAAGTAAAAGGTGACTGGGATCAGATAGATATATCAGCCTTGACTGGGGAGAAAAATCACTCAGAAGCCGATGAAGTGCTTGATAATGCCTTGGAAGAGCTAGATGGACTCTATTCTTGCCTTTGGGGGGATTTTAAAGGGCCTTTACCTGATTTAGGAAGAACCATATGGAGAGCATCTCGTCTCTCAGGGTTCCGTGCCTATATCTATAAAAATGCTAAAGGAAAAAAGATTGGATATGTGCGCATTCCAGACTTCATGCCCGATTGTGAGCATACTACAAAGGACTTGAATCGCTTGATTGCATTATTTGAGACGTATGCGGATGTTTTGGTCATTGACCAATTGAACAATCCTGGTGGCCAGATAATGTACATGTATTCCTTGCTTGCTATGTTGACGATCCAACCCATGGAGCTTCCTAAACAACAGCAATTGATTACTCAAAAGCAAGTATATCAAGCATTAAAGACCTTGAAAAACTTTAGGGGTAACGATCATGAGTCTTTTGAAGAATTAGATCTTCCTGAGGCAAAGTGCAAGGCCGTTTCCATAACAGATGGAATGGATCTGATGAAGTTATACCTAAGCTTGGTAAACTACAGTGAATTTATTGTGAATGAATGGGAAGCTGGCAATATTTTTACACAACCTTACAGCGCTTATGGAATGATTGAAACAGCGCCTCATCCTTGGGGACGCTTTACAAAGCCTGTTTTGGTATTAGTGAATCATATGGATACATCCAGTGCCGACATCTTTCCTGCGATCCTGCAAGATAATAAACGCGCAACAATTTTTGGATCGCGCACAGCAGGTGCTGGGGGCGTTTTGATTCAAGGGTCACATCCAAATTTATTTGGCTTGGCACACTACAAGATGACGGGTTCTGTTGTGTTGCGCAGGGATGGTTCTCCAATAGAAAATTTGGGTGTGACACCAGATATTCTATATGAAATGACTCCTGAAGACCTTGAGGGGGCACGTTACCACGGTTACATCAAAGCTGTGAATGCAGCCGTTAACAAGTTGCTCCAACGTAAATAGCAACTTATCAATTTCCTGTTTGGAGCCCCAAAGCGGCCAAGGCCTCTAACATCGAAAAGTAACTTTAGTTGGTCGGGATGGCTTGGCGATATGGTAGCCAGGCCGTCCGAGGCTGTGAAAAAATAGGCAAAAACGCAGAAAAATAAAAAATTGATAGGTCTAGACTATATTGTCAGCCGTGTTAAATTTTTACTTGTCGCAATTTTGTTAATT
>JACDHD010000050.1 GCA_013821265.1 Parachlamydiaceae bacterium | reverse complement strand
GCTTTCATAGGGTTCGGCTTGACGAACCCATCCACAGTTCGTTGTGACATCGGCAAGCCGATGTTTATGAAAGCGGTGGCAAGCCACCGCACTCCAAATAGGACATTTGTATTTAAGTTACTTAAGCTGACCAGTAATCGGGGAGAGGTGCTTCGAACTGTTGCAGCTCACCTGTGATAGGATGGGGGATTTGCAAACGGGAATGATGAAGAAAAATGTGCTCTTCGGATTCAGCAAAGCGACTTCCATATTTTACGTCGCCGCGAATAGGATGACCTATCGCAGCAAATTGGACACGGATTTGATGATAGCGACCTGTCTCTAACTCAATTTCCACAAGACAACATTGACCCGCTTGCTTCAAAACGCGGTAGTGAAGGCGTGCAAGCTTGGCAGCTGAGTCTGTTTTTGGTGCGATTCGCGCTTGAAAGTCATCATGAACCAAATAGTGTTCTAACGTTCCGTTAGGATTTCCCAAAACACCTTCGATGAGGGCTAGGTAGATCTTTTTCGATTTCTTTTCTCGCATCGATTCCTGCAAACGAGAAAGCCCTTTGCTTGTGCGTGCAAAAAGAACAATGCCGCTCACAGGCTTGTCGATGCGGTGCACAGCCTCTAAAAAAACATTACCCGGTTTATTGTAATGTTCCTTGATCCATTGTTTCACTTGAGCTTCAAGACTATCTTGATTTGTACCGCTAGGCTGCGTCAGGAGCCCTGCAGGCTTATTTACAACAACTTGATGATTATCTTCAAACAGAATGGAAACCATATTATTTTCGAACACGTCGCTGTCTCAGCGCTTCGTAAAGGAGTAGTGTTGTTGCCATTGCGACGTTTAGGGAATCTGCCACTCCGCACATTGGAATGCGCACTTGAATGTCTGCTTGCTGCATCCACTGTTCCGATAAACCTAGCTGTTCAGTGCCCACAACAATCGCAACTGGCTGCGTCATATCAACCGCTGTATATTCCTCTTTCGCACTAGGCGTAGCGGCCAAAATGGCAATTTTGTTCTGTTTGAGCCATTGCAATGTCTCTAATCCCTTCGCCTCTACAACAGGTACAGTAAATAGAGTCCCCACACTAGCGCGAACGACGTTTGGATTATGAATGTCGGTGCAGCGATCGCATACGATCAACGCATCGACTCCAACAGCATCCGAAGAGCGCAAAATGGTGCCTAAATTGCCCGGCTTTTCAATCGCTTCTGCAACAACGAGTAGGGGTGATTTATTGGCTTTAAATTGTTCTTGAAGGGTAGTTAGGTCAATGTGTTGCTGAGGAGCAACGGCGACTAATCCGTCAGGGCGATCGCGATAGGAAATCTTGCGGAATACAGGCTCAGTGCAAGTAAGAATTTGTGTTCCCTTACTGCGCAAACGAGACAACAAGGCATCTTCGTTGCTACCAAGAAAGAGTTCGCGACACACAAAAACGCGTTCGATGGGTCGATTCGCATCGGTAGCACGCAGCAATTCGCGGTAACCCTCGATAATGAACTTACCGGTTTTATCACGTTCTCGCTTATCCCACAGATGCACAACCTCTTTAACACCTGGGTTATTAAGGCTTGTGATATCAGCCGTCATGAGACCACCTAGCAAACGTTCCGCTTGGCAGAGAAAGAACGTGTGGATCGCCTGTAAGCACCATTTCACCTGATGAAATATTGCCTTTGTAGTCATGCATCATCTGTGTCATGAGGTGATGCATCGCCACCGGAGTATACCCTGGGGTGTGGCAAGAGAGCATTACAAATAGCGGTTTCTCGGTTAAAAGTGCTTTACACTGCTGTAGGAGTTCGATCAGCGCTTCTTCAATCTTAAAGATCTCCCCTTTACTGCCTCTTCCGAAGCTTGGAGGATCCAGAATAATCGCATCATAACGCTTTTCACGACGCAGTTCGCGTGCCAAAAATTTGCGTACATCGTCGACAATCCAACGGATCGGAGAGTGCTCTAGCTTATTTAAGAGTGCATTTTCTCGCGCCCAATCGACCATCCCTTTGGATGCGTCTAGGTGGCAAACTTGAGCTCCGGCGCGTGCAGCAGCTAGCGTAGAGCCTCCAGAATAGGCAAATAGATTCAAGACATTGATTGGAGTCGATCGCTGTGCCTTTGCTTGATTAATTTTTGTTTGTGCCCAAGACCAAAAGTCGCGCTGTTCCGGAAAGATACCTAAATGTCCAAAGTCAGTGGGCGAAATCTGGAAGGTAATATTCGAAACTTCGATGTTCCAAGTTGCGCTGGCTTTCGGATTGTGAAATGTCCACTTTGTATCGCCTTCGCGCAAAAAGGTAGCATCTGCATTGCTCCATTCTTGTTGGCTAAGTGTCGGAGCCCACACAGCCTGCGAGCAGGGTCGCGACAGGAGAAAAGGACCAAAGCGTTCCAGTTTGCGGCCATTGCCGCTGTCAACTAAAGCATAAGAATTAAAAGATGGTTTTTGCATGCCAAAAAGTATACCGCATCCGAGGGATATGTGCAAGTTTGGGTGCCCTATTTGGGTTCGGCTTGACGAATGCTCTACGATTAGTTGTGTGTAACTTGAACATCAGCAATAAGGTAGCCAGGCCGTCCGAGGCTGTGAAAAAATAGGCAAAAACGCAGAAAAATAAAAAATTGATAGGTCTAGACTATATTGTCAGCCTTGTTAAATTTTTACTTGTCGCAATTTTGTTAATTTTTTCACACGCTCTCCCGGCCTGGTAAAAGTCGCTAACCTTCTCTGGTAATCGATCTCAGAACCAGACCGGGACGGTCTGGCTACCTTATTGTCGAAGTTTCCAAAGGACTTGCCACCGCACTCCATCTAGAACATAAGCATTTATGCTTCTTTAGGAGGAGAATATCCCTCTTGGACATGGCGATAAGAACATTCAAATGTTTTTAGTGAGGTTAACTTTCGCAGAGCTTTGCCTCCTGCAGATGTCAACCCAGCCGGTACTGTACGTCGCCCGTGATTCAATAGGTTAATGGTCAGAGATTCTAAATTTGTTTGATACTTTGCTACTGCACGGGTTGTGGTGCCGGTTGAGGTTGTGGGGGTATGGGAGCTTGAGTTGATGCTTGAACTGATGCTTGAGCTAAGGGAATAGGTAATTGAGTTAACCTAGGTCTAAGATCGGTAGGTTTTTGCTGTGATGGTAACCCCTGAGGGTGGGGTTTAAAATTAGTTTTTTTATCCATTTGTTGGGGAGGGATCAATGCAGTTGAATAGTTAGTAGTAACACGAGTTGGAATTAAGGAATATATTTTTTTAACAAATACATCACACCTTAATAAATCATACATGCACCCCATTGAAGATTTGTGCTTAAACAGCTTTGTCATCACAAAGGAATTCTCAGTAAAGGTAATTTTCAATAGAGCTTGGACAAACCGCGAAAAGGTTAATAAGCCACGCATGTGGCAACAGTTGGTAGCCACGGGTGACTAAGCGAAGCGATGGAACCCGTGGGAATCCCCCTCTTAAAAACGGAGCCACGTTGTGGCTCTGATGCTTGGGGTATTTACCATGGGTTCACTCGCTTTGCTCGATCACCCATGGCTAGCTACTGTCGCCACTTCGTGGCTTAGTTACCGCTTCGCAGTTGTTCTGATGGCTGAAACAGGAAAAGTCGTCGGCCTGAGCGAGTTTAGAAAGTTTCTGAAGGTGTTTGTGATGGCTTGGCTTTGCTGTTGCAGAGACTGGTGACCTGTAAACCTCAGGACACACTGGATTTGATTTCCAACATTTTGGCATGGAACATCAGCAAACATACAACCGAACCCTCTAGGCAGAGCTTAACTAGATTGCGTAGGAGGATCTGAAGTAAGAGTTGATTTGAGAAAAAATACACCACTTTGAAGCCGTTTTCTAGCCTCAGCAACTTCTCGTTTAAGTTCCATTGCTTTTTCATTTTTGTTCTCAGATTCCACTTCCACACTATCTTCGGAATCTGCGGAATCTCTATCTATTGATATCAAAGACATTGCTGTATCAACGAGTCTACCTACAGTTTCGTGACGATCATGTGTTGCACCATGCTTTTGCAGGATAGAGACTGCACGGAGCTTCTTTACAGTGATCGCAAGGCTAATAGCCGTTCCCTTCTTGCTAGATTTCTCTATTTCAATTTCAGGAACCTTTGTCAAAAACTCCAACACCTTAAATCGATCTTTTAAAACTGCATAATGAAGCGCTGTATACTTATCTATAGGCTCCTGAGCATTGATATCGGCCTTTCGGTCCACCAGCAATTTTGCCACTTTTTCATTTCCACAAAGCATGAGAGCTGTTCTTCCTTGATTATCCTTAGCATTTACAGAAGCTCCTGCATCTAAGAGGGCTCGCACTATTTCTTCTTCTTGCTGATCTGTAACCTTTTCTGTAGGATAAAAACGATCAAGTTTTTTTTGTTTTTCAGCACTTAACAATTTAACTACGCGTGTATCGTGATCACTTGATGTCGTTTTTTCCCCTTCCCACGAAAAGACGTCTATATTAGCTAACAGTGTAAGGTCTGCTATTTCTGGCTTAAGAGGAGAACTCTTATCAAAGAACGAAAGAATAAATGTTAATGCTTTAGGAGAAACCATGGGCAAAAGAGAGACTTCTTGATCACCAACCTTAATGGTTTTCTGCGCAATTGCCCGTATTCGTGTAGGAAGATCAGCATCACTTAAAGCTATTTCTTGTAGTCTGTATTCCAAGGTCCTTAGCTCTTTCTTTGGAATGCAATAATGAAGCAATCTTGAGTTCAAAATTTGTTTGCTAAGCTCTATACAAAGATTATCAGCAGTTTCGGCTGCTCCTTCCCCAGATTGTCTTCTTTCGTTGTAAAGTGTAAGCGTTTCAAATAAATCAATCCTTGGGGGCAGGCCTTCATTAAAAGAAGTCATAGTTAACCTCTTGGTATATATAATAATTATAATACAATTAAATAATTAATTACTAATGTTGAATTAGTATTAGTTTGCTAACAGAACTGATTATAAGAGCTTAGTTCAAAAGAGAGAAAGAGAACTAGAGACAATATCAATTTTTTCCTAGAATGCGAACTTATAATGAGTAGCAATGTTATTATAGATGTATAAAACGCAAGGCCAGAGGAGGAGGCCTAAAGCGAAATATCAAGTGGGGAAAATGATAGATGTCTTTTTTACCAGACCAGGCTAGGTCTGGCTACTTTCTTTATGCAGGGCGGGACGCCCTGGCTACTTTCAGGCCGAGGGACGGCCTGGTTAGGACGGGGAAAATGGTCACCGTTAATTTGCTAGACCCCAGAAGCGTCAGGTGGTGGTGTATGTGATGGTTTTTGGGTTGCAGATGCTGGGGACCTATAGGCGGCTGCAGGTGGTGCCACGGGACTTGATCTGCAACAAGCTGGCAAAGGAGGACACCAGCAACAAACATTGCGACCCATCCAATTCTTAAAACGCTTCCAATCTGAAATTGGCGTTTTTTCTAAATAAAATACAGCGCTTTGCATGCGTTTCCTCGCTTCTGCAGCCTTTTGTTTAAGCTCCTTCTCGGCTGCATGCTGTTTAAGCTCTTTCTCTGTCGGTTTCTTAGGTTCCTTTTCGTTTTTTGCCAATGCTAAGGCATCCCTTTCAGATAACCGATCCGAAACCATAAGAGACACTGCTGTGGCAGTCTTTGCCACAAGTTCATCTACAGTGTCCTGTCGTCCATGCGTCGCACCATGTTTTTGTAGGACAGCAATAGCGCGTGTATTCCCTATAGTAATTGCTAGGTCGATAGCGGTCCTTCTCTGATTCTTCTTGTTACTGCATTTATCTAATGCAATCCCAGGAGCGCTTGCTAAAAACTCCAACACTCCAAAACGATCTTTTAAAACTGCATAGTGAAGGGCGGTATGTCCATTTAAAACATCTTTGGTATTGACATTAGCATTGTGTTCAACCAACAATTTTGCCACTCTTTCATTTCCACAAAACATTAGAGCCGTTCTTCCTGCACTATCACATGCCTCTACAGAAGCTCCTACTCTTAAAAGATTTTGAATCGTCTCATATTCGTTTTCTTCTGCCACAGGATCTAAAGGGTGGGTCTCATAAATCTCTTGCCTTCTGAGGTCAAGTAATTGCACCATTCTCTTGCTGCGTTCATCATTTGTCTTTTGCTCCTTCTCCCAGCATGCTACATCGACATTCACAAGTAATGTTAGATTGATCGCATCTTGTAACTTCGCAGCTTGCAATTTAGATTCCTTTTCCGAATTCTTCTTAATTTTTGGCATTAAGGGGGAATCTTTTGTAAAAAAGGAAAGGATAAAATTCAGCAAATGGGGGGAAAGTAGTGGCATCAGTAAAATATTTTTTCCAACTACAGGAATAGTAATGTTTGCTATTGTGCGTATTCGTTCCAAGAAATCAAGATTTCCTGCAGAAGGCAGCAGATGCGATAGTCGATTTCCTAGATCGGTTATTTGTTCTTTAGGGATAAAATAATGCAACCAATGTGATTCTAATATTTGACGAAAAAGTTCAATACAAAGACTTTCTAAAGCTCGATTCGATTTATTTACCTCTCCAGACTCAACACTTTCTTTGTAAAAACTGTGGAGCTGTACTAAATCACTCACATGTTGAGGAATTCTCGCATCTGTTAAAGAAAACATAAAACCTCACTTTGAATAATTATTTTCAATAGTACAGACGCAAATAATTATTTACTACTCTAATTTATAAATATAGTAAAAAAATAAATAGCACAACAAATTCAAATTTAAATTTATTAATTGCTAGAGTTTTATCTCCCTCTTTGGAAGAATGCGCAATATAGGAAGAGGAGATTTATGGATCTAACCGCACTAACAGCTCAAGTACAGCAAGCAAACGAAAAGTTTAATCAAGCACGCGAAGAAATTGCGAAAGTTATTGTAGGCCAAAAGGAAATGGTCGATCTCCTGCTAATTGCTCTATTAGCAGACGGTCACGTATTAATAGAAGGGCTTCCAGGGCTAGCTAAAACCCTTGCTGTGACTACACTGGCAAAAGTGGTGCAGTGCGATCACAAACGCATTCAATTTACTCCCGATCTGTTACCCGCCGATCTGATTGGGACATCGATTTACAACCCGAAAGAAGGGGCATTTAGCATAAACAAGGGGCCTATTTTTACTAATATTTTGCTTGCAGACGAGATCAACAGGGCTCCCGCAAAGGTACAGAGTGCTTTGTTGGAAGTGATGCAAGAGCGTCAAGTGACCATTAGCGGACAAACCTTTAATACAGGCAAGCCCTACTTGGTTTTAGCAACCCAAAATCCGATTGAGCAAGAAGGCACCTATCCCCTACCTGAAGCGCAAACAGACCGTTTTATGTTAAAAATCAAACTGGACTATCCTTCTCGAATAGAAGAGGAAGAAATTTTAAACCGAATGGCGACATTAGGTCCAAAGCCTATACCAAACGCTGTTCTTACTCAGGAAGATATTCTTAAAACAAGGTCAATTGTTAACGACATTTACATTGATGACAAGGTTGTGGGATATCTGTTGAACATTATTTTCGCTACGCGCAATCCAAAAGAGTACGGAGTAGACATCGAAGGATTATTGATGTTTGGGGCTTCTCCACGAGGAAGTATCGCCCTAAAAATGGCTGGGAAAGCGTATGCCTTTATGAAAGGTCGCGCCTACGTTACACCGCACGACATCAAACAAGTTGCACACGAGGTGTTGCGCCATCGCCTGCGCAGATCCTATGAAGCGGAAGCCCAAGGGGTTTCACCTGATGACATTATCGATCGCATTTTAACCACAATACCGGTTCCTTGAGATGTTATGCCAAACCTTGATGAAAGCTTGTTTGAGAAAATTCGTCGCATTCAAATTGTCAGCTCACACCTAGCTCAAGATGTATTAGCAGGTGCCTATCGCTCCGTCTTCAAAGGGCGCGGAATGGAATTTGAAGAGGTTCGAGAATACCAAGCGGGAGACGATATTCGCAGCATTGACTGGAATGTCACTGCGCGCATGAGTCATCCCTACGTAAAAAATTTTCGCGAAGAGCGCGATCTGACTGTGATGCTTCTGGTTGATATCTCTGCCTCGTCGCGTTTTGGGACAGCAAAGATTTCCAAAAGCGAGCTGATTGCTGAACTTGGAGCCGTTTTGGCCTTTTCTGCCATCAAAAACAACGACCGCGTGGGACTCATCCTCTTCTCTGACATCATTGAACACTATGTCCCTCCTAGAAAGGGCACACGCCATGTGCTGCGCGTCATTCGCGAGCTTTTGGCCTTTCAACCAAAGAATCGGGGAACAAGTCTAAAAGTAGCCTTGGATTATTTGGGTCGCGTGCAAAGTCGTTCTTGCATCTGTTTTTTAATTTCCGACTTTCTAGTCGATGAATATGCCCATGAGGCAGCCTTGATTGCAAAACGTCACGAATTAATTGCTCTCTGCATTACGGATCCTGCAGAACGTCGATTTCCCGATGTGGGATTGCTCTCAGTCTGCGACTTAGAATCGGGTCAGGAGATGCTCGTAGATAGCTCACAAAAGCACCTACAGGAGCATTTTCAAAAACAGACCTCTGACCGTATTCAGAATCATCAGCACAGCATGCAAAAAGTGGGAGCAGGCTTTGTGTACATCCAAAGCGATCAGTCTTATATTGCCGCCTTAAAGCGCTTTTTCACCCTGCGCAAAAGACGTCAAGCATGAGATTTTTTTTCTCACTCATATTAATTTTCCTTTTTTCAGGTATGCTTGAAGCAGTACCGATTTCTTGGTCGATCAGTGGTCCGGAAGGCATTTCTGTTGAAACTCATTTTTCTTCATCGGAGCTTTTGCTATCGGATACCTTGACAGTAGATCTGAAGCTTATCTATCCCCTTACGTATCAAATCGATCCTGCTCAACTAGAAAAAGCGCTTCTCCACCACTCTTTGCTTCAGATCGCACCGTTTGAGTTGGTTAACAGCACAAGAGAAGATAAAAAAGATGCAGTTCAGCAGACAGAGCTTCACTATGAATTAAGGCCTCAGCTAGAGGGTTCTTTTCCTTTAACGTTTATGGCCATCTCTTTTCTGCCGCAACAGGCAGAAGCTGCTCCCGTTGAATTGATCTCACCGATAGTCACCATGCAAGTGACCATGATTCCGCAGACACTGTCTTCTCCGCTTGTTCCCAGCGCTGTTTTACCACTTAGTCAAACACTGCCAATCGAAATAAATACTGACAATGCAGCTCACTTGTTGGCTGATGACCAAGAGGCCTCTCGCAATGTGAAACTCATGCAAGAACGCATGTTTCCATGGCTCGAAGTGATTGTAGTTGCTGTGCTAGCCCTATTTCTTCTAGCGTTGAGGTATGCGCCCATTCAGAACTTTATTCCAAAAGAATCTTCAGAAGCAAAAGAGTTGCGTTTGCGTCGAGAGACCACCAGTCAGATTTTAAGTCTGCAGGAAGGTGGTATTCCAACAACTGAGCTGTATGGACGCCTCAGCGATATCCTAAGGCAGTTTTTTGAAGAACGATTTCAATTGGAAGCGACTACACAGACGACGCCGGAATTTCTAAAAGATTTGATTGCTGATCCAAGATTTAGTACAGAAACAAAGACGTTGTTAGCTGAAATTTTGGTGGAGGGGGATCTTGCCAAATTTGCATTGCAGAGTAGTTCTCAGGATGATTTTAAACGAGTGCAACAAGGAGCCCTCGTCTGGCTAGGTGACAAGTAAAGTGTTATAACAGTGTTCGTTTTGTTTTTTACCACAGAGGCACAGAGAAGCACAGAGAGCAAATAAGACAAAATTAAAAAAATATTCTTTTTCTAATTCGCTCTCTGTGCTCCTCTGTGCCCCTGTGTCTCTGTGGTAAAAAAAAGAAATACAGTTTGTAACAAATTTACTGCTAGCCATTTACAAAGCACTGTCGGGGATGGGAGGAATGGTGCGCATCACCGCTTCTACCGCATCAAACTCTGCAAGCTTGCGATCTATTTGCTCAATGATAGCAGGTGTATCGCGATGTGATGCCATTTTTTCACTTTGAAACAGTTCCTTTAGATCAATCAATGATTGTGTCAGCACTTGAATTTTTACCGTCTTATCTTGTCGAAACGTCTCTTTAGAGATCTCGGTAATTTGATTAATCATGCTGAAAAAAGGATCCTGCAGCTCCTGATAAGTGAGATCTACTTCATTCACAATGATTTTAGCAACTGCTACAAGTGTAAGAGAAGCCTTCACTCCTACCTCATTAAGGTGATTGCTCTGTGCAAGTAGAACGAATCTACCAAAAAACGGCATGATGTAGGTCACCAATGAAAGATCATATTTAGCCGCTGCAACTGACACTTTTCCTAGAATAGACGTGAGGTTGCTGCAAACGGGTTCTAAGCGCTGTTCAACAGCTTTGGTATTAATCATTTCTAAGCGTTGTAGGAAAAACAAAAGAGTAAAACTCACCTTGTCGGTAATCCCCATTTCGCGACTTTGTGAATCTTGATTCTCGTGACTAATGCTTTTAGAAGATTCAAAAAATTGACGCATAATGCGCTGTAGCTCATTGCAGGCACTATTGCACAACGAAATGCTCATGCGCTGAATGGCGCGAATGGACACTTCTGAAAGTGCATCAATCCAGTGGCACAAATCCATTTCTTCACCATCTCGGACGCTTTCTAGGGCATCTTGAGTAAATAGCTCCGTCACATAGTGCGGATTAAGATAGTTAGACGTTCGTTTTAAGGAGTCATGAATCGCATCGATGGCAAATCCCAACAAGACAATCCATACCGGTAAGACAATGTTTTTATTGAGTACATTTAAAAATAACACATCGATAGCGATCGCATAGGTAAAAAGAGGAAAGAGGAGCAGAACTAAATGTCCAAACTGCAAACGCTTGTCGCGTAAGTAGAGCTCGACTACGTGAGGTGTGCTATTTGCTTCTGCATGCTGAAGGGGCGACCACGCTAAGGCTCGCATAATAGGAAGAATCAGAACAAAGAGCGTTGCCATCGCCATTAACGCAATGCCTATAAGCGTTAAATTAGGCAGAACCTCTGCTCCGATCGAGCTCACATATAGGTATATTGCCACTAAAAGTGATAATAGCGTCGCCAACATAAATTCCTCCAATCGTCTTTTTTTTGCATTGTATTGATAATTGTTTTTTTACACCATTGTCTTGTGTACCTCAATGGTACAAAACTTTTAAACCATTGTCTTCTGTGTCTTGATGGTACAAGATTTACACCATTGACTTCTGTATCGCTCTTGTTGAAGAATGTTCTCTTTAACTGAGGCGATTACATGTCAAAACAAATTGGTGTCCTACTCGTTAACCTAGGTACTCCACGTTCTCCAAAAAACAAAGACGTCTTCCGTTACCTCATCGAATTTTTAACCGATGCGCGCGTGATCGATCTCCCCTGGTGGAAACGGCAACTGCTGGTGCGAGGATTAATTGTACCCAGTCGCTACCGTCAATCTGCAAAGGCGTATCAAGCGATCTGGACGAAGGAAGGCTCTCCTCTTTTGGTCTACGGACAAAAGGTAGAAGCGGCTCTACAGGAAGCTTTGGGAGAGAACTTCTGCGTTAAGTTGGCGATGCGCTACCAAGAACCCTCGATTCCTGACGGAATAAAGGCTTTGATGGAGCAAAACGTCGAACAGCTCATTGTTCTTCCCCTTTTTCCTCAATACGCCTCTGCAACGACAGGTTCTGTTCATCAGCGTGTTTTGGAAGAGCTAAGGTCGTTTGAGGTGATTCCAAAGCTCACTTTAATTAACCAGTATGCAACCGATCCTGATATGATTAAGGCCTTTAGTGCTATTGCAAAGGAATATGTCGCACAGGATTTTGATCACCTTCTCTTTAGTTTTCATGGATTACCCGAACGGCACATTCGCAAGGCAGATAGGCATGGCTGTTGCCTGCAAAAAAGCACATGTTGTGAGGAACAGACTCCTATCAATCGCGATTGCTACAAAGCACAATGTCATGCGACAGCCAACGCCATTGCACAATCTCTTAAGATTGCACCTGAGCGGTATAGCATCTGCTTTCAGTCACGTTTGGGAAAAGATCCTTGGCTTCAACCCTATGCCAGCGATACCATTCACCAACTGGCTAAGCAAGGAAAGAAACATGTGTTAGTGATGAGTCCCTCCTTTGTGTGCGATTGCTTGGAGACCACATTTGAGATTGGAGTGGAGTATGCGCATGAGTTTAAGAATCTAGGAGGAGAAAAGTTACAATTGATTCCAGGACTTAATGAACATCCATTGTGGATTTCGGCCTTGAAAGGATTAGTTACAAAAAATCTTGTACATGTTCACGGTAGGATCGTAGGTTTTTGAGTAGCCCTAAAGAGATTGCATAAGTCTTAACCCTTGCCCCGATTCCTAAGCCAGGCCGGCCTCGGTCTGAAAGTAACAAGGGGCGTCCGAGGCTGTGAAAAAAGATGGAACTCTTTAGAGCGACTCAAAGCTTTGGCTGACTCATACATCCGTGAATATGCATAAAATCGTTACTTATGTTATAATAAAATTTGCTGCTGAAAGGGACAACTAAGCCGCATTATGCCTATCAACGTATTAAATTAAAAAGATTGCGACGCTAGAAGGACAGTTTCAAGGCTTTTTGCCCGAGATCTAAAGCTCTAGGAAGCGGTCATCCTGTATAGACAAGGTTGATCTGAGCAGTGGCTAGACCCCTTTTGGCGGTTTTTTTTCCGGATTTGGCTACATTATCAGTGCTGTGGCTTTCCTGTGAGGTAGGATGCTAATATGCTTCACTTGATCTTTCTCCACTCGATTCACATTGAAGAGTTTATTTAGCTCCCCCCTTATTTTTTCGCTAAGTTGCTGTTTATCTGGATGACTCTCGCGCAGTTTGCAAAGGAAGTCGCTGTGCGTTCTCTTTTGCCGATAGCTTGGCATTTTGGGAGGCATCAGAAGGTAATCCATGTGTGCTTCTTCAAAATCCCACAATAACGAGCTGTGGTGCAGCCAGCGGTCTTTACAGAAGTATTGGGCGTTGCCACCAAACTTGCGATTATCGAAAACGTAGTCATTTTCTTGCAGTTTAAAATTGGAAGGGAATATCGGTTTATAAAACTGCTCGGTCCAGCGCAAAACATGCTCTGGATAGCTTGCAACAGGGAGATCCTTGCGATTACAGATGAATGTGACAAAGTAGGTGTGTTCGCTGACCACAACTGTGCCTCCTCCACTAAAGCGTCGAATGACCGGAATGGGTTGTTGTTGCATTTTTGCTTTATTCACCAAAAGATCCAAATTGCCAGAAATGCCCATGACAATGGCGGGTGAAGAGCCTTCGTTGATAACACACCAGTTGCCTTGATCCGCACGCAGAAGAGCCTCTTCTAATTGCAGTTGGTGCAAAATGGGAATATTTTTTAAGTGTAGAAGTGAAATTTTGGGTTTCATAAGAGCATTATATAGAAAGCAACACGTAATTGCAAAAAACAGTTTTCGTTTTATTTTTTACCACAGAGACACAGAGAGCACAGAGAAGGGCATTGCAGACATCTTCGTCGTAAAGTCTTTGCAGCTTTCAGGTAAATGATCACGGGCTTTACGATATCTTTTTAAAAAGCTGAGGCTTTTTAAAAACCAGCCAAGGCAAAATTGTCTGACGACAACTTCGCATTTACATTGCTGCGCAAAAAAAATGTTATGTTTCAGAGACATCTACAATTCGCTCTCTGTGCTGCTCTGTGCCTCTGTGTCTCGGTGGTAAAAATAGATCGAAGACTTATGCAATCGTCTCTTTTCGTCCCTTTGTCCTTTTTAGCCCCCCTTAAGAGCGATCATGAGGACGGAAATATCGGCTGGGGAGACGCCAGAGACGCGAGAGGCTTGACCCAACGTTTGAGGTTGTAGTTTAGTGAGTTTTTGGAGCGCTTCGTTGCGTAGTCCCTGAACTTTGCTGATGTCGAAGGTTGCTGGGATGCGGATGTTTTCGATGTGTGCAAGTTTGGCGACTTCGGATGTTTGACGGCTGATGTATCCAGCGTATTTGAGGGATAGTTCGATTTGGAAATTTGTCTCTTCGCCGTGGTCTTGGAGGTCTTTGGGATATTCCTGCATGAGGGATGCGTAGGTATTTTCTGGTCGGCAGAGAAGTTGAGCAATGGAGAAGCCTCTACCATCTGTTGTCTTAAAGACCTTTTCTAGGCGGATGATTTCTTCGTGGAGAATTTTTTCTTTTTGCTGCAGTTTGGCGTAGCGTTGTGCGTCGATGAGACCCAATTCGTATCCATATTTTCGTAAACGCAGGTCGGCATTATCTTGGCGTAGGAGGAGACGATGTTCGGCGCGGCTTGTGAACATGCGATAGGGTTCATCTAGGCCCTTGGTTGTGAGGTCATCGATCATAACGCCGATATAGGCTTCTGAGCGTTGTAGAATCAGTGGGGGCTTACCTTGAACACGGTTTGCGGCATTAATACCTGCGATGAGCCCCTGTCCGGCAGCTTCTTCATATCCGGAGGTACCATTAATTTGACCAGCTAGAAAAAGACCTTCAATGCGTTTTGTTTCGAGAGAGGCTGAAATTTGTCCACTCGTTACGTAGTCGTATTCGATCGCGTAGGCGGGACGCATGATTTCGGCATTGCGCAAAGCGGGAATGCTTTGGATAAATTGTAGCTGTACGTCAAATGGAAGAGAGGACGAAACCCCGTTGACATACACCTCTTGGGTATGTAAACCTTCTGGCTCTAGGAAAATTTGATGCCTTTCCTTATCGGCAAAACGCACGACTTTGTCTTCGATAGAGGGACAGTAGCGTGGACCGATCCCTTTAATTTGGCCTGAATACATCGGTGAGCGATGAATATTGGCCATAATGATTTTTTTTGTCTCTTCTGTCGTGTAGGTAATATGGCAAGAGACCTGTGGTAGACGTGGAATGCCTTCATCATCGAAGGAGAATTTGACATTGGGATCGCCAGGTTGCTCTTCGGTATGACTGTAATCGATAGAGCGCTTATTGACCCTCGGCGGAGTTCCCGTTTTCAAACGTCCTAGATTGAATCCAAGGCGCTCTAAACTCCCAGAGAGCCCTACAGCAGGTTGATCCCCAGCGCGTCCTCCGGAATAACTCGTTTCCCCAATATGGAGAAGACCGCGCATAAAGGTACCAGAGGAGATAACAAGGGCTTTTGTGCTGTATTGAATCCCTTCTTTAGTCGTGACGCCAACGATGCGATCGTTTTCGACAACGAGTTCTTCGATGGTTCCTTGTTTGATGTCGAGATTGGGAGTGCGTTCGAGACGATGCTTCATCTCGTATTGATAAGCGACCTTATCAGCTTGTGCTCGTGGAGCCCATACGGCGGGTCCTTTGGTGGCATTAAGCATGCGATATTGGATGCCTGTGACGTCGATGACTTTGCCCATCTCGCCGCCGAGGGCATCGATTTCGCGCACCATGTGCCCTTTGGCTACTCCACCGACGGCAGGATTGCAACTCATTTTTGCAATCGTGTCGAGGGTCATGGTGAGAAGAAGTGTTTTTGCACCCATACGTGCAGAGGCTAGGGCTGCTTCGCAGCCAGCATGGCCTCCGCCCATGACAATGACATCATAGTGTGTTGGGTACTTCCACATTAGGTCTTATGGCGATCGCGGCGGCTACGTTTTTTACGTTTGTGCTTTGCGATCTTGTACTTGCGTTTTTTCTTTACTGATGACATTTCAACTCCACTAGGTTGTTAGACTTGACGATTGTAGGTTATCTTCTAGAAAAAGTAAAGTACATGTTCACCATAGTATGGGACCAGACGGTCTTTTGTCTTGCCAGGCCGAGGACAGGCCTGGTTTTGCAGGGCGAGACGCCCTGGTTACCTTCAGGCCGAGGACGGCCTGGAGAGCATGTGAACATGTACAAATTAAAAACTACTCTTCATGCTGGCCGGTGTAATTCATTCCTGCATAGTTTGCGAATTGGGCAAGTTCTTTGCGGTAGGTCAAGTTAACACTGCCGATTTTCCCGTGACGGTTCTTCGCAATAATCAGTTCTGCCATCCCAGGTTTATCCATTGGATCGTAGTATTCGCGACGTAGGAGAAACATCACAACGTCAGCATCTTGCTCGATACTTCCACTCTCTCTTAAGTCGCTCATCATCGGACGATGACCCGTGCGTTCTTCTACTTTACGCGACAGCTGTGCCAAACAGAGAATCGGGATATTAAGCTCGCGTGCAAGATTTTTGAGCATGCGTGAAATTTCTGAAATTTCACCCTGTCTATTTTCCTGCGAACGCGTTCCTGAGCCACTGATCAATTGCAAGTAGTCGACAACAAGAAATCCGATTCCATGGATTTCCTTCATGCGTCGCGCTCGAGCGCGTAGATCGTTAACTTTTAGACCGGGTTGATCGTCGATGACTAAAACATGCTGCTGCATCTTGTGGACACAGGCGACGATGCGTTGGTATTCGGCACCGTTAATGGCACCTGTTTTGATTTTATCCGATTCCACTTCAGCTTGTGAGCAAATAATACGATGCACAAGCTGCTCAGCACTCATTTCTAGCGAGAAAAAGCCTACAGGGATATTATTTTGAAAACAGATATTCTCAGCTACATTGGTTGCCAGGGCCGTTTTTCCCATTGCAGGCCGCGCAGCGAGGATCATTAAGTTGGAATTATTGAATCCATTAAGCATTTTATCTAAATCGATCAGACGCGTTGGAATCCCTGTGATACCTGTATCTTCTGGTCCCAATTGCTGGTAGCGTTCTTGACGCTCTTGGAGCTCTTTTAGATAAGGAACATTAGATTCCGATTTCGTTCCCAACAAGATATCTTTTACTAAGACTCCGGCTTCGGCATGAGCTGATTGGCTGATGGAAAATAGTTGTTGCTGCGCATCGTCAAGGGCTGCAAGGACATCTTCTGGTTCCGAAAGAGCTTTTTTCTCTATCGACTGAGAAGCATTGACCATTTTACGCAAAATCGCTTTATCGCGAACCAGTCCAGTATACTCTTCGATGTAGGCGGATGTACCAGCGTATTGCGCCAGAGTGGTAACGTAGGCCGCTCCTCCGACTGATTTCAGACGATCTTGTCGTTTCAGCTCTTCGCAAACTAAGTGTACGTCGACCGGTTTTTCGCTTTTGTAGGCACTTTTGAGAACTTGGAAGATAATTTTGTGTTCTGTGTAGTAGAAATCGGTATCGTCCAAACCATCAGCTGAAATGTTTAAGGCGTTGACGCTTGTCAGCATGCAGCCTAGCACCATCATTTCAGATTCTTTGGAATTGGGAGCGATGCGAACTTTAAGATCAGTATTTACCATTTAAACATCTCATATTTTTTCGAGAACATCAATTATGCATATCAGGTGACAAAAGTCCAGCTAGAGAAAAGAATTGAAAATTCGAAAGAAGTACGGAAAGAGAGGGATTCGAACCCTCGATACCCTTACGAGTATGCGTCCTTAGCAGGGACGTGCTTTCGGCCACTCAGCCATCTTTCCATAGAAAGGGATATCCTACGTGAGCTCTCCTTTTTTCACAATCATATTTGGTGTGTGCATTATGTCCTTTCCCGTGCCCGTGCCCGTGAGCGTGCCCGTGCCCGATTCCTAATTTTTTAAAATGAGAGAAAGGAAAAGGATCAAATAACAAATCCGGTG
>JACDHD010000049.1 GCA_013821265.1 Parachlamydiaceae bacterium | reverse complement strand
GTCATAATGACTCCTTTAGTCATGAACAAACCCCCTTGTTGTTAAGGTTTGCTGCATAACATTTTCTTAAGCCAAATACGACATTTCTATTTTGCAGAATTACGACATTTCTATTTTGCGCCTACATAAGTAATTAATGTATTTGCGTTTAAACTAAATATTGTGTTAGTATTCTCATTAATATTATGGAGGATATTTATGCTCGCAGCTTTAGCGGTAATTGCAGGTAGTTACTATGTTTATGTCAATAAGATACAACCTTACATAACACCCAGACCAGGTATCGATCCCCATATGTGTGAAAAGACGATTTGGAATCGCGATGGCACAAAAAAAATAAGCCTTGTAGAGTATAATCAAACAGGATATAGCCAATTTGCTATTCTCCTTAATAAGATCCGTGAGGTATTTTCTAAAATGCCTTGCTGCCGTCAACAAGTCTCATTTAATTACGAAAAAGAAAATATTTTAGCTTTAATAACAGCTAAAGATCTGACAAAAATGTCATTGGTCGACAAATGGGGTGACACGAATATTTCTGAAATTATCTATAAAAAGACAGGTTATCATATTGAATATGTTTCAGTTTCATCTCAAACTGTAGTAGAAAGCATGATTCCTCAGCAAAAGGTAGATCAGCAGAAAAACCAGGAATTTGATGACCTTGAAGCTGCTATAATGGCAGAATATCCCGATATGGCGGACTAAGGAATATTGATCATTTCTCTCTTCTCCTCTCCTCTTCCTTAATTCTCCCATTCGGTCTCTTTCATCCCTACTCCCTAAACCCTTTCGCTCTCTGTGCTCCTCAGTGTCTCGGTGTCTCGGTGGTAAAAATCAAATCGAATCTGTTTTTATTTTTCCTTACTTCTTCCAATCCCTCTTCCAATCATCTCCAAGTTATTCTTTTAAAAGTCTTCTTTTAAAAACAATACCCGTGTTACATACTGTTTATGAATATGGAACAACAACTGCTCTCTACCCCCACAGCTACCGAATGGAACAAAATTGGTGTCCGCCACCATCACGGCATTAATATCCCTCTGTTCTCTCTCCACAGCCAACAAAGCGCAGGGATAGGGGAGTTCCTAGACTTACTTCCTCTAATCGAATGGTGCTCGTCCATAGGTCTAGACGTCATCCAATTGCTTCCCATCAACGACACAGGAAACGACACCAGCCCTTACTCAGCACTCTCTGCCTTTGCATTAAATCCGATCCACCTAGGTCTGTCACAACTCCCTTTCCTCGATGAATCTCCAAACCTCAAAGCAATGCTAAATTCGATACAGTCGCAATGCCTCACACAACGCATCGTATATCCAAACGTACAACAAACCCGTTACCAATTTTTGCAGGCATACTTTCAGCAATTTGGAACACAGATTGCCTCCACAAATGAATACAAACAGTTTTTCCAAGAAAATCGCCACTGGCTTCTTCCTTACGGATTATTCAAAGCATTAAAAATTGAAAAGCAGTGGAGCAGCTGGGAAACTTGGGAACCTGAACTGCAAAATCCCTCTCCAGATACATTGCAAGCATCCTACCAGAATTACGAGAACGCCATTCAATTTCATGCTGTCATTCAGTTCTTATGCTTTACACAGATGCGTGCGGTAAAAACTCATGCAGACCGCTTTGGCGTATCTATAAAAGGGGATATCCCCATTTTGATCAATCTCGAAAGTGCTGACGTGTGGGTGCATCGCCACCTTTTTCAAATGGGTTTTTCCGCTGGAGCCCCACCAGATATGCTTTCAAGTGTGGGACAAGATTGGGGATTTCCCATCTACGACTGGACTGTGCACGAAGGGGATAACTACGCATGGTGGAAACAGCGGTTGATCACCGCCAGCAAATGCTTCCATATCTATCGCATCGACCACATCATTGGCTTTTTTCGAATTTGGTCGATTCCAAGAGGAAAACTGAGCAATGAGGGCTGGTATATCCCTAACGATACATCCACATGGATTTCTCAAGGAACAAAAATCATGGAAATGATGATTGTGGCTTGTCCGATGCTTCCAATTGGTGAAGACCTAGGAAATGTGCCTCCAGAAGTACGCGAAATCATGAATCGACTTGGAATCTGCGGCACCAAAGTGATGCGTTGGGAGCGCATGTGGAATGAAGATCGTCGTTTCGTTGAATCCAAAGACTACGCTCCGGATAGCATGACAACGGTATCGACACATGATTCTGAAACGCTTCAGATTTGGTGGAACGAACATCCTGATGAAGCGCGTGATTTCAGTGCTTTTAAGAAATGGTCCTATCAACCTCAACTGACACTAGCGCAACATCAAGAAATTTTGTATGATAGTCACCACACATCCAGCTTATTCCATATTAACCTATTGCAGGAATACTTGGCTCTTGTGCCTGGAATGACATGGGATAACCCATTAGATGAGCGCATCAATATTCCAGGATTAGTTTTGGACAGCAACTGGGCCTATCGCTTTCGACCCACTGTAGAGGAAATTGTTTCTAATGCAAACTTACGTCAGTACATTGCAGCCATTATTCACTAGGTTTCAGTTTTGTTTTTTTACCACAGAGACACAGAGGCACAGAGCAGCACAGAGAGCGAATGGTAAATGGCTTCCTGAACGTAACCAGCTTGAAATTGAATATTAAAAGTTGGAGTTATGAGTAGAGTTAATCCTTTTGCGAAGCAATGTAAATGCGAAATTGTCGTCAGACAATTTTGCCTTGGCTAGTTTTTAAAAAGCCTCAGCTTTTTAAAAAGATATCGAAAAGCCTAACATCATTTACCTGAAAGCAGCAAGACTACCATGAAGACTTTTGCAATGCCTTCTCTGTGCTCTCTGTGTCTCGGTGGTAAAAAAAATAAAACGAAAACTGGTACATCGTTTCAATTGAAAATACAAATACGGTATTAAACGCATGAAGACTCTCCCTTTCCATATAGGCACATGTTTTCTATTGATCGGCCTTGTTTTAATGTCCGCAATACCGGCAACGCCAGGAAAAATTCGCACCCTATACAATAGCCTAGACCCCTATTCGATCGCTCAACATCTTGCCTTCTATGAACTCTACCCCACATCAACCGAAGGTCAGCAAGCCCTGCAAGATGCGTGGAACCTTTTAAATGGATCGTCCACTTCGATCGCTACTCCATTAACAGATCCCGATTTCGGACAAGCGGTCTCAGCAATTGTCTCATTAGTCAATAAACAATCAACGGCAGCCCCAGAACTCCTCAAAGAAAAAGAACGTACAGTCGTGTCTCAAATAGGACAACGTCTCGCAAATCGCTCCCTTAAGGGATCCTCTTGTAAGAATGAAAGCGAAGTATTAGCACTGCCGCCTCAAGAAATAGACTTAGCACGTGGCCTTTTCCTTACTCAGTTTGGAAGCACTCCAGAAGGCTTAGCTCAAGTGCAAACATATGAAGCGTTGATCGACCTAATGGCGTTGCAGATCGCTGCCAAATTGCCAGCAGGAGCAACCCCTGCTCAGAAAATACGGGTAATGAATGACTTTATTTTTACCGAAATGGGATTTCGCTTTCCTCCACACTCTGCCTACGCAAAAGAGATTGATCTCTATACGTTCCTGCCTTCGGTGTTAGATAATCGTCGTGGAGTCTGCTTAGGAGTCTCTATTCTATATATCTGCCTAGCCCAACGTTTAAACCTTCCCCTGGAAATGATCACTCCACCAGGACACATCTATGTGCGTTATCGAAATCCTAATGAAGAGATCAATATCGAAACGACAGCAAGGGGAATCCATATCGATTCTGAAGAGTACTTGAATGTAGATACCAAAGCATTGCAACAACGCACTATTAAAGAAGTGATAGGATTAGCCTATTTCAACCAAGCATCCGTCTTTTTAGGTGAAGAAAAGTATCAAGAAGCTTTAGACGCCTATAAAAGAGCGCTTCCTTATCTGCCAGACGACAAACTACTCATTGAACTGATGGCCTATCAATACCTTCTTTTAGGTCAACTAGATGAAGGAAAACGTCTCCTAAAACAAGTGAATAATGTGACACCCGAGCATCAGGTCACACGCGATTCCATGGCAGACGATTACCTCCAGGGGCGATTTGAAGCAGATGCATTGCGCGCCTTCTTTCTACGCGTCGATGAAACACGCGAATCTTTAATAAAAAAACGGGAAGCATTGGAAGATGTGGTGAATCGCTATCCGCAATTTCGAGCTGGAATTTTTAGCTTAGCGATCACTTGGCTACAGTTACATCGCGGACGTGAAGCGTTAGAACTTTTAGAAAGATACCACGCACTAGATCCTAACGATGCAACAGCAGAATACTATCTCACAGCATTGCATGCGGAACGCAATGACTACACAAAGGCTTGGGAACATCTTAGACAGACGGAAAAGCTGGTGCATGAACGCGACCACCATCCCAAAATGCTAAAAAAACTGAGACAAAGTTTAGCAATGCAGTTTCCTGAATAAATGAAAACATTTGACGGTTGAAGCTGAAACAGGCATATGGTACAATAATGATCAAATCGAGGCCCATACACTTGACTCGGTCTTGCATTTCTTCAAATAAAAGAATGGTTGAAGGACGATTCGAGAGGGCTCACAGTAATTTTTAGGTAAATATGGCAGACGACAATAGAGACATTAAAAAAGGCTTTCCCAACGGATTCATGTGGTTCCTCTTGGCTGCCGTACTTCTGGCTTTGATGGTTCAGAATTTTATAGATACCCGTTTTGCAAAAGTTTCCTTTAGCTATCAGCTGGAGCATTTAGTTAATTTGCAGCTCGTTCAACCTGAGGATAGCCGCAAGATCGCTCTCAATGATAACCTTGTAACCTTTAGCGGAAAATTTCGCGAACGCCAAACAGAAGAAGGCAAAAATCGCTACAAATTCCTCGAACTTTTAAATACCAATCACGAGCTACAGCGCGAAAAAACACGCGTGAGCAAAGATGTGGTCTCTTCAAAAGGAAAAATACAGGATGCCGCTGAGTGGTTTTTACAACTAAGTGGCACATCACTTCCTAAAGAGGGCTATGTTGTTGTTGATGACTTCTACAATACACCAGAAAGCAACAATAGTGTTGTAATCACCACCTTTAATAAGAAAAATGCCGAAAATTTAATCGATTTACAAAAGCAATTCCTTTCTCTAAACGCATCGACTCCAAGCGCCACCATAGACCAGTTTGGACGCTCTTTACTGGATCTCATCCGAAGCTTCCGCTCACCGATGCTTGGAATTGGAAACGAGCCTTTAAAGCAAACACTAAAGCACCTCGATACAGAAATGACAACTGCCTCACAAGGCAAAGAGGGAGTAGAACAGCGTCTGAACACCTATCGCACATCCCTAGATCAACTACAAAATAGTGTGTTTGATCTAAACCAATTGGATGATCATGTCCGTTTAGGTAAGCTGCGTAGCGTCCGTAACTACAAAGAAGCGGTCGAAGAGGCTAATCAAATTAACGCGAAGTTGGAAGATAATCAGGCTCAACTCGATAAGGCTCGTCAAGCCGTTGCCAACGTTATCTGGTTCTTCAATAATACCGAAGTCTCCACACGCGCCTTAGAAAAACAGGACCCAGAAACCTACAATCAATGGTTCGTCACTGCAAGAGAAGAATGGGAAAATTTTAGCCATAATCACGCCGGAATTTTTAAAGCCCCAGATCAGCCTCTGACACCAGTCCTGGAAAAAACATTTAAGAGCGAAGAGCCTACTCCAAACTACATCAGCTACCTCTTCACGATGCTGCCAATACTGTTAGTGGTCCTCGTCCTCTATTTCCTATTCTCTAGACAAATGCGCGGAATGGGCAATAACGCAATGAATTTTGGTAAATCACCTGCCAAAATGCTTGCTAAAGGTACAAGCAAAGTAACCTTTAAGGATGTTGCTGGAGTCGATGAAGCGATCGAAGAACTGGAAGAAATCGTAGACTTCTTAAAGAATCCACAAAAATTTACTGCTTTAGGTGGCCGTATTCCAAAAGGAGTCCTCTGCGTAGGACCACCAGGAACAGGTAAAACCTTAATCGCTAAAGCTGTTGCTGGCGAAGCGGATCGCCCCTTCTTCTCAATTTCAGGTTCCGATTTCGTTGAGATGTTTGTCGGAGTCGGCGCTAGCCGTATCAGAGACCTGTTTGATCAGGCGAAGAAAAATGCTCCTTGTATCATCTTCATCGATGAAATTGACGCTGTAGGGCGTCACCGTGGTGCCGGTATCGGCGGCGGTCACGATGAACGCGAACAAACATTAAACCAACTTCTCGTCGAAATGGATGGATTTGACACCAACGAAGGCGTCATCTTAATGGCTGCTACAAACCGTCCAGACGTACTCGACAAAGCCCTTTTGCGCCCCGGTCGTTTTGATCGACGCGTCATCATCAGCTTGCCAGACATTAAAGGTCGTTTCGACATCCTTAAAGTACATGCACGCAAAATTAAAATGGATCCAGCTGTGGATCTAATGGCAATTGCACGCAGTACTCCAGGATCCTCTGGAGCAGACTTAGCCAACTTACTTAATGAAGCAGCTCTTCTTGCAGCACGCCGCGGTAGAAATGCTGTCACAGCACAAGAGACTGTGGAAGCGCGCGACAAGGTCCTCTATGGAAAAGAGAGACGCTCACTTGAAGTGGATGAAAACGAAAAACGTACAACAGCCTATCATGAGGCTGGACACGCAGTTGTAGGACTCATGGTAAAGCATGCGGATCCTGTTGATAAAGTGACGATTATTCCTCGTGGAATGTCTCTTGGGTCGACTCAGTTTCTCCCACGAAAAAATCGCTTGAGCTACTGGCGCAATGAGCTACTCGATCAACTAGCTGTGTTGATGGGAGGCCGTTGTGCGGAAGAGATCTTTGTTAGCGATATCTCCAGTGGAGCACAACAAGACATTGAACGTGCCACACAGTTAGCACGCAGCATGGTGTGTGAATGGGGAATGAGCGACAAAATTGGTGCCGTTTCCTATGAAGAAAGATCTGAGAGTGGTCCTTACGGAATGGGTGGCCATCACGAAAAACGCTACTCTGAAGAGACAGCTCGTGAGATCGATGCAGAGGTGCGCCGTCTTCTAGATGAAGCACACACTCGCGCTCTACAGATCATTGAAGAGAAAAAAGTTCAGATTGAACTGATGACTCAATTGCTGATGGAGTTCGAGACTCTCGATGCCGATGACATTCGCAAGATCATCAATGATGAATGGAACTCCGACGAAAAACGCGCCCGTCTAAAGCTTGCAGATGAACTGCATAAGAAGCCTCAGACAGCACCGGCAAATCCTACGTCTAATCCAAGACAAGGCAGTGCAACACCACCAGCTACTCCAAATCCATCTCCAGGACTAACTTAAGGGGACTCTGTCCCATTATGGTGAGGTTTCTGTCTTTTCCGTCCCCGTGCCCGTGAGCGTGTCCGACCCCAGGCCGTCCATGGACTGCCTGGCTACCTTTTTTTTGTAATGCATATTTAAACTTTTTTAGTAAAAAATGTTTAAAAAAAAATATGAGCTGTCTATATAATCAAAACTATTAATACAAAAATAGTGGCATTAATATGATAGCAACAGCACAAGCAATTTATCAAAATCCGACGTTCACAGGACATCTACTTCTTGGTGGAGTGAATTATTTTTCTAATCGCATTAAAAAAGCCAGTCAAGAATTAGGATTCGGAGAAAAACATAGAGAAGCAATTCAGAAGATACTAGCTGAATTGGAAAAGGGCCCTGTGACTTTAGGTTGTGAAGATGTCGGCTTGTTATACATTCGAAAAGATTACAAATCAGATAAGTCAGATTTGATAGGCATAACGTTTAACTGTGAAGTAGTAAAAAATGGATATAGGGTCGCAATTCTTAAGGACAACCGCAATAAAAAATGCGGAAAATGTGCGAGATGGAGTTCCCTTATCGCTTTAGTCTCTCTAGGAGTAGTGACATCTCCAGTTACTATACCCTCTGCGATTGTGGGAATGGCATTAAAAACCAGCATTTATTTTTGCGCTAAGCGTACTCTTTCTATTCGAATTATTGATCCAAAAGATTTCCCAAAAATGGCTGCAGTTGCAAGAAAATGGCAAAGCATTGCACATGATAAGGTGGCTGCTACTTACAAACAAAAACAGGCAGAGACAAAGGAACAAGCATCAGTAACCTCTGTCCAAAAGGAGATTTTTGAGGACTGTGCTAGGATAAGCAAACTAGTAGCGCAATGTTTTGAAGGGCCGAAAGACTGTCTAGGTAGAGTTTTCCACGAAGCCTATGTATGCAGGGATAATTTTGGAGTCGATCAAGGGATCATTTTGACTCGTATTGATAGCGGTAATATAAAAATTGCCCACCTTGTGACGCATCCACACAATGTTAGGTCTTCATTAAATCATCAAGAATTGGAAAAAGTGAGTGGAGTGGGAACTAAGCTCATTAAGCATATAGGGTTACAGTGCTTGAAACAGCAAAAAAAACTTTATTTAGAAGGAACTGAATCCTCTCGCCCCTTCTATGACTGCTTAGGTTTCGAGGAAGTAGATGAGCCTTATATTGAAGATGGAGCCTATGCAATGGAAATGTCAACGCAAAAAATTAAATTACTCGTAGCTATTCGACCTGAATGTAACTAGGCCGTATTCGGCTGCAAAAAGAAGGTAGCCAGACCGTCCCGGTCTGGTAAAAAAGGTCGACAGGCCTGTATGGCTTGGCAAAACTGGAGAAGTTACATGACATAGAATAACCCGGCCTTTTGCAGGGCGGGAGAGGACGACTTGGACGTTTGGACATGGACTGTTTGAGACGATTGCATAAGTCAAATGATTGTATTAACTTTCTTTTATTTTTTTACCACAGAGGCACAGAGCAGCACAGAGAGCGAGAGGCTATTATGGCTTTTGGCTTATTTGAGGATTGACTTTTCGATCTCTTTTTAAAAAGCTGAGGCTTTTTAAAAAACCTCGCCAATGCGAAATTGTCTGACGACAATTTCGCATACATTGCTGCGGCAAAAGAGATGTTATGTTTCAGAGACATCTACAATTCGCTCTCTGTGCTGCTCTGTGCCTCTGTGTCTCAGTGGTAAAAATAGATCGAAGACTTTTGCAATTGTCTCGATTGGACGAGACGATTGCAAAAGTCAAAAAGCTGTCTTAACCCAAGCTGCTGCTCTCCCGTGCCCGACTTGCTAAAGAGCTACGTAAAATTGTAGTATTTTTACGGTTTACGTCATTTTTTTAGCGAATCGGGCACGGGCACGCTCACGGGCACGGGCACGGAAAAGAACGATGAGACTTATGCAATCCTCGTCTTTTCCCCCAAAGTACAAATAAATTGTAATAAAAACATTAACATGATATAATAAAACATAATTTAATTTACTAAGGATTGTTTAATGATTGGTCAAAAATTTAATCAAAACACAAATTATTCGTTACCCTCCTTTAAAATATTGCAATCCTCTAAGGTAATGCCTCTTCCCGGGGACCGCTACCCGAAGCTTACCCAGTTTCGGCATCAAATGCATGAGCGTGGAGAACACCTATCTCATCGTTTATTTGATCACCACCATAAAAGTGCGCGCCTTTATCGAACAGTTTTCTTTGGAATAGCCACCCTTTTTGCTGTACTGATGATGATCATCTTTTTCCATAAAACGAGCTGGTTCTATAACTCCTATATTGGTAATGGAAGCCTTGCGCGCATGTTGCTTTGTTCCCTTTGTGGAACGTTATCCTTAAGTGCCGCTTGGCTTGGCTTTACGGTTAGCGCAGATAAACAGGCAATCCATTATCTTTGGAAACGTGCAAAGCAAAAAATTGATCGTCTCTACCACCAAAAAAGTATAGGTCTGGGTTGGCAACGCTTCTTAGCTTTCTTGCATATTCATGATGAATCGGCAGCAATCTTTGAAATCTATCATGATGCAATTGATAAAATGAATGAAGCTCAGGAACTTTCCTTAGCGTTAGTCGATCAAATTGCCCAATCGACTCATATAGATTCAGATGAACGAGATTCCTTGATTAAGCAAGCAACGCTTGATTTTCGCGATAAACTTAATGTGATTCTAACCGCGTACCGCAGTTCGTAAGGACTGATTGCAAAAGTCGGTCCTTTCCGTGCCCGTTCCCGGGAGCGTGCCCGTGCCCGACTTGCTAAAAAGCAAAAAACACTAGAGTTTTTCTTTATCCAGAACTTTTCTTATTTTTGATTTACTATTTTGGGAATCGGGCACGGGCACGCTCACGGGCACGGGCACGGAAGGATTTCATCCTACCGATGATCCCTCATGCGCTTCTCGGAAATCTGCTGCATCTTTTGACGTTCAAAGGGCGTTAAAGAACGCTCACCAAAACGAGAAATCTTTGTTAACATTGCATCTACAAAGGCATCCTCATCTTCAGGGGACTCACCAGTAGAAATATCCACAATCTTAGTGTCATTCTCTTCCTGACCACGCCAACGATTGATCACGCCTAAAACTTTGCGGTCAAAAGGTTTTGTAAATTCGTACGGACTAGCCAATCCTAAAAGGAGTAATCCATAAAAATACCCAAACAGAATTCCCGTTGCGTAAAATGCAAAAGAGACTAAATCCAATGAAGCAATGCAAATAATCGCCAAAACCCCACAAACTACACCTAAAAGGAATTTAGGACTAACGGGAAAGAGAAAAAACAGAAGTAAATCATTACTAGGATAAAACATTGCCCACACGACAAACAGCGCTAACAGAGAAGCTGTTGGACCTGCTAGAGGGATATATGTTTCTACCAATCGCATCGACATAAGCGCTACAAAGCCAGCTAGTAGCCCGCTTAAGAAGAACAAAGCTAAAAAGTGCTTTGTGCCAATCCGCTCATGGACCATTGTTCCAACCACCCATAAAATATAGAGATTGAAACATAGAGAAATTAAATAGGATAACTGGATGCCGTAGGAATCGATAGGCTGCAGAAAGAGATAGGTAATGGGTTGCCAAAGATAGTAGTGCCTTAAACCATTCCAGGATAAGCTGAGCCATTCCTGTAGACCAGGCAAACTAAAAACGTGCACAAATAAATTGTTAGTCAATGCAGACAAGAGAGAAAGAGTAGCCATCACAACCAGTAAACGCTTAATTACTGTAGGTGTATAGGTTGGCCCCCAAGAGAGATTGTCCATCATGATATGATCCTCGGCCCGATGCTAGAGAAAAATCCGGAGCGCTCGACTTACTATTGTCACTACATTGACAAGTCAATGTTCATAACAACATGCGAGTCACTCCAAACTCGTTAGACTCTATGCGCCTTTGCGTTTAGGCGAAGACTTGGTAACTTTTTTAGCTACTGGGCTTTTCGCTTTTGCTGGTGCTTTTTTTGCAGCTACAGCTTTTTTCGCAGGATTAGCTTTCACAGAATTTGCTTTGCTTGCAGGCTTCTTGGCTGCGACAGCAGGTCTTTTAACAACAGATTTCGTAGCTACTGCTTTTTTAGCCGTTGGCTTTTTAGTAGCTGTGCTCTTTGCTGCAGGTCTTTTTACAGCAGCTTTCTTTGCAGCAGGTGCAGCTTTTTTAGCTGGTGCTTTTTTGACTGTTGCCTTTTTCACGGAAACCGGCTTTTTTGCTGGAGCTGGTTTTGAAACAGGCTTTTTGACTGAAGTTTGTTTTTTCATAATTGGTGCCGACTTTTTTGTTGGGGTCACTTGCTTTTTAGCAACAGTGACAGGTGTTTTAACTACTTTTTTAAGAGGACCTGTGCGCACTCCTTCTTTCTGAATAGGAATGATGCGCTTATGTTTTTGTTTTCGGCCTGGAGTACCCTTGACTACAGGTACTGGCTTCTTCCCATTGCCTTTTTTAGAGGCATTCACTGGAGATTTAATTGAGCTCTTTGCCGTTTCCGAAGAGAAAGTTTTTTCTCGTTCTGAATAACCCGGCGAGCCACCTTTTTTGCTATTGGTTGTCGCTTTCACATCTTGACCATTCAACTCATCAAAGTCTTCTTCATCTTCTTCCTTATCATCATCGAAGCGACTGTTAACAGAAGAAGGAAGCTTTGGCTTTGGTGCATCTTTTGTCCAACGAGTAGATAGCTGTTTCAATGTCGCCAATTTCTCTTGTAAACTTGCAAGCGTGACGTCGGTATCCAACAAAGGATTTTTACGAGATGCCAATAGCTGCTGGTTATCAAAGTCTGATGAGAAAGTGACCGAAGAGGCATTACTGATATCTGGAGTAAACAAAAAGGGACGCACAAAAGAAGGCACAGAGATGTAAACATCGCTCGTAATTTGAGGTTCTATTTCCTGCTTTGCAGCCTGTTTTGGGGGGCGTCCTCGCTTAGGACGTGGGTTCAGCGCTTCGTTAGAGTAGTAGCTCTTAGCTTTTGCGATAAGCGTTTTGCGTGCTGCTAAAATGTCTTTGCCAACTTTTGCTTCAAATAAGCTCTGCTTTAGCTTTTCTAATAAAGAGCGGGCAAATTCCAGATCTTCTTCAAAGACAAAGTGAAAATGGTGTTGGCGCAACCACTCAATGATGCGCACACGTGAGCGTTCTTGATAGTATTGTTGCCATTTTTCCAGTTCAGTCAGGTGATCGTAAATAAATTCCAAGAAGTTGGTCCGCGCTTCCTTAGATTGAATGATATCGAGAAGCTTTTCTTTCGTGTCGATATCATAAACCTTTTCGTTAACAAAGCCTTCCATGATCTTTTTTGCTTCGTAAAACGTCAATTTTGGAATCATGCAGTAACGGTCCGTTTGGACTGCTAGTTCACTTTCCAAGGCACTTATTTCATCTTGTGATTTATCGAGGTCGACGTAAACAATGAAGCCCTCAAGGCGATCCAAGTAAAAATCGCGCTCATCATCCGATTTGGCAAAAGCTTCCATTAAGCGATGTGCGCGTAGGATAAGAGGTTGCTGAGCTTCTTGTTTATTTTTAGATACTGCCATAACTGTCTATAATCTCATCTTTCGTAAATTTAAAGCTGTGCGTAGGAATCGACAATGCCGTCCAATAATCCAAATTCTAAGGCTTCTTTCGCTGATAACCAGTTGTCGCGGTCAATGGCACGATCGATCGTTGCAGCATCTTTGCCTGTTGCCTTTACATAAAGGGCAACAAGTGCCTCGCGCGTTTTAATGATCTCTTTTGCTTGAATTTCCAGATCTGTTGTCTGACCTTGAATCACTCCACCAATCATCGGTTGGTGAATCATAATGCGCGCATTAGGAGTTGCAAAACGGCGCTTAGGAGCAGCACAGAGGCTTAAAACGGATCCCATCGAAGCCGCTAATCCCGTCACCAGTGTGGTAACAGGGGATGTGATCATTTTAATTTGATCCCAAATAGCGAATCCAGAGTCTACAGAGCCTCCCGGACTATTGATGACAAATAGAATTGGCTTGCCGGGATTGCTAAGTTCTAGAAACCACAGTTTGCGAATGATGTCCGCACTAGTATCATTATCGACAGCATCGCATAGAAAAATACGGCGGGAATCTAGAATGGCGTGATCGATTTTGTCCTGTAGTTTTTCAGGAAAATTCTCTTTGTCGGCTTTAGGCATGTCTCACCCTATAAAAAGTGTTGATAACCTTACAATAGGAAAATTGCCCTTTCAAGCGCAAGCAAAAAGAGACAAAGTCCAAGCCGAATCTAATTAGAAGTGAATAAAATGAGATCCTACAATTACCCTTCTCTTGATCCTAGTAGAGCCTCCATATTATCTTGAAAGGCTTCTAGATCTTTTTGTGAAACCTGTTTTGTCGGTTATGAGCCTCTGTCACATCATGACCACTAACGCCTCGTTCTTCCAAGTTTGAAGAGCTTACGTGGTTTGGGTTGGAGTTGAATAAAAGATGGGGTAGAGACAATTGCATAAGTCGTCGATCTATTTTTACCACCGAGACACAGAGGCACAGAGCAGCTCAGAGAGCGAATTGTAGATGTCTCTGAAGCATAACATCTTTTTTGCGCAGCAATGTAAATGCGGAATTGTCGTCAGACCATTTCGCCTTGGCTGGTTTTTAAAAAAGCCTCAGCTTTTTAAAAAGAGATTGAAAACTCAATCCTCAAATAAGCCTAAAGCTATAAAATAACCTCTTGCTCTCTGTGCTGCTCTGTGCCTCTGTGTCTCTGTGGTAAAAAACAAAACGAAGACTTTTGCAATTGTCTCATTCTGTCCATTAGGCGCAGGCACAGGAAAAGAATGTCTTAATCCACTGTTAACTCAGGATACAACGGATACTGTTTCAACAACTCCGCCACCCCGGCCTTCACATTAGCTAACACAGCAGCATTAGTTGTGCTTTGCGCCTTGCTAGGTAATCCTGTCTTTTGCACCACATTAGCAGTCGTATTACCCAGAATATCCACCATCAAACGTGCCAACTCAGTCATTTCGGTTGGACCCATTCCCAACGTCGTGACTGCTGGTGTCCCAACGCGCACTCCAGAAGTATACCAAGGACCATTTTTATCAAATGGGATCGCATTGCGGTTTGCTGTAATTCCAGCCTCGCGCAACGCGGTTTCTCCTTGACGTCCCGTTAATCCAAACTGGGTTAGGTCCATGACCAACAAGTGATTTTCTGTTCCGCCAGTTGTAATGCGCACTCCGCGTTTTTGCAGTTCTGTAGCTAACGCCTGGGCATTTTTAACGATACGTTGTCCGTAGTCTTGGAATGCGGGTGTATTTGCTTCCTGGAAGGCGATCGCTTTTGCGGCGATCACATGAGGTAAAGGTCCTCCCAATACAAGTGGGCATCCCTTATTGACAACCTCTTCGTATTCTTTTGTGCACAATAAAAAGCCTCCACGTGGACCTCTCAATGTTTTATGTGTCGTAGACGTTACAATGTGGGCATATGGAATCGGATTGAATTCACCTACAAAAACCTTACCGGCAACCAATCCTGCAAAATGGGCCATGTCAACCATAAAGACAGCCCCAACGCTATCGGCAATTTCGCGCATTTTAGCAAAATTGATGCGTCTAGGATAAGCTGAATAACCTGCTAACAAAATAGCTGGCTTTTCTCGCTTCACCTGGTCTGCCAAAACCTTATAATCGATTAACTCTGTAGTGGGATCCACGTCATAGACGACAGCATGCATCATCTTGGAGGAAACATTGTGGCGGTATCCGTGAGTCAGATGGCCCCCAGAATTAAGGGAAAGCCCCATCATTTTTTGATTGACCATCAACTGTCGCACGCGTTCGTATTCATCTGGAGTCAATTCATCTAGTGTTTTTTTGCCCAAACGTTCGATCTCTTTATTTTGGATGCGATGCACTAAAATAGACCAAAAAGCGACCAAATTGGCATCTGCTCCAGAATGCGGCTGTACGTATGCACATTCCGCGTCAAAAAGTCGTTTCAGTTCATCCTGAGCCCGAGCTTCCAAACTATCGACGTTCTCACAACCAGCATAAAAACGGTGGTGAGGGTATCCTTCAGCATATTTGTCTGTTAGCCAATTGCCCATTGCTAGCTGAACGGCAAAAGAAGAAAAATTTTCAGAGGCGATAAGTTTTAGGTGAGACCGCTGATCTTTTAATTCTTGAAGGATACTTTGAGACACATGAGGGGCTACGCTTTCGATATGATCGAGAGAAGCTAAGTAGGCGATGACAGCACTCTTTTGATCGGCTAAAGGAGTTTTCGCTAGGTATTGTTGTAATAAAGGCATGAATGAAACTCCTTAGACCCTTCTCTCTGACAAAAGGTTGCTTATTAAACTTTCAAGATGTTCGATTTCTTTATTTTGCTGCTGACAAACAGCAATGTAATGCTTCTCTAAAATTGTGACGTGGCGTTCAAAACCGCGGGATTCCTCTGAACGTGCGTACAAAGAAGATTCTTTTTGCTCTCTATTTACACAAACCAGTTCTTCCTCTGCATGGAATAAACGAAAACGCGCTTCGTTGAGAGCAGACGATTTTTCCTGAAACTGCTCTCGCAATTGCTTGAGTAGACCATTTTCACGTCTCAAAGCGCGATCGAGTTGGATAAGTTGCTGCTGATCGATTTGATGCGCTTGCTGCACTGTTTGCAGTTCCTGTTGCAGAGGCTCTGCAGTTGCTTTCAATGTTGTGTAAGATGTTCTAAAAGCATCTAAATCACTTTTTAGCGATGCGCTTTCAGTTTTAAGAGTGTGAAGTTGTTGCTGTAGTTGCAGCGATTGATTAGCCGCTGCTTGAGTTGTTTGCTTCTGCTCCTCAGCGACCTCTTGAGCATGTTTTAATTGTGAATTGAATTGTTGCTTTTGCTCTTCAGCCAACTGTTGAGACTGTTTCCATTGGGAATTTACTTGCTCATGGGTTGAAGAAAGCTGGTTGAGCTGATTTTGAAGCGTTATTCGTTCATTCGTTATTAGCTTGAATTGTTCTTGTTGCTCTACATACTTAGTGCGCAAATCGGCTGTGGTCGACTCTAGAACTTGGTTTTTTTGATTCAGGCGTCGTTCCGTTTCAACATGACCCGTCAGCTGTTCTGCAGATAATTTTGCTTCCTTTTGAAGTTGAGAGCACTCTTTTTCCAAACGTGCAAGAGTAAGCTCTGCACTGTTTTTTGCCTCCAGAGCCTCTTCAAGAAGTTGCTGCTGCTTTTGTGCTTTCTGTTCTGCATTTGTCATTACTTGATTAAGGTGCTTTTGAAGCTCCTTAGCGGTCTGGTCAAGCACCTGCAACTGGTCTGAAACCAACCCATGCTCTTTTTGCAATTGCAAATTCGCTGATTCTAGCTCTTGTTGCGCTAGTTCCAGTTCTTTATTCTTAGATGTAAGAGCTTCATTAATAGAGTGATGCGCATTGTTTTTGACAATCTCATCCTGAAGCTGTTTCAATTGTGTGTTACTTGCTTCTAAGGATTCAGTAGGTAGATCGACTAATGCGGTCTTTTCTTGATGGCACAGAGCAGCAATCAGTAAAGCTAAAGCAAAAGAGCAGCCCACACCTAATTGCCACAATCGTTCGTCGTAAGCCCCATAGACGTATTGGTAGAGAGTGGCACCCAGAATTAAAGCCACCGCAGCATTGACTCCTTGAGAGCGCCAACTTAAGCAGAGAATCATTCCCACAGAAGCTATTAACGGAAGAAAAAGATTGTCTACAGGGGATTTGACCAGGAAAAGAAAGAAACTTAACAAAAGAGGAACCAACCCTAAAGTGGTCCAGTATCCCATTTTACGTTCAATTTGGTTGTCAATATGTTCCACGCTAGATCCTGAGAGCTTGTGTTGATAATTCTTCGCTCATTCGAAGGGCGTGATTCTATCAAATTAAATGGGCGACTGTCCATATGAATTATATGTAGAAGAGAAAAGGGGAGTAAATAGTAGAACTAAGAAAATTCTACTATTTTTGCAGAGCGGGGGAGTAACGCACAGGTGTCGTGATGTTCAGCAATCACAGATTGTGCGCCCTGTAAAAGATAAGCTGCCACTGAGGCATCTCCTTCATAAGTCATCTCAACTTGCATCTCACCATCGTCAGAAGGGATGTCACAGGTAATAAGGATATAATAAGCATGTTTTTTGGATAGCGTTTCTTTGATGCAACAACGCTCTTGATCCTTATCCTTCATACCCCTCCGGAGGCTTTTTAGGCTCTCAGTAAGCCCTACAAGCATAATTGCTTATGTAATTTTCACATTACCCCAGCTCTTCATTTTTTACAAAGTCAAATAATGGAAAAATTATGATTAAAATTTTGTTAATCAAATCTTTCTCGTACAAAAGAATTTAATTTATAAAAAAGAATGAAAATGGAAGCCCTATTATTGCTCGATTTGCTAAAGAACAACGTACACCTGAGGCTCCTGCCCTCCCGTGCCCGTGCCCGTGAGCGCATCCTATTACCCATAAGTCCCGTTTTGATGTTTTAGCATATGTTTGAGTGGTAAAAAATCTCTAATAAGTTTTTGATAATAAGAAAAATTATTGGAGATCATTATGAGCTGGATTGAAGTAGAA
>JACDHD010000002.1 GCA_013821265.1 Parachlamydiaceae bacterium | reverse complement strand
GACCGGGACGGTCTGGCTACCTTATTATGTCGAGCAAGCCACGCACTCAAAGATAGAACATAAGTGTTTAAGTTTTTTATACTTAAACATCCGAGAGAAAATCTTTAAAAACACAAAAAGTCATTTGAATTGTTTCTAAAAAATCGTCCTTTGTGATATAATATTAGTTTTTCCAAGGCTTTATGATGGTACGTTCATTAGATCAAGAGTTTGGGCCCATTAGATCCTTTTTATGGCCGGTTCATGCACACGAACTACGAAAGCTCGTGCCCATGCTGTTAATGCTCTTTCTTATCTGTTTTAATTACACTGTTCTGCGCAATATGAAGGATGCCATCGTAGTGACAGCTTCTGGAGCAGAAGTGATCCCTTTCATTAAAGTTTGGGTGATGCTTCCCACCGCTATCCTTCTAACGTACATCTTTACCCGTTTATGCAATCGATACAGCCAGGAACGCGTCTTCTACATCATGATTTCGATCTTTCTGGTTTTCTTTGCTCTCTTTGCTTTTGTTCTGTATCCCCTTCATCAAGCTTTGCATCCTACTCATTTTGCCGCATACCTTACGAAAACGCTACCTGTAGGATTTAAGGGCTTTATCTCCATGTGCTGCCACTGGACATTCACGATTTTCTACGTCATGTGCGAGCTATGGAGCACTAGTATCCTCACAGTCCTTTTCTGGGGATTTGCAAACGAGATTACAAAAGTTGGGGAAGCGCGCAGGTTTTATGGAGTTTTAGGAGTCAGCGCAAGCTCTTCTTCCGTACTTGCAGGTCAAATTGCCAATTATCTCTCCTTTTCAGAGTGGAGTCCCTCTTTCCCTATAGGAAGCAGTGCTTGGGAACAAACGTTAATGCTTCTCATCATCGTAGTACTTGTCATCGGTCTTTTAACGATGGGTGTGTTTCGTTGGATGAGTCTCAATGTGTTGGTTGATCCAAGTTTTGAGCAATTCCATCAAACCAAGAAAAAGGTAAAAACAAGAAGACGTCTCTCTATTAAAGAGAGCTTTTCCTATCTAGCCAACTCCAAATACCTGTTATGCATTGCGACGCTAGTAGTAGCTTACAACTTAGTGATCAACATGAGCGAAGTGGCGTGGAAAGACCAGCTAGCACACCTTTACTCTTCGCCAACAGAATACAACACCTACATGAACAACCTCACCTCTGTCATTGGGCTTTTCGCAATGGTGACAGCGCTCTTTATGGCAAAGATTATTGAGCGCATTGGTTGGACACGCACAGCACTGATTACGCCTATTATGATGGCGGTCACTTGCGCAGGATTTTTTTCCTTCCTACTGTTTCAAGATTTGTGGGCATCTACATTCACTGCTTTAGCAGGTTTTTCCCCGATTGTCATTGCAGTAGGGTTTGGAGCAGCTCAAAACTGTTTGAGCAAGGCTGCAAAGTACTCTGTCTTTGATGCCACAAAAGAGATGGCCTTTATTCCTTTAGATCACGATAGCAAGCTGAAGGGCAAAGCTGCAATTGATGGCGTTGGTTCACGCGTAGGTAAGTCTGGGGGCTCTCTTCTTTACCAAGGCTTGCTGATGGCGATTGGAACTGTGAGCGCAAGTGCTCCTTATGTTGCCGCCATTTTGATGTTAGTGATCGTCGTGTGGATGATTGCCGTACGTTCATTGGGCAAGCAGTTTGATGCCTTGACAGTGCGTCCTGAGGAGCGTCAAGAGGCTCCAGAGGCTTCAGAGACTGCCTCAACAGGAACCGTTCTAGCTACGTAAAAAAAATAAAATATAAAAACTATAATTAAAATTACTTTAAGGGAATTTTTATGACGTCAATGACATCCACAGAACAAACAGATAGCTTTTCATCTCAACAAATAAAATTAGTTGCGCACTGGTTTGAGCAAGCAACAAAAGGTGCCTCGGATGCTGATGGTATCACAGAAATTTTTCTCAACTTGATCACAATACGTAATCTGCCCCAATCGGAACAAAAAGTTTGGGTAATGGATGATGGAAAAACAGAACTTACTCCAAAACAAAAAATCGTACATCATAAATCAACTTTTAGCTTTAAGGAGGCGCAGAACTCCCCAAAATTTTACCCAACTCTATTCCAAGAAAAAATAGCAGCAGCTGGTCTATTTCTTAAAGAAGCACTAGCCCATAATGCCACTTTGCATGTAAAAATCACTTTTAAAAATGGTACTTCAAAAAGTCAGAATTGGGAATACAACAAGTTTAATTAAGCCAACTAAAAAAGATCTCTTTTTGGGCTATTGTAGAACCACATATTTGTTGGAGACTTCCTGTTTGGAGTACGGTGGCAAGCCACCGCACTCCAAAAGCGAAAAGAAGCACACTTTTGCGTCTAGTGTTTACGGACGGACAGTTCGATTAGCGAACCAAGTCCCAACAACACAAAAACCACGTACACATACTCTAAAATAGGAATCTGACAGGTCAACGCTAAAATGACGGCCAGCTGTAAAGACGTTGTAATCTTTCCACACCAAATTGCTCGAAATTCATAGGTTGCTAGAGCACCAGAAAACAAAAGATACCCTCCAAACACCCCCACAGCAACGTCCCTAGATAGCATTGTGAGGGCTTGTACTGTACTTAACTGTCCCTCATTGATCAACACAATGAGAATGAATAAAACAAAGAACTTATCCATTATAGGATCGATCACTGCGCCAAATTGACTTCTAACATTCCATTTCCTTGCCACATAGCCATCTAAGCCATCTGTGACACCCGCCAAAAAGATCGCTAACACACGATAAAAAATTGTCGTTTGGAGAAAGAAAAATGCGAGAGGAAAACGCATCAAGGATAGGATACTGGGTAGATATTGCATTACTTTTACATCGCTCACGTTTCCATATGAGGCAATTATATGGTGAGGCTCCTATAAGAGCAAGCTAGACTGACTCTGCTAGTAGCTATCTATCATCAACTCGGTTTTGAGTAGCTCTCTCCCATCAATATGAGAGAAGTATTGTTCTTTTCCTCCTTTCCCTGAAACTCGAACATATAATCGATCTCCCACATTCGTAGCATTTCTCGCTGGGTTTAGATAGTCCTCACAGACCTCTATTAAGCTATGTATTGCTGCATCAAAAGATTTTTCATGTGTCTCTTTTTGAAGCGGTTTTAAATTCGCAATAGCGGCTTTAATCCTACTGCACATTACTTGATGACCCACTACTCTCCCAGGTGTCCCTATTTCTGGGGGTCTATGGAAGTCATTCACTTCTCCCTGCTCTTGGTTCTTTCGTAAGTCTTCAACATATAAAAAGAAATATACTACAAAAACAATTTATGGGTAAACTATGTGTTTGTTTTTCACTAATTTAACAACAAACCATATAAATATCTTACTAGCCAGGCCGTCCTCGGCCTGAATGTAACCAGTGCGTCCCTAATCGCACTTCTAATGCTTTTCATTTTTATCTATACTCCTTATAATCTTGGAATTAAAACGAGATCGTGATCCCATATGAAATACACCGTTCCTGAATCCACTTCTTTACTTAACGCACTTACTGGCATGGCTCCAGAATGCTCTAAAACCACTTTGCGCTCCTGGCTCAAGGACGGACGCGTCACAGTCGATAACATCGTCGTCAAATTGGCCGATACAGGTGTTTTAAAGGGACAAGTGATTGCTCTTGGCTCGCGTCAGCGCTTTATTGGCGGGGGGCTGCGCATTTACTACGAAGACAAGCATCTTGTCATCATTGAAAAGCCAAGTGGATTGCTGAGTGTTTCTACAGCTTTTGAAAAAGAAGACACCGCTCACGGCCTTCTCAAAGAGTATTACCGTCCTAACAAAGTTTTTGTGGTCCATCGGTTAGATCAAGATACTTCGGGCGTGATGATGTTTGCTTTAAGTGAACAAGCCAATGACCGTTTAAAAGAGGAATTTGAACAGCACCGCATTCAACGCTCCTACACAGCCGTCGTAGAAGGCTATGTCACCCCTTCTGAAGGAACATGGCAATCCTACTTGTATGAAGATGCAAACTACTTTGTGCGTAGCACAGCAAGCGCCACCGAAGGACGCCTGGCAATTACTCACTACGACGTGCAACTTGCGGCGCGACGTCGCTCGTTGCTGAATTTACGACTTGAGACGGGACGCAAAAATCAAATTCGCGTCCATTGTCAAGATGCAGGATATCCTGTTGCTGGAGATAAGAAATATGGAGCGCAGACAAATCCAATTAAACGACTATGCCTCCATGCGAATTTATTAGCATTTACGCATCCGATCACTAAGCAGGCAATGCGTATTGAGTCACCGTTTCCTCGAGAATTCAAAGAGCTTTTTCAGTGAGGTTTTTTTAATGATGGAGCGCATCTGGCAAATTGTCTTTATTGTATTAGGTGCCACAGCTTTATGGTTTATGGGGATTGCTAGTGTGCGTAGCTATCACTACTTCCATTTAACCTCTTCCACAACCTCTTTTGCTGTCGACTGGTCATTCAAAGAGCTCTCAGCAGATCACTTTGTTCATGTTGCTGAATATAGCTTTAAAGTAAAAGATCAAGTTTACTCAGGCAAGGATACTCAAAAAACTCCCTTTTATCGCAATGCATGGGCGGCTGAAGATGCAATAAAAAAGAGTTCGCCACAGCAAATCACAATTTGGTATTCTGAGAGAAGTCCTCAAGATTCTGCTTTAGCAAAGAACTTTCCGCTAAAAGAATGGATCTCTTCTTTATTGTTGTGGGGGTTGCTTATTTATTTTCTGTATCTTAAACGTTATGTGAGTAGGTTTATTACTAATTCATGAACACTGTCATTTTAACAAGTCAAACCGCTTTGGGTGAAACTCTGCAGGCCTCTTTTTTGCCTGAGAGTGGCATGAACATGATTAGTTACAAAAAAGACAACGTCGAAATTATTGATCCCACCACTCGAAGTCTATTTGAGGAACGTTATGCTGGTTTGGGAGCCCTTATAGGACCCCATTTTCATCGTAGACGCCCTGAAACGTTACCTAGAATTAAGGATGAATCCATCTTCCCACATATTGCTAGAGTTAAAGCAAAAGGTAACATTGACCCTTTTTCTCACGGTATTGCCCGCTACGCTCCTTGGAAGTATCAAGAAACGAAAAACAGCATCAAGGGAACATTAACGGGGAAAGATCTTTGGAATGGTGTTGCTCTATCTGAACTTGAAGGGCAAAATTTTACGATGACATTTGCGGCAGAACTGACTCCTGCAGGTTTAACGCTTAATTTATCTGTTATTAGCGATACCGATTCACTTGTAGGCATTCACTACTACTATCGCCTTCCCAATGGTGTGGGAACAGTTAAAAGTCGGATTTCCCCTTTCATAAATGTTAATGGTGAAAAGCACTCCCCTCCCTCTAGCTGGCATCTCGATAACCAAAAAAATGTGGAGATCCCTTTAGATCAGGCTCTCGACTGCACCTTGCATCCTTTTCCAGATCAATTGCGAGGGAAAATTCTTTTAGAAACCAGTGAGTATCATTTGATGACTACGTATCAATGCATTTCACAAGAGAATTGTTGGCAGTTGTATCATCCTGAAGGGGCTTCTTATGTATGTATTGAGCCTATTAGTGCTCAAGATCCGCGCCATCCAAACCTTACAGTTAGCTCACTGAATATTAATCTTCAAATCTTTAGCCCTGGTCAGCAATATGAATAGACCCAATCGTGCAGACATTGCTGCTGTTATCTTAATCGTGTACTTTTTGCCTATAATCGCTCTGAGCGGATATGGTGTTTCCTTAATGCCTCTAAAGCAGGGTTGGAATCTATTTTCTATAGGAATAGCAGGAAGCTTTATTGGTTCTTTAGCTTTATTTATTATGATCTGTCGATGGAACGCGTTACGTACTCCCACAGAAGCTCCTGTTGCACAAGAGATTGAATCGATCGCAGAAGAGATTGAACCTACAGATATCCCTGTCACAGATCACCTAGAACAGGCCATTACAGAATGGCAACAAAAGTATGAGTCACAGCTTACGGAACTTCAACGCAAAGAAGAAGAGCTGCGTCAGTTTCAGGAGACGCAAGAGCAAACACAACAGCAACAAACTTTAATCAGTCAAGAGCTGGAAACATACCGCAACGCTTCTGAAGAACAGCTACAATTCAAAGAACAGACATTGCAAGAATCGCAGCAACTGGTGCGTGAGCAGCGTGCTCAGATTGAAAAGCAGCAGCAGCACATTGCCTTTTTAGAAAGCAAAGAGCGGGACTTGCATTATGAAATTAAAACGCTTCTACAATTAACAAGCTACGAAGCACCTGCAGAAGAAAAAAGTGCAGCAGCCCATACTCTTGTTGAAGAAGAAGATTTTAGCAGTTCCAATACACAATTTGCTCCAGCGACTCCATCAGCGATGCATACTCCAGAATTGGCATCAATTCAGCTGAAGCGCTTTCTGGATACGGCCACAAAAATGACAGGAGCCCACTATTACGGAAATCACGCCACACGTTTACCTGTCGACAACTATGCGTTGGACCTTAGACGTCTCTGTGACACATTAAGCGATGAAAAGAGTTACATTGTGTTTGTGTATTCGCAGAAGGAAAATAAGTTACTCTACACTAATGGCCAGGTAAAAAACGTGCTTGGATGTGCTCCAGAAAAATTCACGCAACACTTCCCTGAATTAGTTTCAGATCAATCTGAAGAGTGGAAAAAGGGCGTTTCACAGCTCCCAACTACTCCAGAAGTGCGCGTAGCATTATCTATGAAGGCACGATCTGGGCAAAATGTGCCTTTACAGTGTTACATGGGTGCTATTCATACTGGATTGTTCCGCTACCATGCAATTGGCTTGATGTACCAGCCTGCTGAAAGCAAATAGTAATTGGACGAAATGGCCGAAATGAAAGAATTGCATAAGTCAAGCCTTAGGATAAACATTTAGAACAAGAATAACATGATGGGCAGGATCGCCTTCGGCGACAGGATGAGCAAGAATATAGAATGAATAACGTCCTTGTCTAAATGTCTATAGTAATCTTCTTATCTCAGTAGCTTGGGGTCTCTCTTTGCGCCTTTGCGTCTTTGCGTTGAAAAAAAATCAAAACAGTAAAACCTACTTAAGTCACCATTTCAAAATAACATTTTCAACGCAAAGACGCAAAGGCGCAGAGATAGAAAGATGGTCTTTTGTAACACAGTTTTCACATCTACAAGTATCTGGAACCCATGTAACTATATTTCTTATCCTGTCGCCGAAGGCGATCCTGCCCATCCTGTAAATTCTTCTTTTATATGTTTAATCATGAATTTTGACTTATGCAATTGCCTCATTCAGTCCATGTCCAACCAATCCAATTTCACCGGCTGTATTTTTCCAGCAGGATTTGGAAAAATAGCTGATAAGGCCTCACCAGCAGATAGTAAAGCCAATCACCCACCGTCGCGGACTGTTTTTTTGGCAAGCTCGCTTCCCTCTCAATTGCCTGTGCGATGTATTCACTTTCACTATCTTCCAAATAAAGTGACAGCAAATCACCTGGAAAGAAAAGAGGCCAACTACATAAACGTTCTCTGATGCATTCAACGTTTATATGCCTTTCCGCATGACCTATAACCAGTTTTGGCTCCTGAATAACAATTGGCAATGGTTTTAGCTTATGCTCGCGTCTCCCTAAATGCATCATAGAAAATTGATCATAAATTTCCCCGATTCCGTGCTCATCGATATTTGTAAAATAGTGGGGATGCCGCTTTAAGACAGCTTCAGCAGCAGATACACGCCATTGATTAAAGCGTTGCTCATGCAAAATCCAAATCACTGTAAAGCCTAATGAAGCATAATCGCGATTCCTCTCCAGCACCTCCACAGCAGTAATAGGAGAACATTGAATTTCAAAGACTAATTGCCGACCCATCCACACAACATCTGCAATACGATTAATGCTCGGAAAGGATTGCTCCAACACAATTTTTTCAGGAATTAACTTCTGGATATGCATTTGCACCTGCAGATGCACCATGCTTTTGCCATTTAGACGACACGGTTGATCCGACGTTTGGTGATAATAGTGTATTTGGCGATGAAGTCCCCCGCGCACGCGCACAATTTGGCGACACTCAATGCACGTATAATCTTGCTGTCTGGTAGCGTGTCCCGCATATACAACAGCGTTGGTGTGATCTAAAGCGTATAGTTGCATAGTCTAATGACCACGAAAGGCCAATGCTTCCATCATATGTTCATACTGAACGTCAGGAGAACCTGCCAGATCAGCAATTGTTCGTCCCACACGTAGGATTTTGTCACAAGCCCGCGCCGACATACCCATTACATCAACTGCCTGACGCAGAATATCTTCGCTAGCATGATCTAAAACGGCATATTTGCGCAGTTCTTTGGAGGACATAATGGCATTGGTACGGCCTGCTCCCAAGCGTTCACTTTGCCTTTTGCGCGCCTCCACAACACGCTTGCGAATTGTGATGGTAGACTCACCCATAGCTCCTTGTGTCATATCGCGGTAACGCAATGCTGGGACTTCAATATGCATGTCTAAACGATCCCAGAGTGGCCCTGAGATCTTATTGCGGTACCGATCCACTTGTAGCGCTGAATCCTTACACGGTTTATCTGGATGCCCTAACATGCCACAAGGACAGGGATTCATGGCTGCAATACACAGAAAATTGGTAGGAAAAGTAAAATTTCCATTTGCGCGACTGATGGTTACCTTGCGATCCTCTAAGGGTTGTCGTAACACCTCTAAGACGGTGCGACTGAATTCTGGGAGTTCATCTAAAAACAAAATGCCATTATGAGCTAAAGACACTTCACCTGGCCTTGGAATCATTCCACCGCCGATAAGTCCTGCATAGCTGATGGTATGGTGTGGGGAACGAAAAGGGCGTTGTGTGACAAGGCTACTGCCTTCGGTTAGCAATCCTGCAATGGAATGAATTTTTGTTGTTTCTAAAGCCTCCTGAACAGTAGGTTCAGGCATAATGCCAATCAACGCTTTAGCCATCATGGTTTTGCCTGATCCTGGAGGACCAGACATGACGATATTATGCCCCCCTGCAGCGGCAATCTCTAAAGCACGTTTGACATGGCTCTGTCCTTTAATATCGGCAAAATCGATGAGTGGTACGGTTTTTTCGAAAAGATCCGCTGAAATGGAAGAGGGTACTGGTTGAATGGTGGCGGGATTGTGAAAAAACTGTACGGCTTCTTTTAGATTTTTTACGGGAATGACAACTATACCTGTGACAGCAGCAGCCTCTCTGGCATTAGCTGCAGGCAGAATGAGACCTCGTTTGCCTTGTTGCCGCGCCAACATCGCCATTGCAAGGGCTCCAACAATGGGCCGTGTTTCTCCGCCTAATCCCAATTCTCCTACGATTAAGTAGTCGCAAAATGTGTTTTCTTTGGGAATAATATTGCGCGCTGCGAGGACTCCGACCGCTATCGGCAGATCATAGAGAGCCCCCTCTTTGCGCAAGTCACCCGGGGCCAAGTTAATTGTGCAAGTGATTAAGCCTACGTTGTAACCAGAATTTTTCATAGCGGCTAAAACGCGATCTTTAGACTCCTTCACACCTGCGTCAGGTAATCCAACCGTAACAAATGCAAACCGATCAATGCTCGTTTCCACATCCACTTCGATATCGATTGGAACGGCATCTAATCCAATTAAAGCTACAGAAAAAACGCGTGAGAGTGGCATTGGAAACCCTTTTTTAAGGGAAGCTTCTCCAGCATGGAGCTGGAGAAGCGGTTACTTATTCAATTGTCAGAACGTAATAACCAGGGTAGGCAAAGTTTTGGTTGCCTCTTGGGGCAACTTTAACTGTGATTTCGTCGCCAATGCGATCTTGTAGATTGACATGCGTGCTATACAAGTACGCGATTGGTAAACGCGTTGTAGGATTAAGAAGAATATAATCGCCTGGTTTGTTTTTTACAGCGCGGTTATAAGGCTCTACAATTCCACGTAGGGAAGTTGCATTTTGATTTTGTTGAGCATAATAATCTTCTATAGATGCATCACCATGGTGAGCTTTCCACTCTTCATACATTGCTTGTTCCACTGGAACCCATTCTCTCATTTTGCTTGTAATTCCAGATTTTTGAGTCTGAGTTTGTGTTGTAGCTGGTGTTGTTTTTGCTGGCTCTTTTTCTGACGTTGCCTTCGCTTGGGCATGTGTTTCCATGTAAGAAACCTTGCGGCTTAGGTAAGTTGCTTGAATGGAATTCAGGAGTTCCTTTGCCTTTGCGACTTCGGTAGGAAACTCACTATATTTATTAATAATCAGATTTAGCTTTTGATTAAGTGGGTCTAGCTGAATTTGATCGAATGGCTTTTGTAGCTCTACTTGACTGCTCATACGCACTGTATTGAGGATTGTTGTGACCTCTTCACGACGACGTTTTTGATTAGCAAGTAAGGAAGCATCTCCAGCGCGATCAAGGTACTCTTTGGCGACATAAAAGCGCGTAGATGATGGTGGAGCAATTTCTAACCATTTTTTGTCGATATTGCTCACTGCACCTTTAACTGTGTCACCTGTATTAAGCTGAGCAATCACAGGAGCACTGAGATCAGGCTCTAAACGCACATTGATATGATTTCCTTCGATTACTCCATCCAACACATATGTACGGAAAATGTACGCTTTTGTGTCAGCAGGTGGTTCAACAGCATAAAAGTCATCTGTCTCACCAACCACAAGCAACATATCGTTCGCATTTAATTCACGAATGATGGTGCCATCTAAGCTGGGGTTAACGCGTAGGCGCACTTTATTTTTAACGATTTTTCCTGTAAACGCCGTGAACGGAGCAGTTATCATCTGGCTCACAGGCGCTTGTGTGGCTGTTGACACAGACACAGAAGGCTTTTCATAGACTCTGGAGTCTATATTTTCTGTTTTAGGACTATCTGCAAAGGCTGCAGAGGTTGCAAAACTTGCAATCAAAATCAACGATGAATAGATGTGTTTACTCATAACAATTACTCCTGAAGTTAGAACGGGGATTTTAAAACGCGGAGCGATTTTAGGCAAGACAAAGGACATAAAAGTTGATGTAAACTTTCCCAATTCGCTGCCCTTCCGTGCCCGTGAGCGTGAGCGTGCCCGAATCGCTAAAAAAATGACGTAAACCGTAAAAATATTACAATTTTACGTAGCTCTTTAGCAAATCGGGCACGTGCACGCTCACGGGCACGGGCACGGAAAAGGACAGCTAGTTTCTAACTAACTCTTTAGGACAGCGACAATGTGCTCGCAATTGCTTTGTCCACAGGTACATCCGATCGTATCCCCCAAGCAAACCAGATACTTTTCGTTGTTATCTAATTTGTTCATGACACTAAACATCTGCTTTCCTGTCTCGGTAATTTCCCAATCTTGGAAATGGAGATCTAACTCAGACACCTTTTCTTCTTCCTCTGCAATTTCTGCAATAGGTAGAGAAGGACGTTCCGGGGTCTCTTGATTAAATGCTCGCGACACTTGGCAATGCACACAATTACAATGCGCTTCAGCCTTCGGAAAGTCCTGCATCTCTTGAGGCGCCATCAATTTGGTAATCGCTACAATTTTAGATAAAATTTCTTCAGGGATTTCAGGAATATCTCCCTGAGCTGCATTGTGCTCAAGGACTGACGCTCCTATAGCACCCATGTCTGCTCCCATTTCCATTGGCCCAAGAGCAAATCGGAAAGGTGTTTCGGCGTGCTGACGATTTAATAATGGATTAATAGCTGCTGCTTGTGAAAGCGAAGAGGGGTTCACTTGACTTTGCGGCTTTGGTTGTTCTAATACCATCGCATGCATGTTAAAAATTGTTTCGACAAGATTTGCAGGTAACTCAGGAATTTCTATTACTTTTCCATTATTTAAATTAACTATTAATATATTTTCTTTCATATGGAGTGCAGTAATATGAACCCATAAAGTAGATATATAAGGTGGAATACTGAAAACTTTATTATTTATCTTCATAAAAACCCTTCCTTTCTTGATTATGAAGCTCAATTATAGCAGGCAACGGAATTAATGTCAAACATTTTAGCAACCACCGATTACGACTGCTAAATTTTAGCACTTGAACCTTTATCCCCTCCTCGATAACGTAAAAATTTTAGCACTACTAATTAGGAGGGACCTCTTGACCAAAGCAAAAACAGCATCAGTAACGAAAACATTCATTCTCGACACTAACGTTCTATTACATGATCCAGAAGCAATTGTTAAGTTTCCCAAACACAATGTGGTTATCCCTGTCACAGTCTTAGAGGAACTCGATAAAATGAAACGCCTTCCTAGCGATTTAGGAAAAAATGCGCGCGCAGTCTTTCGTTACTTAGACTCCCTTACTAAAATAGGTTCAGGCACCCTTCACACTGGTGTCACGCTTCCCAATGAAACCGTCTTGCGTATTCAGCTGGAGATAAAAACTAACTACAGCTCTAACTTATCCTTAAGCATTAACGACAATAAAATTATTATGGCAGCCTATTTGTTGTTTGAACAAGGTGAGAAGGTTGTTTTTGTCTCAAAAGACTTTGCTGCACGCATCAAAGCAGAAGCGATTGGTCTGCAGGCTCAAGATTACGAAAATCTAAAAACCTCTTACCGTTCATTATACAAGGGTTTTAGACGAATTGAATTAGGGAAGCATGAAATCGATCTCTTTTACAAAGATGGCGCGCTGCCATTAGCAAACGACAACTTCCACGCAAACGAATACGTGATAATGACCTCACCAGAGCATTCTTCAGCAGTTGGAAAGTATAATCTACAAAAACAGCAAGTGGAACCACTTCTTAAAGTCACGTCACTGTGGGGCATCAAACCTCGAAATGTGGAGCAACGATGTGCTGTAGACATGCTTCTACGCGATGATATTAAACTCATTACGCTCATCGGACAAGCAGGAACGGGAAAAACCTTGCTGGCACTAGCGTGTGGGATGCGTAAAGTTTTTGATGAAAATATTTACTCGCGTATTCTCATTAGCCGCCCCATTATTCCTCTTGGACGTGACATCGGTTATTTACCTGGCACTAAAGAGGAAAAGCTCTTCAATTGGATGCAGCCTATTTACGACAATCTGGAATTTTTATGTGAATCTTCTTCCAGTTCCGAACAAAATGAAACAATGCGTTGGGTCATGGAGAGTCGTAAAGTTGAAATGGAGGCTGTGACATATATTAGAGGACGCTCTTTGCCTAAAATGTACATCATCATAGACGAAGCGCAAAATCTGACTCCACATGAAATTAAAACGATTATTTCTCGTGCAGGAGAAGATACAAAGGTTATTCTCACTGGTGATCCTACACAGATCGACAATCCTTATTTGGATCAAGATTCAAATGGTCTTAGCTATGTTGTAGGCAAATTTAGCGACCAAAAGATTTTTGGCCATATCTTCCTGGAAAAAACAGAGAGGTCTGAATTAGCAGCGATTGCTGCCGATGTACTCTAGCAACATAGACACTCGTATTTTCTTGTAATTCCCTACAAACAACTCGTCAAAAACATTTTCATGGATGTTTGTAGGGGATATTCGGATAGTCATAAAAATAGCCATTGGTCAAAGCAATATCAGTTAAAAAAAAGAACAAGATAAGCATATAGCTTTTGGCGGCAAGACGATCTGGATAAAAGTATTGTTCTCAACTGATTGTAGATCATTAAAATGGATTTTTTATCATTAGCTTTTAGACCTCTCTTTGCGCCTTTGCGTCTTTGCGTTGAAAAAGTTTCTAAATAAAGCTAAAACCTTTCATACCATCATTTCAACAAAAGATTTTAACGCAAAGAACGCAAAGACGCAAAGGCGCAAAGGCGCAAAGAAAGGACAATGGTTTTAAGGCCAAAATTTTCTTATCTGCAAGCATATAAAAACCATAAAATATCTTGTTCACCTGTTTGTTTATCTTGAGAGGTTGGAATGTATTTATTGAAGTGCTGCGGCGAACCGCAGCACTTGGGATTGAATTGCTTAGTTCAATGAGAACATTGACCAAACAATACCTGGATCATTATTCCCTGTTAAGTCTAATGTTAAGTTTAGACCATCGGCTTCATAGAATAGCCCAACAACATCATTTGCATTTAAGAAAACATCACCGGCTAAAACAATCTGTCCACCACCCAAAATAACGCGCATCGTTAATACGCCTGGTTCGTTTACGTCTAGCAACGGGAAATTCCCCGCAATTAAATTCGCAACGCTAGGCTGAGTGCGTCGCAATACAATCCCTGGATTTACTCCAGCTCCTAGTGAGGCCGTAATCGCAGCTGTATTGTAATTAAACGTTACCTTACATGCATACCTTCCTGATACTGGTACCGTAAAGTTACCTGTTACAGGATTAAATCCTGTTCCAATGTAGAATGGTGGTGATGTGGCAAAGTTCGTCAACTGCGTTGTACCTGCTCCACCAACTGTTGTGTTGCTTGGAAGAAAGGCAGAGAAACTACTTGTTGCAACAGCTCCTGCGGCTCCAGTAAACCCAACAGATCCGGCTGCTCCAGCTACCCCTTGAGGTCCTGTTGGGCCTGTTGGCCCTGTAGATCCAGTTGGTCCTGTAGGACCGGTAGGACCTGTTGCCCCTATTGCTCCAGCATCACCCGTGGGTCCTGTTGAACCAACAAGTCCTTGGGCTCCTGTGGAACCGATATCTCCTGCATCTCCTGTTGGACCAGTCGGTCCCGTTGGCCCTGTTGGGCCGGTTGGACCTATTGGCCCTGTAGACCCTCTAGGACCTTGTGGCCCTTGTTTAGGAACCCCTTTACAATTGTTACAAGCTTGTGCGTTAATTAACTCATCAATCGCCGTAGGATCTTCTTGAGAGAAAATTTCATCGATGATCTGATCAACACTGTTTGCTTCTTCATTTAGTTTATATTCAATATTTCGAACGATCTCGCCATCTTTATAAACAGATACGTTTGTTAAAACTTGAGTTCCTGGCAAGAATTGATATTCTGCAACAAACCCATCAGAGGTTTCTGTGATGAGAAGATCAACATCTTCTTCAGCTAGATATTTAAAATTTTTCACAAGAAGTTCAGCATCATCAGGATTTAATAATTGCCCTTCTTCTGACACATACAAATGATCGCCTTCATAAATTTTTTCTTCAACAACTCGTTTTTCATCATCATATTCATAAGCCACAAAAACAGTCGTCTCGCCTTCTTTAGATTGCTCTTCTTTAGCGATGATAAGCTCTTCTGTTTCTGCTGTTGTTCCCCAATGTTTTTTTTCAATGGATTCCACATTGCCAAACTCATCACTTTGAATCGCTTCAGTGATTTGAGTATTTGCATTAATCTTATAAAGTGTTTTTGATTGTTTTTTCTGCGCACCAGCTCTGTCTGATTGATTTGGTAGATACTGCTCCACCATCAGATCCTTAAGCTCTTTTGGTTCATTAGCAGCCCATACGGGTAATGCTCCGAACACAAGGAAAAAAGTTGCTACCGATAACCTAAAAGTCATTTTTGCCTCCAAGAGATATTCAGTCCGCTTGTAAAGAAAGGTTTATATTGTGTCAAAAATAATTTACTTTCTTTCAAAAAATCCTCTTTCTCCTCTAGAGTAATTGCATGACAAACGTCAAACCACCCTTTCTTCTTTTTATTCTTGCCGCTCTCTTTGTAACATTCCCTACACAGACTCGCGCCACTTGGGCAACAACAACATTGCAGGAGATGTCTATAGAGGAAAAAATCGGCCAACTTTTTATGATAGCTGCATATGTAGATGCAGACTATGCAGAAAAGGAAATTGGCAACCCTCACATCATTCAGGAAATCGACACTTATCTATGCAAGTATCACATTGGTGGACTCGCATATGTTGGTCCTAGCTCATGCCAAAAGCAAGTGTCTCTCACTAATCATTATCAACAGTTAAGTAAGTATCCCATTTTGATTGCGCAAGATTTGGAATGGGGCCTCGCTATGCGTCTCACTGACGGCATGTGCTTTCCTAAAAATAGCACCCTTGGAGCTGTTGAAGATGAACTTATCTACGAGACAGGCAAAGAGATTGGTCGACAAGCACGTTTGATCGGTGTTCATATGAATTTAAGCCCTGTCCTTGATGTCAACATGACATCTGAAAATCCAGCGATTAATATCCGTTCCTTTGGAGATAACCCCTTAATTGTAGCTGAAAAGGGTGTGGCCATGATTCGCGGACTTCAGGATGGCGGAGTCATCGCTTCTGCTAAACATTTTCCTGGTTTAGGAGACATTACAGTAGATCCTCATCTGGGATTACCTAAAAACCTGCACTCAATTGAGCGTCTTAATCGCGTTGAGCTCTATCCGTTTAGAGAGGCCATTAAAGCAGGTGTGGGGTCCATTCAAACAGAACATCTTGTGATTCCCGCTATAGAACCTAGTATAAACCTTCCTTCTAGTCTATCTTATGGTGTGGTTACAAAGCTGCTGAAACAAGAAATGGGCTTTCATGGATTAATTTTGAGTGGTGCCTTGCGCATGAAAGCACTCACAAACCATCTCTCCGAAGAAGAAATCACTTTAAACGCTTTTTTAGCTGGTAGTGACATGCTTCTTATGCCTCAGGATATATCTAAGGCATACAAGACCATCTATGATGCATTTAAGAATGGGATCATTTCAGAAAGAGATCTTGATGAACGCCTTCTGAAAATTTTGAATATCAAGGAGGGATTGCATCTCCACCAAAATTGCCTTGTAGAGGCACCTACGATGGAACAAATGCAACCTCAATCTGCCCACAAGCTAAAGAGAAAGCTTTTTGAAAGCGCTGTTGCTTTTTTACGCAAAGACGAACAGATGAATGTGCCTTTGTCTTCTCAACAAGAGATCCCCTATATTCAAATTGGAAACTCTTCTACAAACACCCTCTTTGAACAGTTGAATCAACGACTAAATTTAAGATCGTTCTTCTTTAGCTTAGAACATGCTAACAGAGAGGAACAGCAAGATCTTCTTGATTTGTTAGAAAGCTATCCACGTGTGATTCTGGCAGTTTATCCAGGCGATCCTCGACGTATTGAGCAGATTAGATTACTGAGTGGGATAAAGCAAGAATCTGAGCTAAAGCAGTTTCGTGTACATGGACTCACAACAGCGGCAATTGAGTTCGCAACACTTTTACAAAAATATCAGCACAAAATCATTGTTGCGTACTTTGGCAATCCATATGGATTGCCTTTTTTCAATGCTTTCTCAAACGTCTTGATGGCCTATGAGCAGGAGATCGAAGCGCAAACTGTTGCGGGAGAACTATTGCGTCGCTGAACAGCGTTGATAGAGTTGATAACTCAGGCCTGTAATAACACAAACGATGCAGATGAGCCCTCCAGCAATTGCTGAAACGTGCGACACGTTCCACAGAAAAGGGACTTTGACTAACGAAGCATATATGGTGACTGAAACCATGTTAGCAGTCAGAACCCTTACCACAATATCTGCAATAATGTTAATTACTATGATTTTAGAACACGCGATGACGGCCGTAATTGTTACGGGTATGATTGCTATCCCTAAACCTACATAGAATCCAAGATGACTAGTTCGTTGAATATCCATACTTCCTCAGAAAAAAGATCTTATCAGTGTCATTTTTATTATTTTAAAGCTTAGTTTACACAATAAGATCTTAATTCTGTATCTAAATTGAATCTCTCAACGATCCAACGTACATGTTCACGTGCTCACCAGGCCGTCCTCGGCCTGGTAGACAAGGGTCTAGTTCCATACTATGGTGAGCCTGTACGATCCAACACGCCAGGATTCAATAAGAGAACAGGAATATTAGGATTAAAATAAGTTGAGCACAAACTTAAATTTGAACTTGTTCTGATTAAATAATGACATCTTGATAACAATAAGCAATCCATTACAGCTTCTTTTCCCTTTCTATATTTATTATCTGCAGCATAGTGTAAGGGATTTCCATCTGAAGAACGAATAGCGGGTAAACAGACGATGCGATCGGGAAATTGAGCTTTCATGTAATCGATAAGCTGCGCTTCATCCGTTGCAATAAAAATGCGATAATTGGGTTGATTTACTTCTCCAATTAACTTAACTACCGCTTCATACAACCGCTCGTATTTTAGTCGCGGTGCTTCTACAACATTTTTATCCGTCCCCCGATAGTGAACACCAATAATAAAAGAATCTCCAAAATTATTTTTCACAAAACGATTTATCTCTTTATTTATTGGCTTTCTAACCTTGATGTACTTTTTAATTAAACTGTGTATGCGCTCCTTAGGTAGATCGTAAAGTGTCTTTAAAGCTAAGTCAACATGCCCTTGAGATGAAAGTATGCTTTTTGTCGCGTTCTTTGTATTTCCCAATTTCAATGGTTTGAAATAGTAAGTCCACCAATTCAATCCTTTTTTTTGCTCATAATAAATTCCTTTATTTCTATAATTCACTTCTAGTCCAGCACATTCTCCTTTATCATAAAGATCTAGTAAACCGATGTTAGTGGTAAAACAGCTAAATAGGCCATGGTTATAGTTATTATCGCGAACGATTAAATACTCTTTTCCCTGCAATGGCACATTTATGATTAGATATAAAAGGCATAGTGCTAAAAACTTTTTCATTAGCTGATAACACATTTGAACCTCTTGATTGTTACTAATTTGATGAAGTGTTGAATAATTTTAAGGTATATCTCAGGTCACGAAATTTTTCAATAAATATTGTAACACATACTTCTGTGTTATTTTTCATTATGATGTAAGCTTCATACAAGTATTCTTAGATGGGTTCGTCAAGCCGAACCCTATGAAAGCGGCACCAAGGTGCCGCACACTCCAAAAATGAAGGCAATTGCCTTCATTAGAAACTATTTCAGTTTAGCTGAGACAGTAATTTCAGCCTTAAACAGTTTTGAAACGGGGCATCCTGTTTCAGCAGCCTTAACAGCGGCTTCAAATTTAGCTTTATCTGCTCCAGGTATCTCTGCAACTAAGTCGATGTGACTTTTTGTGATAGCAAATCCATTCGCTACTTTTTCCAGCGAAATAGTTGCTGTAGCATCAAGTTTTTTGGGAACCATGCCAGCATTGCCGAGTTCATTCGACAGTGCCATAGTAAAGCATCCTGCATGCGCTGCAGCAAGAAGTTCCTCAGGATTAGTTCCTGGACCATTTTCAAAGCGTGTACAGAACGAATATTGTGTTTGTTTTAAAACACCACTTTCTGTTGAAACGGTTCCCTTGCCATCTTTTAAGCCACCTTGCCAAACCGCTGAAGCTTTACGTTGCATCCTATTTCTCCTTGGAATTTTTTTTATGTTAATCTATTGTTTCACAACAGATTTTGCAAGATTTTTTTGAAAAATAAAGCTACACTTGAGCCTCTTGCCGTAATAAAAAGGAATCCACATGAAGTTTTTGCAAAAACTGTTTATATTCATAATTTTTATGGGGGACTCGCTCATGGCAAATCAAGCACAGATTGCAAAAACCAATGAGATTGAGACATGGTATGAAACGTTTGGAGAGAAAGAAAACCCTGCACTTTTATTGGCCATGGGAGGGTTATGTCAGGGGATTTTATGGCCCAAAGAATTTTGTGAGCAGTTAGCAGAGCAAGGTTTTTTTGTTATTCGCTATGACTACCGCGACTCCGGTCTCTCAACTTGCTTCGATTATACGTCACATCCATATGATTTGCTAGACATGGCAAAGGATGCCATTGGTTTGCTTGATTTCCTGAAAATCAAAACAGCTAACGTTTGTGGTTTATCAATGGGGGGTCCTGTGGCTGAGCTCATGGCTGTTCATTTTCCCGATCGTGTGCACTCATTGACTCTCATAGCAACCTCTTGCGATTTAAGACCCTCTTCATTGGCATATGACAAGCAATCTTCTAATGAGACTTCACTACCAAGACCTACTGAAAATTATTTAAAATGGATGCATCGTTTTTTACAAAAAGTTCCTCAAAATGAATCTGAAAAACTCGACCAACGCGTTGAATGCTGGTCCATCTTGAATGGTTCTGTGGCCCCTTTTGAAGAAGAGCGTTATCGCGAATTACATGCTGAATTTTTGCGCCGTTTAAGGCATCCTGAATCGTTGACAAACCATTTGGAGGCGATCAAAAGCTCCTTTCAGATGATTGTGGATGTCCCATTTCACGTTACAGTTCCGACTGTCGTGATCCATGGAACTGAAGATCCTATTTTGCAACCTATTCATGGGGAAACCCTCGCCAAATCTATTTCTGGAGCCAAATTTGTATTAGTGGAAGGCTTTGGACATGTTCCCAATCGCCTTTTTTATCCCATTTTTATAAAAGAAATCACAGAAATAGCACACACGCGAAAACTCCAGTCGTGAAAAAGCGACTGTCAATTACTATCGACTGCCTTAACAACGATTTACTTATAACAACAAAATGATGATGAGAAAGTCTAAAAAAGCAGCAGAAGCCTTATACGACGAAGCGAAAAGTTATCTTCAATGTGAAACACCCTCATATGAAAAAGCAATACCTCTTTTAGAACAAGCTGCTGACATGGGACATGTAAAAGCGCAATATAATTTGGGGATATGCTTCCATCAAGGCTTGGGTGTTACCCAATCTCATGAAACAGCGTATCATTATTTTGTATTATCAGCTCAACAGGAGCATCCCCGAGCTTATTATATGCTTGGTTGTTATTTTATTTTTGGACTTTCTGTTTCCCCTTGTGAAAAGCAGGCTGCTTACTATTTTCAATTGGCCGCTGACGCCGGAATTGCCGATGCACAATATGATCTGGGGGTTCTTTTATTGATGGGGAAAGAGCTTCCTCAGTCCGAAGAAGAGGCGTTTCGTTATTTCAAATTGGCGGCAGATCAAGGTAATGGTGACGCGCAATATAATTTAGGCGTGTGTTATTACCAAGGAGTTGGAGTTGCAGCTTCAAACGAAGAAGCGATTCGTTACTTGGAACTTGCTGTCAAACAGGGGCAGCCACATGCACTTAAAACGCTTGAACGTGTCATGATGGATGCCTACAAACTCAAATGATTGGACAGGATGGGACATGGACGAATTGAGACGATTGCAAAAGTCATCGCTTTTATAAGAAAGGAAAAAGCCTCTGCTTTAAATCGCGGCAGCGATGATATTGTAGCAGCCCCGCATGTAGCAAAAGGCCGGAGGCCTGAAGTGGAATGTGGGGAACGGTGTAGATAAGATATGAAGCTGCGGCAGCAGCGTTAGAAACGTTTTCGTAGTTTACTGTCACCGCTACCGCGGTTATGTGTTTGGATATTTGATGTTCCCCACATTCCATTGCAGGCCTCCCGGCCTTTCATTTCATGCGGGGCTGCTACAATATCATCGCTGCCGCGATTTAGGAGAGCAGTACACTTTAACGTGTTGTTTCGGACTTATGCAATTGTTTCAATTGGACAAACCTTGGGACAAAATTTGGACAGTTGGACAAGTGATACCAATAAAATACATCGTAAATTTTATTAAACCAATTTACTAAAACAATAAAATGTCTTAATATTTAAGTCTAGTAGGAGTTTCTGATGTTATCTGCAATACGTTTTAATCAAGACACGTGTGGTATTTGCCTAGACACATATGCACCGAATGCGTCCAATGATTGCCTCCGATTAAGATGTGGCCACATCTTTCATCATTCATGTGTCAATGAATGGATTGAAAAACAAAATAGTTGCCCTAATTGTAGAGCTTATTCTGTTATTCTTGAACCCGTTATCGCTCTTCTTAATAGAGCAGGAAAAAACTTTCTTCCTGCTTGCCTAAAAATAGTGCTTTTTATTGTAGCCCCCCTTTTTACTATAACTATTGCTTCTATGGCCTTGAGAACCTATAATAATCTTCCATTGATACATGCCCCCGAAGAGATTGCTGAACAATTACGCCAAGCTAATGAACATAATTTAAGGCTAGGGTATACTTTCAAACAAACCTCTGTACTTTCTATGAAGAGCTTCTTTTTTTATAGTCTCGTCGTCATTCCTGTTATCCTAGCTCTGTCTTTAGTCATTTATATTTTTGTTACAACTTATATTAAAAGCAGAGTCATGATGACCACTGATAGTGCAGAACGTATTAATTATGTCCCTCCTGCATCCGACCTTGTAGAATAAGTTCAGTCCGATCGAGACCATTGCATAAGTGCTCCTGTGCCTGTGCCCCATTCCTGACCAGGTCGTCAGGCCTGAATGTAACCAGGGCGTCGCGCCCTGCAAAAAGCCAGGTTATCTTGTTTTGCTGTAACCATTTACCGAGTAACCATGCATCCTGACCTGTCGTTCTTTTTTTACCGGTCTGTCTACCTTCTTTTTTTGCAGGGCGGGACGCCCTGGAATCGGGCAAGGGAAAGGCATGGGCAAGGATTCCCAGTTGGACAATTGGACGTTAACCCACACTATAAACCGTGAAACGAATCATTTTGCAATCAAGCTCCAAGTATCTCTTTGAGGCACAAAGTGTATAATGGATGCATTGGAAAGCTCTTGAGGAGGGATATTCAAATGGAGGCATAGTGACCAAAATACACCTCCATGAGAAATAATGCATACTGGACCTTTCATTTTAAGAGCTTCATTCATTCCTTGAATGAAGCGAGCAACGTACTCTTCATAAGGTTCTGCACCAATAAAATATTCTGAGGGAGTGCTCTTTGCAAGATCAAAATTCCCACTCTTTAACTTGCCCTCTCCTGAACCACAAAAACGTTCCTCTAAATGATCCATTTCAAGCAGAGGCGTGAAGAGCGATTTTCCTATAATAAAGGCCGTTTCTTTGGCACGTAATAATGGACTGTAACAAATCAAAGCAATGCCAAAAGGAATTAGATTTTTTGCCGTTATCTCTGCTTGCTCTCTTCCTGTTTGATTAAGGGCAATGTCCGTTTGACCATGAAATTTACCCTCTGCATTCCAATCTGTTTCGCCATGCCGCACAAAATAAAATGGCACGCGTTGAAGGAGTGGCGATTTTTTCATAATTAAGACAACCCTATATTTGAGAATCTGAAAAACAACAGCTTTACATTAAACTAAATGGGCGTCCTGAGGACCTTCCAACCTTTTAACAACAGCTACAACATTAATTGTGCTTAGGATTGCCTCAGGGGTAATATGACATTATAGTAAATGACCGGCTGCATATTTATGCAAAACACTAGCGATCAACGTTTGATAAGGCAAGCCCTCATAAGCAGCAATTTGTTTAATGCTGGCAACATCACTGCTTGTTAAACGAATATTAATTCTAACATCTTTACGCAAAGTATTAGTGGCCACTTTACGTGCAGACGACTTTTCCTTTTTAAGATCTTTTACAGATTTCCATTCATTATTTTCGAAGGAAGCTAAAAGCGCTTTCTCCTCTTGATCGAGCTTATTTGAATTATTTTGTTTATTCCTTTTCATATCGTCTCCTTTCTAGCTATACTTCTTTTTTGCTTTTCTACTAGGAATAATAGTTTTAAGAAATATATTACCGTCCGCATTGATGACAAATGGAACTAAATAGACATATTCTTTAACACTGACCACGTAAATTTTTTGATTCTCATATTTTTCCGGATTGGGATGTTCTAGGATGTCAACGATTTGATCATCTTGTATTGCAGCAATTATTTCTTCAAAACTTATACTGCGTTCGTCAATGAGCTTAGCATTTTTTTCTGGCGAGAACGTATAGACAGACATTTTTCTCTCATCCGTTTATTGTCAGTGTATCACAATGTCTGCCTTTTGTCAACCTATGAACACGTTTTAAAGCGGAGTAATTTGTTTTGCTTTTAGGCGGCGCTGACGACGCTCTAGCACCCATGGCCCCCAAGCTAAATAAGGACAGTTTCTTGACTACAAACTCGCTACTAACGTTAGTCACACCTGCGCCGGTATTGATAAGACTGAGTTTAAAGGTCACGGGACTGCCCTCAGATACCGGTTGAACCGGCTCAATCTTGTATAGGATCGCATGAGTGGCATATCCCCCTGTCATTATCATGCTCCCACCAGTTTGTTGCTTTGCAAGCTCTTGCAGCTTTTCGGAGATTTTTTTTGCTGCTGCGCTTTTATCTTTCGTGGCCTCTTCAATCTCCGGAGTGAGCGTTGCTGCAAAGTGCAAACTATCAATAACCCACGCCAAACGGATAGCCTCTTCTTTCGGTAAGGATTCCCCTTTTTCACTTTGAAAAGCAATTAAATCGTCCAAAATTGAGGCACAAGCCTGTGTTGAATTGAAACCCTCAAAAATATTTTGGTGAGGAGATAATCCGGAAAAATCCAACATTTTCGCATGAAAAAGATGAAATACATCGATCGCTTTAAGCAGCTCACGAAAAAGTGACTTAGGAAGTTTTTTATCCTTAAACACATCTTTTTGCAACTGAGCATAGTACTGAGTAATCGCGTCCCTTGCTACAACATCGAAATTTAAGACGTCATTGTTTACGTCTAAATCCTCTCCAAAAGAACCAATCCCATAGGTTCCCCTAATGGCAAGAATACGCTCTAAATCCGGGCGAATAGCTGCAATCGATTTTTCGTCTGCGTTAGGAGACATCAATATCGCATAAGCATTAGCATACTCTGCCCCATAAATGGCTCTCAGTCGTGCTGCTTTGATTTGAACGACTTCTTCGGTATCTTTTGTATCTAAAGAGTTTGAAGCTCGATTGTAGGCCGTAAGAAGATTTTGCAACTGCTTTTGCTGTGCGTCACCAAGAGTAGGCTCCGGAGACAGCACATGAAGTAATCGAAGAGGTTTGGCGCAAAAAGCTGCAAAAGCCTCTGTTTTCGTCTGTTTTTCGATCCAAAAGCCCCTCTCCTGCGAGTAACGAACAAAGATCGTCTTTCCCAGCTCAGCCGTTCGTTTTGGCATCAACTGATCTTTGGGTCGATGGCTGCGATTCCATTCAATAAAGGCGTCATCGATGCTTTTAGGTCCTGTAGGGGAAACCATACAATCACCTCAAATTTAAATCACATCTGTATGTTTATTATATAATACTTATTTAATTATATCAAATTTTCAACTAATCACGATATTATCTCTCTGTGATCGTTAAATGTTCTTTACATAATTGCGTAAAAAGAGAAAACCTATTAAGATTTTAGCCAAAAAGAGGTTTTTCTATGAGTGTGTCTGGAATACGCGGAAGGCAATTGGATCAGGACGAGTGTGGCATATGCCTAAGTAAGTACGAACAGAATGTATCCAATGATTGTCTCCGATTAAAATGTGGGCACATCTTTCATCATGCATGTGTTGAAAGATGGATTCTAAAAAAGAAAAGTTGTCCTACTTGTAGGTCTTATTCTGTGATTATTCTTGTGCCGATTAGAAAAATTTTTAATCAGGCTAGAAAAAACTTTATTCCTATTTGTATTAGTATAGCTATATTTATTGCAGCGCCAATTTTTACTATAACTATTATGTCTATGGCCACGAGGGCTTATCATAATCTTCCATTATTAATAACACCGGAAGAGATGACTAAGCAAGCTCAGGAGTATACTTTAAAAACAGGATATAAGGTCATTCAAGTTTCGATGAAAAGCTTCTACTTTTATAGTCTTGTCGTCGTTCCAATTGTCCTTGCTCTGTCCTTCGTCATTACTGTGTTTGTTACAAATTATGTAAAAAGCCGAGTCAAAATGACTATGAGTAAAGCCGAACGTATTAATTATATTTATAAATTCAAAGCTTCCACTATTTGATCACAAAAATGTAAGCTTGAGCTTGAGATCAATAAGCTAGTGTTGAGGATAAATTAAGATGGCTATGGTTAAAGCAACGATTTTCTTTGAAAAGCGCTTTTGGGTGGGGACTTTTGAGCGCACAGATAAAGAAGGATATGCAGTTGCACGGCATATTTTTGGTGCAGAGCCTTCTGATCCTGAAATTCATGAATTTGTTCTAAATCATTATGTGGAGCTAAAATTTGGAGATGCTAAAGAAATCAGCATTCAAATTCAGCGAATGAATCCAAAAAGAGTCCAGCGAGAAGTTCGTCGTGAAATGGAACAAATGAAGGAAACCTCAAAGCCTTCAACTTTAGCTCAAGATTACATGCGAGAAGAGATTGAGAAGAAAAAGAAAGAGAAAAAAAGCATAAGTTGCGCCGAAAAACAGGCTCGTAAAGATGAGCAATTTTCTCTCAAACAAGAAAAGCGGAAGGAAAAACATCGTGGTCATTGAGCCAAAAAGTGAACGCCTCTTAAAAATGCTTCACCCAGATTTGCTATTAGCTAAAGACCTTGTCTATAAGCCATCTGGGCTTATCCTTCAGAATCTGAAAATAGAGGATGAGAGTGCAGACTATGGAGCTTCTGAATTTACCATAAAAAATCGTTCTGTAAAATTTCGCGTAGGAAAGATCACCCCGACAAAAGTTGGACAATTTGTCACTTTTTGGAAACGTATAGGTGAAGGACCCATTTTGCCCTATGAATTTACTGATGCTTTTGATTTCCTTGTAGTCAGTGTGCGTGCCGAAAATCATTTTGGCCAATTTGTTTTTCCAAAAACTGTACTCTGTGAAAAAGGAATTGTATCTTGCCATGGAAAAGAAGGTAAGAGAGCTATGCGAATTTACCCTCCTTGGGATAAAGCTGATAATTCTCAAGCTAAGAAAACGCAAGCTTGGCAATTACAATATTTTATCCAATTCTCTGATCAGAGCTTTGATGTTACACGCCTAAAACATTTATTTGATGCCTCTAAAATGGAGGTGGAGATGAATTCAGAACTTTTGATTGGAGTAGAATAAAGATTCCAAGTGAAAAATTGACTTCTTCTAATCAAACGCAGAAAGTCAATGGGACTCCCAGATGATGGAACGAGCATCTTGGAAAAACAGAGGGGCTATGCTCCTTAAATAGAAGCGGTAACTATCCATATTATAGAAATCGTCCTAAAGAGAGAGGGACCTCTATTATTTATTGAAAGAATCAAATAAGGAATTGAAAAGATCCAGGTGGAGCTTGTAACAGCCGTTCAATTAATATGGGAAAAGCTTGCATGCGTCGTTTCAAATCTTCTTCTCTCCAAGGATGAATTCCCTTATCTGTAAGAAATTGAATTGCTGAGAGGATAAACTCTGCACATTCGAGAGGGACTTCTGTTTTGAAAATTCCCTCATCGCAACCTTGTTGGATTATTTCTGCATATGAATAACTTTAAAAAGAGATTATTTTGATTTCACTGTGGGTATGTTGTATTTTTGGATCTGGGTCTCCTTCTAGGACTTTAGCTGGTTCAAATGTTACGATTTGAAGGGAATTGGATTTACGATCATAAGAGTATAATGTGCCAGGGAGGGAAGAAATCTTCGAAAGTTTTGAAGTTGATGAAAAACGAGAATTGTTGAATTTGGTGTTTCAGAACTTGAAATTAGAGGATAAAAAAAATGCTCACGGAAGTCCGTGAGCCATTTTCTACTATGATTGGGTACCGCGAGGATCCAACCAATTGGAGGTGGAGAGAATTGAACTCTCGTCCTTAGCAAACTACGCATTAACCACTACATGCTTAGTGTTTTGAAGTTGAGTCGATTCCCATGCAAAACACGACACTAGAATCAACTTGCTTCATTTAATCTCGATAGAAAGCCCCTAGAAGCGGCGGAATTCTCTATCATACCAAGACTTTAACGATAGATCCTAGACCCCTTGGTCCAGCTCTAGGTTATCGTGCTATTTAATCTGTTAGGATTAAGCAGCAGCAGCAGCAGTGTAAGATACTGCGTATGTATTAGCACGAGGTGCTTCTACATAACCAGCAATGCTTGTCACTTTCTGACTGTTAACACCTGTTTTGGCATTTAATAGTTTTATCGGATGATTTAAGAGGCCAACCGACGTCCTCTGCATGCAATCAATGTTTCACTTCTAAGTCGAAACCGTGACACCCCCTTGTGGATTACCTCTATTATACCAGATTTTGAATTATTATTCATCCGTTTCTTCAATTTGGATGTCAATCAGTTCGACCCATAGCTGGTGACGCCATGCAACCAAGATGCAGTCATCGTGAACAAGGTCTACCTTGTAGGAAACAATGCCCTCTTTTTGGCAAAACTCGTCATCAGCTAGCACGTAGACATATAACCCTTTGGCACAATCGACGCGGACCTTTTTCAGCAATTGCGTGCGATTTCCGAAGCGTATCGTAAATTCTAAATGTAAATCTTCATGTTCTAACCACTCTGGAGGTAAATTCCATTGAATCAAAACGCGCTGACCGACTAAGGGATTGACTAGCAAGGGGTCTGGGGTGCGCACGTGGAAGCTAGCCAGACGCTGACGTCGCAAAAAGTCTGTTTGTACCGTTAAGGGACTACTCAGAGAGCCACAACTAGTTAACAGTAACAGGAAACTTAGTAGATAGAGCGATTTCCAGTTCATGTTGACACTCGACGCACGAGAACACTTGCCACTTCATTTTCACGCAACGTTTCGCGTTCCCGTTTAATGATGGAATGTCCCCATAGGATCAATCGTTCTGTCGTATCCCAGTTGAGACACGGATCAGTTAGAGAGACCGCATATTTTAGCTTGGTCGTATCGTTAACAAGCGGTTGATTACCTTCATTCAAATGGCTTTCAATCAACATTCCCCGAATGTTGCGATTGCCCTCTATAATCTGATTAATTGCAGACTGAAATACCGTTACTTGCTGCTCATGTTTGCGCATGGAGTTGTCATGGGAACAATCGATCAGTAGTCTTGGAGCCAAATTTGCCTTTCGCATCGTATCTAGAGCCATAGAGATCGCTTGTGGATCATAATTGGGTTGCGTTTCGCCCCCACGCAATACTAAATGACCATATGCATTTCCCTGGGTTCTCATCACGCTGGGATGTCCCTTGGGGTTCATTCCCATAAACGTATGACTTTGAGAAGCGCTCAAAATGCCGTTTACAGCACTGTCAACAGTCCCATCGGTGCTGTTTTTAAAAGCTGTTGCCATCGGAAGCCCAGAAGCCATCTGTCGATGGATTTGAGAGGACACTGTGCGTGCTCCAATACAGCTCCAAGCCACTAAATCGCCTAAATAATAGGGTGTCGATGGCTCCAGAAATTCTGATGCGACTGGAACTCCCATTTCTGCCAATTCTAGAAGAAACTGTCGCGCCCATCTCAACCCAGTGGCAAGGTCATCAGAACCGTTTAACCAGGGATCATAGAGCAACCCCTTCCAACCAAGTGCCGTTCTCGGTTTTTCAAAATACACCCGCATAAGGATGCAGAAGGTATCGGAAACAGTGGCTGACAATTGTTTAAGTTTTGCAGCATAATCGCGTGCAGCTTGGATGTCGTGGATGGAGCAAGGACCAACGATTAGTAGGTGTCTTGAGTCTGAGCCATCTAAGATATCTCGAATTTCTCCCCGTGCCTTTTGAACAAACTGCTTCTGCTGCCCACTTATTGCAAGTTCTGTGAGCAGTTCTTGAGGAGCAGGCAATGCTTCGACATCGGTCATGCGGAGATGATCAAAAATCGACATAATTCAAAATCCGTGGTTTTCCCTTAAGATTGATACGGTAGCAGACAATTTATTTTAATCCTAGACGCTATTAGAAAAACCATTCAAACAAATATAGGATATGAGGAAAAAAGGGTATCCTCAAAAAAGGGAATCCTTTATAATGAAAGAAAAGGAGGCTATATGGAAAAACAAAGTTACAAAAAGCTAAGCGTGGATTTTCCAGCTCAAGAATATGTTTATCTTAAGATGGCTTGCGCTAAACAAGGTATTTCTATTAAAGATTTTGTCACAAAAGCTGTTGTACGTTCTATTGAAGACTACGAAGATGAAATGGATAGTGCTTCTTTGGGAATCGCAAGAAAGGAAGTGGCTGAGAACGGTGTAATAACCTGGAAAGAACTGGAAAAAAAACTAGGATGGGATAAACTGTAGTGACATACAAAGTATTCGTTAATCCAAAAGTAGAAAAGGCCTTAGCAAAAATTGACAATAAAATGGCTCTGAAAATCCGAAATAAGATTAGAGAGCTAGCCAAAGAGCCAAGGCATGATGGAGCCATTAAACTCCAAGGGGAAGAAAATGCCTATCGAACTCGTGTAGGCGACTACCGGATCATTTATGAAATCTATGATGCCAAAGTACTAGTCATGGTGATCAATGTAGGCCATCGAAAAGAAGTCTACTCATAATCCACGTATGAACAAGCTCCAAAAACTCTGTCACGATCTCACCCAAAGTTACCACAGCAAAAAAAGCCCGCATCATCCCCAATTAATTTGGAAACCCTCAACATCTGAATCTGTCACTTGTCACTATTCAGCAAAAACCATCACCCTAAGCACAAAAAATCCAGCTACCGCAGCATTTGCCATTAACTCCCTTGCGATGGCGATACAAAGCGATTACCATCCTGAATATCTTGGAGAATGGCCTCTACGCTTTACCTTAAAACCTCTTTGGATTAAAGATGTCCACTTACCTGAATCTGACGATAGCTTTTGCCGCAGATTGATTGAATTAGGTTATAATGCAGCTGTGCTTGAATCTGATGCTCCTCAACTATCTGAATTCTGTAAAACATGTTTTGAGTATGATGTCAAAGTCTTTTTAAAACCATTGCCTTCGCAAAGCGATTTACCCCTTCTCTTTCATCAGCTGCCTGACCTTGCCGGTCTCTTCTTAGAGAGCAGAGTACAACTCGATGAGCCGCTCCAAAAAAAACCGCACGCAACGCAGCTAGAACAGCATCAGAAAGAACTCTCCGCTTTTGAAGCCCTTATTCCTTCCTCAAAAAAGCTTATTTATTACATCCCCTCTTCTAACGTCTCCCATGCCACGCAACAAGCATTGTGGATCCCTTCTCTATGCGATGAAGCAGGTCGATCGACTATCATCGCCTTCTCAGCCGTTTCAGGAGCACCCACAGAAGATCATTTAGCTCCTCATCCACTCTGGGACAACCTACGACAAAGCATCGACACATCTGCAACACCATTGATGCCTATTGTTAACTTCGGGGGATTTACTCAAGGCGAGGGATTATGGCCTGCCTTGACATTTGATTTAATCGATCGCTACTTTAGCCGCTGTTCGCGACACACCTTTGCGGGCGTTCTTGGCATAGTCAGAAACCTTCCTACATCAGGATCACTTCTAGATTGCAATCTGTGGGTGGCAAGTCAATCCACGTGGAACAATACTTCTGCTACAGTGTTAGCGGAAACGTGGTTTCAAGCGCTTCGACCCGAGCTCGATTTTAAAGCCACTGTGAGTGATCTGAAAGAGATACGTTATGTTGTTGTGGAACTCAGCAAACTGCGTGCTCTTTGTCAACAGCCTGTTCGTATTTCAAATGATCTGTATCGTCACCAAGTAGAATGTATGCTGAGCTTGCTGCAACGCCTTCAGTATCGTTTTGAACAGCAAGAAGCCACACATGTGAAAAGAGGCATAAAGCCCTCGTGGCATGATTACTTCACTTATTTTTCACGAGATGCTAGACGCATCATAGCAAACTTTATGCAGTTGTACCATGTGTCCCTACCTCACTACCGCTACATCGATGATGCTCAAAAGGGCTTTTGGACAGATGCGCAAGCGCCATTCCTCTCTCAGCCTAATCGTGGAGAAAAAGGAGATCGCATGGAAATGATCTTTTTGGAAAATAAGCTGCGCTAGTAGCAACAGAAACGTATTCGCAGATTTCTGTCACCGCTACCGCGGTTGGTCTGTTTGAGTATTCAACAAACCCCACATTCCATAATCTGGCGACTGCTAGGTTTACTTATTCTGAATGATGCTCCCCAGAGCTCTCCATGATCTAAAAAACAATCAGAATGATCTGCTTTTAGCTGTTTTACCCACTGCTCAACTAGTCCAGGCCCGCAGTACCAAGAAAAAAAGTTTTTTGCGAATGTATACCCGTGATTACTCAGGAAACCCTTTGGTATATCCTGTGCTTTAACTTGACTTGGCATTGTTGAATCGCTTCTAACTTTTTTAAGAATGGCTTGGATTGCTTCCACTTGCTCTTGACTAAAACCCATCCAATCAGAATCACCCTCGCGCGGTCCCAAAATTTTCCTGGCTGTCTTCATTTGCTCGGTAGGTTCCCTTGCCTTTTTGATAATACTCATCAATTCTATGTAAGGCATAACGGGCTTTTCACTTGCGGGTGATGTCATTTTAAACCTCCACTTTTATGTTTAGTTATCTGTTTTTATCAATTAATTATATCAAATTTTCAACATCATTACAATGTTCATTTTACACCTTTATTAGAGCACAGTTTTCTAAGTGTGCTGACAAGCTCTTATTGTATACATCCTTCTTTTTACCAGGGCGGGACGCCCTGGCTACCTTATTAAGGAACGTCACGGTTGCTAGGCGCTTGTACGACAGATCGAAATGGTGTCAAAAGGGGACAGAGTCCCCTTAGCGAGAAAAAACTTTCTCGCAAACTTACTTTGCGCTATGCTCCTCCGCGTTAATCTTAACGGGTAGGAGCGCATGGAGCAAATCGAACTTTTTATTGAAAACATCCGCAATTATGTTTGGGGTATTCCCCTCTTAACTCTACTACTAGGGACAGGCCTTTATCTAACCTTTGCTCTCCGCGGAGTCCAATTTCGCTACCTTGGCTACGCCATCAAACAAGTATTCGCTAAACAGCGCGCAGACTCAAACGGTGACATTAGCCACTTCGAAGCCCTAATGACTTCTCTTGCAGGAGCTATTGGGACAGGCACTATTGTCGGAGTCTCCACAGCGGTAACGATTGGTGGACTAGGGGCTATGTTTTGGATGTGGATGACCGCATTCGTGGGAATGGCTACAAAATATGCAGAGTCCCTTCTCGCTGTTCATTATCGCGAACTAGATTCACGCGGCGAAATGATCGGTGGCCCGATGCAATATATCGAACGCGGCCTCGGATGGAAATGGATGGCTGCTCTATTTGCTATCTTTGGTGCTATCGCCGCCATCGGAACAGGAAACCTTATTCAAGTAAACTCCATTGCTGAAGCTGTCAGACAAACGACAGGAACCAATCCATGGATCACCGGAGTCATCGTAGCTATCGTCACCGGTTTAGTTGTCATGGGTGGAGTCAAAAGCATCGGCCATGTTGCCGGTATTCTCGTGCCTTTCATGGCAATTTTTTACATTGCCGGTGGACTCTTTGTCATTGGCATGCACTACGATCGCATTCCTGATGCTCTTTATGAAATTTTCCATAGCGCCTTTAATGGACAAGCTGCCGCAGGCGGTTTTGCAGGTGCTAGTGTCATGATGGCGATTCAATGGGGTGTTGCACGCAGCGTGATCTCCAATGAAGCAGGATTGGGCATTTCATCTTTAGCTGCAGCTGCAGCGCGCACAGATAGTCCTGGAAGACAGGCGATGATTACAATGACTGGAGCTTTGTTATCTACAGTGATCGTTTGCAGCATCACAGGACTTGTTTTGGCTGTAACAGGAGTTGTTGGCATGACTTCAGAGTCTGGTCAAATGCTCTCAGGAGCTACCTTAGCCATTAAAGCGTTCGACACTATACCTGGGGGCAGCTACATCGTTGCCATTGGACTTGTGCTCTTTGCGTTCTCAACGGTAATTGCGTGGGGATATTATGGAGAAAAGTGCTTCGAGTACTTATTTGGATCTCGGTATGTCTTGCTGTACCGTTTGCTGTTTACTCTGATTGTGATTCCAGGGGCTGCCTTAAAGCTTGAGATGGTGTGGAACATTGCCGATATCACGAATGGGTTGATGGCGATTCCGAATTTAATTGCTCTGGTTGCTCTCTCAGGGGTTATTGTAGCTGAAACGAAGAATTTCCTAGCAACCGTGCAAAAAGAAGAAGAGGAAGAGAAAGCGAAAACATAATTTCGCTATTTTGCTTTCCTGTTTGGAGTGCGGTGGTGGCAAGCCACCGCACTCCAAATAGCGAAAATAGCGAATAGCGAAATCTGCTACATCTTCTGACTGTTGAGAGCGTTCCAGTAGCTTAAACGAACAGAACCATCTGGATTCAACACACCAATACCATAGACCGGTAAATAAACGTCGCTCACCTGACGAATGGTAAACGCTGGCCCAAACGCTGCTTGCGCTACGCGTTCAATCTGAGCACGGCTATATTTCTTTGCCACACACTGTGCGTGCTTATAGTCTTTTGAAACAAAACCTTGTTTCACCTTAGTTTGAGGCGTCACTAAAATTTTGGGATCTTGAAAGTGCAGCTGATATTCCGATCCAAGCTGTACAACCAAACTCTTTTGACAGGCACTTTTGACCCATGGCTCCAAAATATCAGCTTCAAGATGTAAATCCTTCTGCAACTGTTCCTTGGAAGCACTGCCCCCATTTTTTGCTAAGGCATTCATCAATTTGAAATCAGTGCGCGTTGCATTGGCTTTGATCGCATCGGCAAATCCATGTGTCTTTTCCCATGAATCTGTATCGAGCACCATCTCACCATCGACCAAACTCCACAAAACGACGCCTTCGCGCGTTTTGCGGTCTGCCAGAGTATATTTCGCCTCTATAAGTAGGTGTGGATGGTATTTTTGAATGGGGTCTTGGTACACATGCTTTTCGTCGGCGAGAAGTTCTTTGCGATACTTCTCCATGATCTGCTCAGGAGTATACTTAGCCTCAAGAGTGACCAGTTCGCCATTCTCGATGTATTGCATCAAGGAATCGCGAAAATCAGCGCCATCCTTCCACAACCACCAGCCGCCTACTCCGGCAGCTGCCACTAAGAGCAACAATATCATGCGACGCATATGCTTAAACCCCAAATACCGCTTAATCTTTCATAGAAAGTAAAAATTCAACGTTACTACGTGTTTTCTTTAATCTTCCTAACAACAAGTTCATTGCATCAGCAGGAGCTAAATCTGCCACAGCTTGACGCAAGAGATACACTTTTTCCAATTCGTTTGGATGGTAGAGTAGCTCTTCTTTACGTGTACCACTCTTGATCAGGTCGATACCAGGATAGATGCGGCGATCTGTTAAACGACGATCCAGCACCAATTCCATGTTACCTGTACCTTTGAACTCTTCAAAGATAACCTCGTCCATACGAGAACCCGTATCAATCAGTGCCGTTGCGATAATGGTCAGGGAACCTCCCTGCTCAATATTACGCGCAGATCCGAAGAAGCGTTTTGGTTTGTGCAGGGCACTAGCATCGATACCCCCCGTTAGGATCTTTCCTGAGTGAGGTTGTACCGTGTTGTAGGCACGTGCTAAACGCGTAATCGAGTCCAAAAGAATCACAACATCTTTTCCATGTTCTACTAAACGTCGCGCTTTTTCTAAAGCCATTTCTGCAACTTGGATGTGGCGTTCTGGCGGCTCATCAAACGTTGAAGCGATAACTTCCCCTACAACCATACGTTGCATATCGGTGACCTCTTCAGGTCTCTCGTCGATCAGCAAAACAATTAACGTCACATCTGGATTGTTGATAGCGATCGCTTCCGCAATGCTTTGCAAAATCATCGTTTTTCCAGAGCGTGGGGGAGCGACGATCAATCCGCGCTGTCCTTTACCGATTGGAGCTGCTAAATCCAAAACGCGTGTCGACAACTTATCCTGCGTCGTTTCCATTACAAGGCGTTTATTAGGATAAAGAGGTGTCAAGTTTTCGAAGTGAATGCGTTCACGCGCCTTTTCAGGAGCCTTTCCGTTCATGCTATCCACTTTTAACAATGCAAAGTACTTCTCCTTCTCTTTAGGGGGACGAATTGTTCCACTAATGGTATCACCCTTTTTAAGATCAAAACGTCGTATCTGTGCTGGTGAAATGTAGATGTCTTCAGCTGAAGGCAAGTAGTTGTAGTTTGGTGAACGCAAGAAACCAAAACCATCAGGTAGGATTTCTAATACCCCTTCTCCATAAAGGATTTCAGCAGGATTTTCAGAAATCGCTTTGACAATTTCAAAAACCATTTGCGACTTTGTTAGGGAACCTAAATGTTTTAGTCCTATGTTTCTTCCATAAAGACTTAATTGATCAATTGTCATCTGTTGAATGTCGGCAATTTTGATCATTTCCCCTGCATGAGGAACAGCCGATGTGTCTACAGGATTTTTGTGATGTGGTGTTTTTTGACGGGTCTCTTGAGTTACTTCTTCATCTGAGACATCGGAATAATTATTTTCTGGATCCATTAATGCCAGCTCCTAGGTTTTGTGATTCGCTGTAATTTGAGTAGTTGTAGAATTTGAATTTCTGCAACTACCGTAGTTGTTTAAAAATTTCCTGAACTTTTTGCTGTAGTTCTGCAAGTGTTCCATTGTTGTGAATGATATAAGTTGCGCGTTCTGCCTTCTCTTCAACGCTCATCTGTTGCTGTGCTCGTCTTGTATACTCGTCGCCATTTCCTTTTTTCGTCTCTTGAAAGCGCTGTTTACAAAGAGCGTCAGGCGCCATCACAACAATCACTGCATCAAAATCAGATTCCTTCTTTGTTTCAAACAGGAGAGGAATCTCCGCTACAAACAAAGGAGGCATTAGTCTAATTGTAAGCGCTTCTTGGTAGTGCCGTTCAATCTCTGCATAGACAGCAGGATGAAGCAGCGATTCCAAGGTCTGTAGTGTGTGTGTGTGGTTGAATACCTTTTGTGCAATTTGCAAACGATCTATCTGACCATTAACAACGATCTCAGCGCCTAATAATTGAATAACTTGTCTACCGAGAGTTGTGTTGGGAGATAATAACTGATGCACAATGTCGTCCGCACTGACAACATAAGCACCAAGCTCTTTAAGGAATCGACAAACTGACGACTTACCGCATGCAAGTCCGCCTGTCACAGCAATCTTACGTAATCTTAACATTCTGCCCAATTTTTGCCAACAACGACGTCAACTACCAGTGGAACTTTTAATTGCATCACCTCTTGCATCGCTTTTCGCACCAATGTTTCCATTGCTGGAATTTCTCGATCCGGAATCTCAAAAATAAGCTCATCATGTATCTGCAGCATCATATATCCCTCATGCTGCCCTTCATGTAATTTTTTATCCACCTCTAACATCGCCATTTTAATTAAATCTGCAGCTGTTCCCTGTAACGGAGTATTGATTGCTAAACGCTCGGCAGCGACTCTAATCTGGCCATTTTTACTGTGAATTTCCGGAATTAATCGTTCTCTTCCCGTGTATGTCACAGCTTTTCCTGTCTGGCGCGTCAGTTCTTTATTTTCTTCTAAGTACTCTTTCACGCGCTTGTAGCGCTGAAAATAGGTTTCAATAAATGCTGCGGCTTCTTTGATGTCTACTCCAAGCTCTTGTGCTAATCCAAACGCTTGCTGTCCGTAAACAATACCAAAATTTACAGCCTTTGCATTATAACGCTGCGCTTTTGTTACCTGATCCAATGGGACTTGGAAGATATAAGCTGCTGTACTCGTGTGAATGTCTTCACCCTTTTGAAAAGCCTCGATGAGTAGAGGATCTCCGCTCAAATGAGCTAACAAACGCAATTCAATTTGAGAGTAATCTGCTGCCAAGTAACTCCAGTCTGCACGCTGAGGACAAAACGCTCCGCGAATTGTTCGGCCTATTTCTGAACGAATCGGAATATTTTGTAAATTGGGATCTTGACATGATAGCCTTCCCGTTGCTGCCACCGTCTGGTTAAAGGTGCAATGGATGCGATGCGTTTTTGGGTTAATTTCAAAGGGTAAACTGTCTACATAGGTGGAACGCAATTTTTCTAAAGTTCGGTATTCGAGAATTTTCCCTGCAATCGGATACTGCTGCTGCAAACTTTCTAACACTTCAGCATTCGTCGACAATCCCGTTGCTGTTTTCTTTGGAGGCTTTATCCCCATCTTAGTGAATAAAATCTGTCCTAGCTGCTGTGTCGAGTTTAAATTAAAACGTTCGCCCGCCATTTCATAGAGGCTTTCAGTCAAAATGGATGTCTGCCTAAAAATCTCTGTTGACATCTTTTTCAGATAATCAGGGTTCACATAGATGCCATGACGCTCCATCCCTGCTAACACCAATACCAAAGGCAACTCTAACTCTTTTAATAATCCCATCAATTGACGTCGATTTAATTCTTTTTCTAGTAGCTCTTTAAGGCGATGAATGTAATCGACAGCTTCACAAAAATAGCTGCTCATATGAGAAGGAGGAGCATCTTGGAGGCGAATGGCACTTTTACCCTTTCCCAATAATGCAACCAACGTATTGCGCGATTTTCCAAAGCGTTCTAAAACAAGATGGTCTAGATCATGCTGACGATTGTGTGAATTAAGCAAATAGGAGGCCAATATCGTATCAAAATTGACCTGGCTAATTTGTATTCCTAAACTAGATAAAATCTGAATGTCATACTTAATGTTATGACCGTAAAATTCTGTTGGAGAGGCAAAAAGAGACTTCAGTCCCGCAATCAGCACATTTGTTGCCAATTTCCCATTAGCAGGAACATAAAACGCTTTTCCTTCCCCTGCGCAAAAGGCAATTCCCACAAATACAGAATCCAGAGGTCGAGTTCCGTCCGCAATAGTACTGAGAGCCACTTCTTTGCATGAAGAGAGCTGTTTAATTAGGTCGTGGAATGCCTGTTCCTCTTCAACTAGCGTATATTGCTGTTGTGCGACAACAGACTCACACAGCTTTTGCTCTGCAATTGTTGGAGCCTGCGTTTCCATTTCTTTGATCAAAGAGAAAAAGTTCATCGACGTATAAAACTCTTTTAAAGCCTCAGGATTAGCTGGTGGCCGCAATGCAAAAAAGCTGCGATCTTTCTCAAAGCCCACATCTGTATGAATCGTCACTAACTGTCGGCTAAGCCGCGCTTGATCAGCGTATTGCTTCATCAGATCGTGTTTTTTCCCAGTCAGAAGCTCTGGGTGCTCCAACATCTTCTGCAACGACCCATGCTCTTTTAGCATAACAGCAGCTGTTTTTGGACCTAATCCAGGTACTCCAGGAACGTTATCGGAAGAATCCCCCATTATCGCCAATAGGTCGATCATCTGTTCTGGAGGCACCCCAAAGGCTTCCTCAACCTCTTTTGGGCCGAGAATTTGATTTTCTTTGAATGTGTTGAGGATTTGAACGCGATCATTGACAAATTGATAGAGATCCTTATCGCTTGTGCAAAGGTATACATGAGCCTCTTGTTTTTCAGCCCATACCGCCACACTGCCCATGGTGTCATCTGCTTCAACTTCTGGCACTGATAAGTAAGGTATGCCCATGAGTTCACAGGCGCGCCGTGCCCATTCAATTTGATATCTTAAATCCTGAGGAGTTTCAGATCGATGCGCTTTGTATTCGGGATAAATCGCTTTGCGCTGTTTGATTCCATTAGGACCGTCAAACACCGCCACCAAATGCTCTGGATTAAAGTCCTTGCGCAGCTTTTGCAAGGATCGAATAAATCCGAATAGAGCATTTGTGGACTCGCCTTTGGAATTGGTCATGTTGCGAATTGCAAAATATGACCTGTAGATATATCCAGAGGCATCTAAAACGAATAAAATTTTCATGACACTACTTTGCTGGTCGATACATATATAAGAACTGGCCGTTAAAGCGTGTATCCATCTCTAAAGGCAGTTTGACTTCATGTACAATTTTTCCATGAAGCAAAGTATTATTCTTTGAAAATAACTCGGAATACCATGTTTTATGCTGTAGTTCTACAACTTGATAGTTTTCATCCTCAATGCCAACTTGCTTCACAATCTCACGGAGAGCATCATTGTAGCCAATACCAGCAACATCCACAAATCCATACTCTTTTGCAGTAGTAGCGCTAAAAATTTTAGCTCCGTAGTCTTTAATTAATTTTTCTCTATCTATTTGCGGACGATTGCTTACAACAACATCAACAAAGACTTTGTAAAAATCGTCTACAATTTCTTTCATGTTGTCACCTTCGCCAGGAGCCCATGGACGCAAAGGATTCAATTCATCTTTATCTTTACCGGCAGAAACTGTCAGTGACTGAACACCGATTTTATCCATCAATTGTGTGAAATTCAAAAAGGAAGGCATTAATACCCCTACACTACCGATAAGGCTAACTTCGCTAGCATAAATTTTATCTGCAGCAACCGCAATATACATACCACCAGAAGCACAGAGTCCATCCACATATGCATATACAGGCACTTTGTACTGTTCTTTGTAATTTTTTAGAGCGCGATACATGCTATCGGCATCCACAGCAATACCCCCTGGTGAGTTAATGTGCAGTAGAATTGCTTTGATTGTGCTATCCTTTAATTCGCCTTCTCGCGACTCCATCAACTGGCGACGAAAGGAATCAGCAGAAAGGTCTTCTAATCCAATCGCCCCATCGATATTTAGTCTTAGAATGACAGGTGCTGTACTAGAAAACGCTTTTCTTTCTCCATTGGCATTAGCAACAACTTCTTGTGAGTAGATGCGTTCTGGTTCTAAAGCGGTTTTCCCCGACCACAAACCTGTTAACAGGCCGATGACGATTAGTCCTAAACAAAATCCTATGACAGCAAATAGGGTTACCATCATAGAGCGAATGGCAGATAAAAAAATGGAATCACGCATACTTTTCCTGGGATGTTTTTGATGAAGAGTTAGAACTCATTTCGTGTAATGCAGCTATCTTATAAGGAGTTTGCCTTTTTGGCAAGTTAAGGGGTCAGGCCTTCCCAGCCTGGGCTGTCAAAAAAGTAATCTCGGAGCCTCCTATATTTCTTGTAAAAACCTCCTGACGTAAAACTTAAAATTTTACAATTAATGAAAGAACTAATATAAGTCATGTGGCTTCCAAACGTTTTTGCTTAAAGAGGTCCATTATGAGTGCTGTGCAAAGCGCCGCTATCCCTACCGATCAGTCAGGTCGTGTCGTTCGTACTGTTTACCGAAATGATCCTATCGCACCTTCAGAAGTCACCTTTACTGTCGGCGCATTTTCTGCCCCTCCAGCTGTACCACAGGTCTTTTCGCAATCGATTACAGCCTCGGTAGTTTATTTGGATCAAATTGTACAAGAACTACAAAACGTTGAAACACAACGGAAACAGCATGAAGGAGGCAACGAAGCGCGCCGGACAAAAATTAACCGATGGTTGATAGGGACCGCCGTCACGACCTACTTTGTTGGACTTTTAATTTTTGCTGAAGTCATTCCCATCCCAAAAGGATGGAATGGATTCTTTTTGCCAATTGGAACCATTTGCATTTTTGCTTACTGCTGTAATCGTAAGCATGAACTTTGGGTTTCTGATGTCCTCTCTCAACAAGCCGTCTTCGATGTTACTTTTGCAGCAAAAGCTGAAAATCAAGTGGCTACCATGTGGAACTTTTTGCCTGGCGAAGATAAAACAAATCAACAGTACATTGCATTTTTGAAACGCGTGCTCACAGATGGCCACTTGTACGCTTCATGGAAAAATTTTCAGTATATAAACATAGAAAGATTAAAAGAGTTATTCACAACACTTCAGCCAAAACGCTTACAAGGAGAATCCGTATGAGCACATCCGCAGCACATAGAGTTTCAGATCCTGAACAACCTGGTATGTATGTCGTTATGCCATCTGCTCCACCAGCTGCTGGAGATTCTAAAGGCCTAGGGCCTCAACCCGTCTACGTTCCACCTGCAGCTGCTTCTGCTCCGATTATTCCAGCTAGAGTGGAACACGTGCAAATTGATGTGAATGAGTTAAATGACATGATCGAAGGAGCATTACAGGACCTTGAAAAAATTACATGGCCCGCAGAAGACAAACGGTGGACGCAATTGCGACGCGATTGGTGTAAACAATTAGGTATTCGTATTGCTATTTTGGCTTGTGGTATGTTTCTTGGGATTGGCCTTTCACAAGCTGATGACGGGGCGACACGCTACGCAGGACTTGCGCTTGCATGTTTCTGTGGTGGGTCTTTACTTCCTTATTTGATGTATAAGTTAATCGATAGTGATGGGGGTAGGGCTCAGCAAGATAGTATCAGTATGCGGCCGGGGATCAAAGATTCTGGAAAGAATCTTGAGTATATCGCCTTTTTAAATAGGAAACTGCAACAATTATATGGACCTGTTACTCAGCTACCTGACGAATCTGATGAACTTTTCAATCATCGAAAAACTCAATTAGAATCTGCGACCGATTTGCCCCCTCAAGCAAAGCAAGAAGCGTTCAGACGCTTTTTTAATAATCCAAAAATTTACAGAATTTGGAAGGATTTTATTCGTCCTGTGAATGCAAAGGATCAGGGGTCTTTAGAAAGTGAAATAGAGACAGAAATGCAAAAAGTAGGTTTCTACTTACGCAAGGAAGTGCGTCAGCAGCGTCTTGCACAAGCGATGGCTCTTCCCGATTAAGAAAAGGACGATAACGCACTTGAATCCGTAGGATTTCAAGTGCGATGAAGAGAAAAACTCAGACTACAGTCTTCCCAACAGAACTAGGATCAAGACGATAACGAGGATCGTTCCCAAAATTCCGCTTGGTCCATATCCCCATGCTGAGCTATGTGGCCAAGATGGCAATGCACCGACCAATAACAAAATCAAAATAATTAGCAGTACTGTTCCTAACATACATTCTCCGTCTTTAAGTTGTTTTTCAGGTGTGAGGATGTTTTTTTACACCTCTTTGCTGACTCCTACATTAAAGGAAAAATATTTATTGTCTATAAGTTTTTTATTGAATTTCGGGAGGTGGTAGAACTTTTCTTAGGCTATGATAGGAAGGCCCTGGAGTGTGGATCATCCCTCCCCCAAGACAGATATCTCCATCGTAAAACACGATCGATTGGCGTGTCGTTACAGCGCGTTGGGGCTGAGAAAAAGAGACATAAGCATATCCATTTTCGATCCGTTCAATGCAACATTCTTGATCCGGCTGTCGATAACGCACTTTAGCTCTACAGCGAAATGGCAAAACGGGAGGCCCTTCTAATGAAACCCAACTTAATTCCGTTGCAACAAGATCGTCACAATAGAGGGCAGGGTGATCCGTTCCTTGAGTCACAATAACAACATTGCGTGTGATATCTTTACCCACCACAAACCAAGCGTCGCCAGCACCTCCAATTCCCATGCCTTTTCGCTGACCTATTGTATAGTAAACTGCACCCTCATGCTTTCCTACAATTTTGCCGTTGAGATCTTCAAAATTACCGGAAACGGGAGGAATGTAGCCACCCAAAAACTGTTTGAAATCGCGCTTTCCGATAAAACAAATTCCGGTGCTATCTTTTTTTTCTGCATTTGATAAACCATTTTTACGTGCTAATTCACGCACTTCACTTTTATGCAGATGCCCAATAGGAAATAACACCTTATCTAAAATGCTTTCTAATAGCGTGTAGAGAAAGTAGCTTTGATCTTTACCAGGGTCATTTCCTTTAAGTAAGTATCGGTGACCCGCCTCATGACGAATTTGGCAGTAGTGACCCGTCGCTAAGTAGTCTGCACCAAGTTGGAGAGCCTTTTCTAAAAAAACTTTAAATTTGATTTCTCGATTGCACAAGATGTCTGGATTAGGCGTATTGCCAGCTTGAAATTCGCGTAAAGACTCAGCAAATACACTATCCCAATACTCTTTTACAAAATTAACAGAGTAATAAGGAATACCTATTTGTTCACATACGCGGACAACGTCTTCATATTCCAAAGAAGAGGGGCAAACGCCACTTGCGTCGCGCTCTTCCCAATTTTTCATGAACATGCCAATGACATTGTATCCCTGTTCTTTCAGCAGCAAAGCACAAAGCGAAGAATCTACTCCACCTGACATCCCCACTACTACTGTAGGAGCCTTACTCATCCAGTGACCTTAGGATTAGACAGAGAATGCGCTACAAGTACATCTTTTTCTCCTTCAGAACGCGCAACTAAAACCGCACAGCATGTATTTCCAAGCACATTCACAACAGTGCGACACATGTCCAAAATACGTTCTACGGCCATAATCAACCCAACACCTTCTACAGGGACTCCAATAGCAGGCAAAATGATCATAACTGAAATCAAGCTAGCAGAAGGGATACCCGCCACACCGATAGACATTAACAACCCCATAAACATCACAGTGAAAATAATGGGCAGTGTCAACTCCAAACCATACGCTTGTGCAATAAAGAGGGATGCCACGGTTTGGTGCATTGCGGTCCCAGACATGCTCAGAGATGTTCCCAAAGGCACAGTGAAACTACAAATGCGATTAGATACCCCTGCACGCTGTTCTACGCACTCAATTGTAATTGGCAACGATGCTGCCGATGAACTGGTCGAAAATGCTGTAAATAACGCGGGTGCCATCGCTCGAAAATGCAATATGGGATTCACTCCAGCAATCAACGCCAACATAAGCGGCAGCACGATTAGAGAGAAAATAAGCAGACCCACAATTAGCGCTACCGAAAACCACGCCACTGATCCAAACGCATCTGCTCCGGTGGTCGCCACAACCTTAGCCACTAATCCAAACACCCCTATAGGCAACGCTTTCATCACAAAATGCGTAATTTTCATCATAATTTGGAAAATGCCCTTCCAGAAATTCAAAACGACAGACGCCGCTTGTGCTTCAATCTTAGAAAGAAAAATACCAAATAAAATGCAAAATCCAATCAATCCCAAAATCTGCCCCTGAGCAGCAGCAGAAATGATATTTGAGGGAACGACACGCATCAACACCTGCGCAATTTTGTCAAATGCATCCCCCTGCGCAGCAGCTTCCAAGGCACTTCCCTTCAATGCAGTCGCTCCCATCAACCCCAAATTTCCACTGCCTCCTGTACCTATAAGGAAAAAGACAGTGACTCCAACGACAATAGCCAAAAAACTGGTGAGGATGTAGTAACCAAATGTCTTCGCTCCCAAAGCCCCAAAAGAGTGCTCTGAACCCATCCTCGCAGTTCCTGTAATGATCGATGCTGTCACCAATGGTACCACAACAAGCATCAACGCATTCAAAAACAACTGCCCGATCAATCCATAAAATTTAACATAAGGAACACCAAACAACTGAGCCTCTGTTCCAGTTACCCAGCCAGCAATAATTGCCAAGCAAATAGCTATCAAAACTTTAAACAAAACCGCATTTTTCATTTGTATGTCCTCTGAATTTTGAACAATTATATCACCTTCCCCCAAATCCCCCAAACCACATTTTTTATTAAAGGGGGCTCTGCCCCCTTTACCCCCGCAAAAAGGCTTGCGCCCTCTTGACTCCCTTTGTAGATAAAGAATAAGGTGTTCATTGCTCGAACGATTCATCAGAAATAAAGCTCTAAGAAGAAACGATGTTTCTTCTTAGAGCTTTATTTTTTATTAATATTCAAACCAACAGCACTTTTGCTTAATCAAAAAAAGACAAGTGACAAACTCTTTGTGCAAGGTCAAAGATCACTCCCTTTAAAAACGTGATGAAAGGATTTTTAGAAGGTGGTTACAAAAATCAATCATCAGTTGAAATAAGCCCTCTGCCCTGTTTTAGGACACAAAGGGTCGATGCTTTGATAGAGAAGGCATAGAGAGGCGACGCAGGCCTGGAATAGTCCACACATATTTCTGGTCGTCCGTTTTTTTACCAGACCGAGACGGTCTGGCTACCTTCTTTGATCCGATCGTCTATTTTTTCACAACAAACTCCCGGCCTGTTACATTCAGGCTTGGTTGAATGCCTGGGCTCCAAAAGGAGCACCTATAATTTTTCAGGCTTTCCTGAAGATTGCGCCCCTTTAGGTGTATCTAGATGCTGCATTGTTCTTTCAGTGTTTAACACTTCTTCTTGCGTATTGGGGATAAACACTTCAGACAGTGCTGACAGTGGACGTGATCGTCCAGCTCCTTGTGCTGGTTGTCTTTGAGGAACATAAGCAGCAGGTTGGAAATGTTGCTGAGCTTGAGGTGCCCATTGTTGTGGAACATACTGCATTCTCATCAGTGGTGGCTCAACCCATTGCTGTTGATACACAACCTGTTGTTGATATGATGCTTGCTGTTGAAGTATGGTCAATTGATGTTGAAGGACTTCCAATTGCTGTTGTGGAGTAGGTTGTGACACATACTGTGCCTATTGCTTGGTAAACAGTTTTGCCTGGTACAGTGAACTTTGTAACTTCTTTTTCACTTGCAACAGTACCAAATTCATAGTCTTCAGAGCCGTCTTTGTTTGTTATTAACCTGATCGAAACAATTTTAGAAGAACCTATTTCCTTATATCCTGTCCAGATTTCCAATGGGTTGATACCTTTATGGGCCTTAGTAAGTTGAATCCATATTGAAGTAATTGCTCCCTTTGCTCGCGTAGAATGCGACGTCATATTAGCTAACGAAAAAACATCACTACGGTGAGAAGCTTTCGTTTGATAATGCTTTAAGAATTCTTGTAGCGTCTTTTCGGCCACCAAATGCTATTTTTCATTAATCTTGATGGTATAGAATGTGGGGGTACCGCTAGATCGAGTCATTGACGACGCTGCATTTTCTTTAGAAGCGGGCACAACCGACTGTCCAAATAAACGCGTAAGCACATGTGGGTCTTTTTTACACAGTGCTAGGAAGGTATCACTTAAATCAATACCAACAGTTGTTACAGGTTTTGCAGAGGCCGTCATAGATTCTCCTTGAATAAATTATTTAAATTTCCACATAGTTTGTTCTGTTGATAAAAAGAGTAACTGACTTAATTGTATATGACAATCCTAAAAGTTTTCTTAACTAAGGACTTATTATGAAAACAGCTTACGCCCTGCTGACAGTACTAGCAACTGCATATTTACCTTTAAGCGCTACTGAAAAGCCATTCTTTCAAGCAAGCAGCGTCCAACCTTACCACCTTTCTGTTGGGGCTGTTTTATTTAACGACGAAGGTCAGGTGGCCTGTCACCACTTCAAAGAGATTCTAGGTCAAAAGGATGTCTACATCCTCATGCGTGAAAGTGTCGAAAACGATGAAAACATCCTTGAAACACTGCATAGGGGGTTGAAGGAAGAATTTGGAGCCCAAGCAGCGCCGATCGCATTTTTAGGAAGCTTGTCAGGCTTTTTACCAGACTCAAAATTGTCATTTGATAAAACTACGCTTTACATAGCGTGTAAGGTAACTTCATGGCATCCAGAAGAACGCAATCTAAACGACCTTGAAGGTACCAGCATGATTGAATGGTTGCCACCCGAAACATTGATTTCTATTATGGAGAAGCAAGGAAAACGTTTTAAACGCGTTGATGCCGATGAATCCGAAATGATCCGACGTGCCCTTAAAGTAACGGCTCAGTAATGGACAAACTGGACTGACTGGACTGTTTGAGACAATTGCATAAGTCCCATCGTCCTTTTCCGTGCCCGTGCCCGTGAGCGTGCCCGTGCCCGATTCGCTAAAAAAATGACGTAAACCGTAAAAATATTCACGTAACTCTTTAGCAAGTCGGGCACGGGCACGGAAGGGCAGCAGCAAGGAGTTACCATTGCTCTTTTGAACTTATGCAATTGTCTCAGTCAGTCCACCCTCCCCTACCTGCACAAAAAATTTTAAAAAACAACTTGCTTTTCTTTATCCGGAACAGTAAAGTGCCTTACCAAAATCAAAGAAAGATTCCTCAAGTTGAAAGTCTAATAGGTAAGGTTGTTTAAAATGGTTGCTAGCGTTTTTGAAGATGTAGAAAATCGAATGACACATGTGTCACACCCTGATTTAAACCAACCGAGTCGCCTTTTTACCACACCTTCTTTGCATCGCGCAAATTTGATGACACAATTGATCGTAAACGTCTCCAGAAAAGCTGAGCATCCCTTTCGCGATCAAATTAAGCAAGCGATGCTTGAAGTGATGGACACTTTTGCTTATCAAGATTGGATTGAACGCAGAACACAAAGTCTTCAAATGGCAAGCGTAAAATCTAAGCTCAATCGCGACGAAGTTCTTAAGCATTTTAAATGCCCTTTAACTAATACCATCGCTCAGCTACCTGTGGTTTGTCCTAACGGTGTTACATTTGAGTATGAAGCCATTGTGCGCTGGTTAGAACAAAATCCTGGAAAAGTCGCTCCAGAATGCACTGTAGCATTTACTGAAGAAGAACTTGTTTTCGATTGTTCTTATTTCAATACCATTCAAAACCGCCTAGAGACTATTAACGAGCGCCTAACGAAACGCGATCATGCTGAAGTTGTTGCTTTTTTTCAGGAACAGATCAGCATCAATCAAACTCTAGCATCCCGCCTAGACTGTACTCAAGAGCTTTATAGACGTTTTGTGCATCAGGATGTTCAAGATGAGTGCAACGAACTAGAGCTTTCGTTGATGAATAAACGAGTCATGCGCAGAATTTCACGTTGCCCTGCTTGAGGCAACTGCAAATGAACGAATTAAGCCAACCACGATTCCTTGAATGCGAATATCCTCCTCTTTCACCACAATTGGCTTATGTTGAGGATTCCATCCAGTTAGATACACATGGGATCCTTCTGGATAATACCGTTTGACAATCGTGTCGTGTTGATTGATCACTGCCACAACTGTATCGCCTGGCTGTGCTTCTTGACGCGCTTCCACTAATAAAAGGTCGCCCTCAGCAATCAATTCTTCATTTAGTAAATCTCCTTTAATTTGAAGAACGTAAGTCTTATCCGGGACTCTCACCAAGTGTTTTGGAACTGCTAACGATTGACTCTGCGGAAACGTTTCGATTGGAGATCCCACAATAATCTTTCCTATAAAAGGCAACATAAGCTCGCTAGAATGCAAAGGCTGAGGCTCTTGCAGTGTGGGAGATAAAGAACGCTTTCCTGTAGCCTCGTTATCCAACAACCCTTTTCGTTTTAAGACTTGGATGTGCTTGTAGATAGTGCCTGGAGAGCTCAATCCAAAATGCCCCATCATTTCACGATACGTTGGGGCGTAGTGATGCGCGCGCATGTAATCGACAATGTAATTAAATAATTCATGTTGTCGCGGCGTCAAAGCTTTCAAGGTAACTTCTCAGAATAGATTAACCAATCACATAGTAGGGCTGTGTACCACATAATCAAAGCAGAAGCCAGCGTATCCGATAAAAAGTGTCCTCCTTGTGCAATACGCGTTAAACTCAACAATCCCCCTAGTACCACTGCCAACACAAAACCCACTGCAGTCAAATTGGTATTGCCCATGCGTTTTCCAATAAGCGCTAAGGCAAAGAAGAAAAATCCTGTTGTGCAGTGACCACAAGGAAAGGATTTAGAGGGTTCAGGAGAAGAAAAATTGGGTTCATAAAAAGGACGGAACTGCTGCAACCCGCCAAATTCCTCAACCTGTTTGGGACGAGGCCTGCCCCAATTATCCTTAAAAATTGCATGCGAAATCACGACCGCTCCCACTAACATTGTCAACACTAAGAGTAATGCTGGAGAACGCCATTTTTTCCATCGCTTCACTAAATAAGAACCGACCAAAACAACAGCAGCAGCACACGCCACGATATTGCCTATGAGGTAGCCATAGTGATACATAAATAGGAATAAGGGATAGGAGGAGAAATGTCCTTCAACGTAGAAATAACGCGAGACTGCGAGGTCCATTTCGGCGCTAAACGGAGCAAATAGTGTAAATAAAAATAAGGGAAACCACCAACGCATGCGGTAGATTGTAACCTGCTACTGGGATTAATGCAACAAAGCTACCAGGAATTGGAAGGGATCGTTTATGATTCCTCTTTGTTAAAAACCCAAGTTGCTACCCATGCTTATCGTATACCTCTCAATCTTATCTAGTCTCCTTTTTTGCATTGCAAGCACAGCCATCTGGTTTGTGATCAAAGCCATTCGTCAAAAGAACACAACGATCGCCCATTTAACTGAAGAGAGTTCGCAGTTAAAAAGCCGCTGTGTGCAACTTGAGACCATGCTTAATCATGAAAAAGAACGCACAGGCAACCTTCAGAATATGCAACAGCATACCTCAGATACCTTTAAAGCTCTTGCCTCTGACGTCTTAAAGCACAACATGACCTCATTTTTAGATATGGCAACAAGTAAAATGGAAAAGTTCCACGAACGCACTAAGGGCGATTTAAATCTGCGACAACAGGCCATTGATGAACTCGTAAAACCGATCAAACAATCTTTGGAAAAAGTCGATCACAAGCTGCAAGAAATTGAAAAGACACGCTTATCTGCTTATGTGGGCCTGAGTGAACAAGTAAAAGGGTTAGCACAAACACAGCTCTACCTACAAGCCGAAACAGCAAACCTGGTCAATGCATTGCGCAAACCCAATGTGCGTGGAAGATGGGGTGAAATTCAACTGAAGCGTGTGGTTGAAATGGCTGGTATGCTCGAATACTGCGACTTTACCCAGCAAGAGACCGCTACAACAGATGACAGACGTCTGCGACCTGATTTGATTATAAAATTACCCAACGGCAAGCAAGTTGTTGTCGATTCAAAAGCTCCCCTACAAGCATACCTGGAAGCCTTAGAAGCTACCGACGATACGATACGTCAAGCAAAACTCAAAGATCATGCGCGCCACATTCGCACCCATATTGCGCAACTGTCAGCCAAATCATACTGGGACCAATTTCGGCCTGCACCTGAATTTGTGGTATTATTCATTCCTGGTGAATCGTTCTTTAGCGTCGCTTTGGAGCACGATCCGTCGCTCATTGAATGCGGAGTCGATCAACAAGTGATTTTGGCTACACCAACAACCCTTATAGCGTTGTTGCGTGCAGTTGCTTATGGCTGGAAGCAAGAAACTGTAGCTAAGCACACACAGCAAATTAGCGATTTGGGGAAAACGCTTTATGACCGTGTACGCTTACTCTCAGAGCACTTTATCGATATTAAGAAGGGACTAGATCGCACGATTGAGGCCTACAACAAGACTGTTGGGTCGTTTGAAACGCGCGTCTTAGTGACAGCCCGCAAATTTAAGGAAGTTGGTGTTGTTTCCGATGAACAAGAAATCGAACATTTGGAAATGATCGAAAAGCTTCCTAGACTTGAGACCAGTACCAAAAGCCTTTCCGAGTCTGTGAGCATACCTTAATGGACAGAACGAGACGATTGCATAAGTTCCAAAAAGCAGTCTTAACTCCTAGCTGCTGCTCTTCCGTGCCCGTGCCCGTGAGCGTGCCCGTGCCCGATTCGCTAAAAAAATGACGTAAACCGTAAAAATATTACAATTTAAGTAACTCTTTAGCAAGTCGGGCACGGGCACGGAAAAGGACGACGACTTGGGCAATTGTCTCATCTGTCCATTGCCTCTACTCCACGTCGGAGAGTTCGTCGGGCTCGGGTTCGAAATCCTCAAGCGTCTTAGATTTATTCCCACTGATTTTTCTTACAATGGAAAGAATCCAAGCAACGATCACATACCCCCAGGCAACTGCCACAAAGGCCACACTAAAGTGGCGCATGAGCCCGTAGAAGATAACAAAAACCGTTACCAATACCATCAGAAATACTTGTCGGAACGATGTCACACGCACATGCAATGCTTTGAGACTAGGAAATTTCCAGCGGCTTATCATAAAATAGCCCAACACAATCATCTGCGTGAATAAAATCCATGTTCGCGTTTCTGCATCTACAGAAACCCAGCGATTTAATTCTGAAGACACCAGAAAAAGATTTCCCGATATCAAGGCTGCAGCTGCAGCAGGAATGGGCAATCCAGTAAAATTTTTCTTTTGAGCGGCTTTAAGTAACTCATCTTCGGCAGCCTCATGACTCATTACACTAAAGCGCACAAGTCGCAATACCCCACACACAGTGTAAACCATAGCCGCAGCGGTAATCAAAAACGACATTTCTGTTAGAGGAGGAATAGACAAACTTTTCAGAACAATTATTGAAGGAGCAACTCCAAATGTAATCGCATCTGCAATGCAATCAAAAAAGCCACCAAATTCACTTTCCACCTTCATTGCACGTGCGATGGCTCCATCAAAAATGTCTGCAAGCGCTGCCAGCAATAAAATTCCAGTCACTACTTCCAAAACTTCTTTGGTCACAGCTCCTGGCTCTATCATGTTTATTTTAAAGATGGCAAATAATCCGCAACATAATCCAAATGCTGTAATAACATTCGGAAGTAAGTGAAACTTCTTAACTTTCATGGCTTTCCTAGTTCTTATGAATTAACTACATAGCGTACTTTATACGGAATTAATAATCCACTCTTCCTGCAAAAACAGGCCGTCTCGGCCTGGTTTTGTTATCCTCTAGCTGAGAAATGGCAAATACCTTAAAGTTAATAAAAAAAATTAAAACATCATAAAAAAATTAGGTTACGTTTATGGAACGCCTCAAATCTGTCGGGGAAACCTACAAAGATTTTAAAGTCAGTAAAATTGTCGAAATCCCCGAATTACAATGCGTGTTGCGCGAACTTGTTCATACCCCTACAGGCGCTGAAGTAGTTCACATTGCAAACGATGATCCTGAAAATATGTTCTGTCTCTCCTTCCGCACTCTACCGGACAATTCTAATGGAGTCGCACATATCCTAGAACACACCGTTCTATGTGGATCAGAAAAGTATCCCGTTAAAGATCCTTTTTTTGCGATGACGCGTCGCAGCCTCAACACATTTATGAATGCATTCACAGGCTCCGACTTCACCTGTTACCCAGCAGCATCGCAGGTAACACAAGATTTTTATAACCTTCTCGATGTCTACATCGATGCGGTCTTTAAGCCCAATTTGCATGAGCTTAGTTTTCAACAAGAAGGCCATCGTTACGAATTTTCAACTCCCACTGATTCCACGACCCCTCTGACGCATAAGGGAATTGTATTTAATGAAATGAAAGGGGCTCTCGCCTCAGGTAGTGCTCGACTGTCGGAAGCAATGAACCACGCTCTCTTCCCTGATCTTCCCTATGGATTTAATTCTGGAGGAGATCCCAAGGAAATTCCTTCGCTCAGTTATCCAGCACTCTGTGCCTTTCACCAAAAGTATTACCATCCAGGGCACTGCCTTTTCTTCTTTTATGGAAATATGCCCTTAGAGCAGCATTTGGACTACATTGCTACACATGCTTTAGAGGGAATTAAAAAGCCGGCACCCTTAGAAAAAATTCCCATGCAACCGCGCTTCTCTAAACCTCTGCGCCTTACCATGGATTATCCTACTCCACCTGAAGAAGAGGCAGCAGACAGAGCTCTTATCTCTTTTGGCTGGCTAACGTGTCACATTCTAAAGCAAAAAGAAGTGCTCGCTCTTACTATTCTTGAAATCATTTTAATGGATACCGATGCGTCTCCCCTAAAACAGGCTTTTTTAACTTCAGGACTATGTAAGCAAGCTAGTGTTTACATGGACGATGATATCAGCGAAGTCCCATTCATTATTACATTGAAAGGCTGTCAACCCGAAAATGCGGAAGCGTTAGAAAAAATTCTGCGCGACACCCTACAAAAAATTGCTCAAGAGGGCATTTCCAGCGAAGCTTTTGAAGGTGCGGTACATCAATTAGAATTATCACGGAGCGAAATCGTAGGAAATCATGCTCCCTTTGGATTGTCTCTATTCATGCGTTCAGCTCTCCTGAAACAGCATGGGGGCGATTCTGAGAGTGGCTTAAGGATTCATTCTCTCTTTGACGAACTACGTCAACAAGTCCTAAATGATCCTTCCTATCTTCCACAGCTTCTTAGAAAATACCTGCTGGATAATCCCCATTTTGTATGCATTACAATGGTACCCAATGCTCAACTCAATGCTAAAGAAGCACAGGAAGAGACTCAGGAATTGAACTCCGTCAGGCAAAAGTTGGCTCCGGGCCAGATACAACAGATCATTGCCAAAGCTGCAGAATTAGAACAATTCCAAAAGAAACAAGAGGAAGAAAACCCTGACATCCTTCCTAAAATTACTTTAAACGATGTTCCAAAACTCTCACGCGATTTCCCTCTTACAAAAGAGTTACAAGGTCCATTCCAAATTTTTCATCACGCCTGCTTTACTAACGATATCATCTATACCGATTTGGTATTTAATCTTCCTAAGATACCCAAGGAAGACCTGTCACTCGTTAGGCTTTTTACTGTTCTGCTAGCACAGATGGGCTGCGGAGGCCGTAATTATGTTGAAAACCTAGACTACATTCAGGCTTATACTGGGGGCGTGGGAGCCTTTTTATCATTTAACATTCAAACAGACGATAATAACGCCTTCTTTCCTACACTTAATATTCGTGGAAAAGCCCTACACCGAAATGCCAACAAGCTATTTCCCCTCTTGTACGATTTAATTACTTCTGTTGACTTCACCGATCAAGCTAGATTAAAAAGCGTTATCCAAAAGCATTATACCATGCTGCATAGCAGCCTGAACCAGGGTGCTATACGCTACGCCATCAATCTCGCAGCCAGTGGTCTTGATGTCCCAGCCTATGTATCCAATCTTTGGTACGGTTTAGATTACTACTGGACCATAAAGAAGATAGCGGAAGGCCTTAACACCCAACTCCCAGCATTAATTACTCGTTTACAGCAATGTAAAGACTCATTATTAGGATTGGATAAACCCGATCTCATTCTGAGTTGCGATGAAGCGAGCTACAAAGAATTAAAAGCTGAACGGTTCTATGGGCTACTCAATCTAAAAACAAAACCCTATGCGTCATGGTCCTCACTAAACTACGCGATAACACCGGTGCCAAATCAAGGACGCCTGATCGCATCCCCAGTTGCATTCACGGGCCATATTTTCAAAACAGTACCCTATACCGACATCGAGGCACCAGCGTTAAATGTGGCAGCCTGTTTATTTGAAAACATCACTCTGCATACGCGTGTAAGGGAACAAGGCGGAGCTTATGGCGGGGGTGCTACTTGCAACACATTAGCCGGCAATATCTGCTTTTACGCATATCGCGATCCAAACATCAGTAAAACATTAAAAGCCTTTGACGAAGCGATTCAAACCATTTTAGATGGTGAATTTGAGGAATCGGATCTCGACGAAGCAAAGCTTGAAGTGGTCCAAGGATTGGATGCACCTGTAGCACCAGGCAATCGTGCTGAATTGGCTTACGAACGCCTACGCGAAGGCAAAACATTTGCTGTGCGCCAAGCATTCCGCGAACGTTTGTTAGCATTGACAAGAGAAGACGTTATTCAGGCGATCCGCAAATATGTTGTGCAGCAAAACAAAAATGGAGTGACTGTTATTTTTGCAGGCAAAGAGCTTCTAGAAAAGGAAAACCAGGTTCTCATTGCAGAGAAAAGGCAACCTTTTACCATCGAATCTATTTGAGACAATGCCACAGTCTTCGTTTTAATTTTTACCACAGAGACACAGAGGCACAGAGCAGCACAGAGAGCGAGAAGACCGACGATCAACGTTTTACTTCTCAAATTTGAGAATGGGTTAAGTTAAAGAATAAACTCGAATCTGGTATCAACGTAACGAGTAAGATGGAAAAACTACTCCGCTTAGGCTTTAGCCTAAGACGGATGCTGGTTTTTAAAAAGCCTCAGCTTTTTAAAAATGATAGAAGAACATTACATAGAACACATCAAGGCTGCGCAAATTCCTTCTCGCTCTCTGTGCTTCTCTGTGCCTCTGTGTCTCGGTGGTAAAAAAACAAACCGAACGCTACTTTCACAGTAAAGTCAACAACTCATGTAATTCTACGTTTGCGTATACCTGCGATGTCGTTTGCGTCTTTGAGGACATTGTGTCCTTTCTCAAAAACAGGTCTCAAAACTAACTGACCCTTCTCCTTATGCACTTCCATTGCAAAGTTGAAGCGATTCATGTCTAGCACCGCAGCTAAATCCTCTTCAGGATAATGCGCATGCTTATTGCTTGCAAATATCTGCCCGCTTGGCGAGGCCATAACGCGTTCAAGATAGGAAGTAGCATCTACTTCATTACCTAACAAACGCTGCTCTAGATACTCTGCAAGGGCACGATCTTCGTCCCCGCCCTTGGTAAAACCTGTGACAACAAAAATCACACGTTCTGGAGATAACTTCAGTATATAGCGCAAAGTTGCCTCAGCAACGACAAAACTACTGACCAATATGCGTTCTCCATGCTTTGCAGCAACGACACCTTGAGTTCCCGAAGAGGTGCGTTGAATTAATGTTCTGCCCTCTAGTGCCTGTTCTGATATCTCTACAGGTGAATTACTAAAATGAAATTCTGGAATTGGACAACCCTCCAGTTCACCCATCAATAGATAGTTCGTATGATGAACATACAGTTCCAAGGCTTCGTCGACAGATCCTACTAGCAAGATCTTTTCTGCACCTGCAGCAAATGCATAAGCCGCTGTTGTAAACGCTCGAATCACATCAATGACGACCACTACGCCATCATCAGGAATTTTATCAAATCGATTAACAATCTCTATTTTCATACACCTTCCGTCGCTTTCACTACAAAGCTGGTGAGAGTTTTATCGTTACCGCCCATGCTTATCATCATTCCATGAGTCTTTTTCAATTTAATTTGATTTGCTGCTTCTCCTGTTAACTGATGGAGCAAGTCCACCATTTGTCGCACTCCAGTAGCCCCGGTAGGGTGTCCAAAGCCACCCAATCCGCCGGATAGATTCGTTGGAATCAACCCTTCTGGGTTTGTTTGTTCTTCTAATATAAACTGTGCTGCTTTTCCTGGATTGCAAAATCCGATGGCCTCTAGAGCTAGTAATGCCGTGATGGAAAAGCAATCGTGCAACTCAAGTAAACCCAGATCTTCCTTAACGATGCCTGCCTGCGTGAATGCTTTTTGCACAGCCAGTTTGGTCGTAGAGAGGCTTGTTAAATCTTCAGGAGCAAGCGTAATATTTCCTTCCGCTTCACCAACTCCTACAATTTCTACTGCATCCGAAAGTGCAATTCCCAGACGGTTTAGCCCCTCTTCTGAAACAATCAATAAAGAAGAGGCCCCATCTGATACCTTGGAACAATCATACAAATTGAGATAAGGGACAAATTGTTTGGGATTTGGGGGTGTCAATCCAAGCGCCAAGAGATCTTCTGTTTTATTATGGTACTCTTGAGCTTTGGGATTCTTTCTCGCATTAAGAATAGACTGCTCATACCATTTTGCCATTGCGTGACGGGTCATTTCGTATCCATACCGATCATAGTAGGCACCCGCTCTTTCAGCAAACAAACCGGGAAAAAAGAAAGCTCCACCCTTTTTGCGTTCTTGATGATAATATGCAGCCCCAGCTAGTACATCCGCACCATATACAGCCTTCATGCTGTTTTGAATCTCAAAAGCTGCTACAAATACAACATCAGCCATATCTGCTAATATGCTCCGCATTGCTGTTGCTAGAGCCCTTCCACCTGTACCACAAGCTCCTTCTACAGCAGTGCAGGGTTTTCCCTGTAAGCTTGGAATCATAAAAGGCAAAAAGCCAGGAAGATTTGCCTGTTTCAAAAAACGCCCTGACATAAAGCTACCAATTACGCCTTCATCAATATCTGGATTTTTGATCTGCGCACATGTTCCCTGTGCTGATTCCAGCAAGTATTCTTCAAATCCACGCATAGGTTTGTTAGGATCAAATCCTTCACGACCAGATCCAAAATAAACGGTGTTATATCCTGCAGTAATAAAAACGCGTTTTCTTAAAGGCCTCATCGCTTACCTCGCATTGCAAACTCTGCATTAATTTTTGGTATCTCTTGAGTTCCGTACAGATGAAAAAAACCATCTTTTAATACAGTGTCTAAATCTTCTAAATTTTTTACCACTCGTGTAACGACCAAATGTTGTGCAATATTCTGAGTATGTGTCGTAAATTGTTTGGCCAAACGAACTCCTAATGTATCTCCAAGCCAGATCTTTTGGAGATATGCATAGAGTGCCTCCTGTTTTTCTTGACGCGCTTGTGAATGTGTTAATACCTTGGAATGGATTCCCAAGGCAGCATCCACTTCTTCAGTAAAGCTTGTTACAGAAAGGTATTTTTTAAGTTCAATGTCGTACACTCCACTGACATGATGATGCTCATACTGAAAGCAACCTGGCTTTTGAGTGCCATCTGGATGTTGGCCTCCACGAACTCCTTGCTCCACTAATGTTTGCATCCACACATCACCAAAAGTCTCATTAGGAATATACTGCTGCATAGTTTTAGCAATATTGCAGCAAATATCTATTCCTATGTAATCCATCAGTTGGAAAACACCCATGGGGCGTAGGAGATAAGTTTTCATTACTCTATCAATCGCATACACAGCTTTTGGTAATTCCCAAGAACGTTCTGAAGCTAATTTTTTGGCCATTTGGCATGCTTCTGTTAGTTCGCGAATAAAGTATCCATTTCCTATAAATCCTGCGACATCATCTGCTGTTACCATGACTTTATTTAGTCGTTTACCTAGTTCTGGAACCAATAGTGCGAGTTCTGGATCTGTATTTTCAGGAATCACAATTTCCAGTATTTTTTGCACGGCTGGTGGATTATAAAAATGAAAGCCCACAAGAGTATTTTTTAGGTAACTCTGCTCATTCAACACGGAAATGGGAATGGATGAGGTATTACTTAGGTAATATTGCGTTCCCTTCTTCATTTTGTTCAGAGCTGAAAAAATCTGTGTCTTCGCCTGCAGATCCTCTGCAATCGCTTCAAACACTAAATGTGCTCCTACAGCATGATAGGGATCGATATCCATGCGTACACAATCTAAGGCACCTTCCACAAATGCGTCGATCATTTCTTCATTGCTGACAAGCTTTGGATTGTTTGCGTAGTATTGCCTGAGAGCATTGATATTCTTTTCAGAATATTTTGTAAGATGCGATCGCAACTGCCGACGCAGTTGAATGAGAGCTTTTTCATTAGAATCAATTAAGACAAGTCGATACTCACCGCTTCCTACTTGGCCTAAGGTAGATGCCTCAGAGCGCGCCATTTCTTGCAGCAATAACGTCGCGATCCCGCTTCCCATTTTTCCTGCCGCACCAAGGACTGCTACGCGCTTTAAGGCTTCATCAACGTTCATCTTTACCTGCTTTTTCTTCATAAGAATAGTAATCTAAAAAGCGATACAGCTCTTCTCGACTTTGAAGCTTATCCAAAAATCCCTTCTGGGAACCTTGCTCCCGTAAAGATTTTAGCGTATTGAAGGCGGCAAGATTCATTGCTCTGGCTACAGTCAGAGGGTACAATACACAATCTACCTCAGCTTCTGCAAATTGCTTTAACTCCCAGATAGGCGTTATTCCAAATTCTGTGGCATTAGCTAAAATGGGAATCCCTAGTGCGCGTTTAACCGCTGAGTATTGTTCTAGGGATTGCATTGCCTCCACGAATATCATTTCTGCTCCCGCTTCCTGGTAGGCTATGACACGTTTTAGCAATCCTTCTAGCCCTTCGGTTGCCAACGCATCGCTGCGCGCCATGATCATAAAGCTATCATCTTCTTCCTGCTTAGTGCGCACTGCAATGCGTATACGCTCTTGCATCTCTTCACAAGAAACGATTTTTTTCCCTGGGCGGTGTCCACAGCGTTTGTTGAATACTTGATCTTCGATATGTACAGCGGCCGCTCCAGCTTTAATCATTTCACGCACAGTGCGTGCAATCATCAATTGATTTCCCCAGCCTGTATCGATATCGACAAGAATTGGTAGAGTGACTGCTGACGAGATGCGCCTGACATCTTCTAAAACATTGTCTAAAGTTGTCATGGCTAAATCAGGCAACCCATAAGAGACATTGGAGACTCCGGCACCTGAAACATAAATCGCACGAAATCCCATTTGCTGAGCCATCATTGCGGTGTATGCATTGACAGTGCCCACAATTTGCAAGGGCTTCTCGCTAGCAAGAGCATGACGAAATTTTTGGCCTGGACTGCTCTTCATTGAGGTATCTCCTAAATAACTGCTTGTACACAAGTGATTGATTTTTTCGTGAAATATTTGTTTTTAAAAGAACAATGGGAGTAGGAAGGAAGGAAGGAAGGAAGGAAGAAAGGGACTAAAGGAGACGATTGCAAAAGTGTTCGTTTTGTTTTTTACCACCGAGACCTGAGAAGGCAATTGCAGACGTATTCGTCGTAGATTATTTGTAGCTTTGAGGCACATGGTGATAGGCTTTTCGATATCTTTTTAAAAAGATGAGGCTTTTTAAAAACCAGCCAAGGCAAAATTGTCTTGCGACAATTTCGCACTTACTTTGCTTCGCAAAGGTTTCACCGTTACTTATTAAGCCAGCTTCTAATATCCACTTTTAGATGCCTTTGATTTGACGTAGAGACAAAATGTTGATTTCACCAAAATAACTCTAGACATACTCAATGGTAAAAATTAGTAACTGTTAAAAAACACTAGCGCCAGCATCTTTGCGAAGCAAAGTAAGTGCGAAGTTGTCGTCAGACCAACTTCGCCTGGCTGGTTTTTAAAAAGCCTCAGTTTTTTAAAAAGACAACAAAAAGCCTATCAACAGTAGCCTGAAAGCTGCAAATACACTACGAAGAATACGTCTGCAATTGCCTTCTCTGTGCTCTCTGTGTCTCGGTGGTAAAAAAACAAAACGAACACTTCTGCAGCTGATTCCTTCTGCCTTAGTTCTTTTCGTCTTTCGTTTCCTATTAAATCAAGTTGCTGCTATAGAAAATTTTTATGAAACATCTTACTTATGACCACTCCGATCAGATTGCAACCATCACCATTAACCGACCCAACGTTTTAAACGCTCTTAATCATGATCTTTTAGAAGAATTGTTGCACTTCATCCAAGTCATAGCTCCTCAGGATCAGATCAAAGCAGTAATCCTCACTGGAGCTGGCAAAAAAGCATTTATTGCCGGAGCAGACATCAAAGAAATGCAGGTATTATCACACCCTCAACTCCTGCAATTTTGCGAAATGGGTCAACGTGTAGCTAACGCCTTAGAAACAGCTCCTTTCCTGACCTTGGCAGCTATAAATGGATACGCGTTGGGTGGAGGACTAGAGATGGCATTGGCGTGTGATTTTGCCTATGCCAGCAGCACAGCTCAACTAGGACTACCAGAAATAACACTCGGCCTCATTCCTAGCTTTGGTGGAACAGTCAGGCTTGCTAATGCAGTCGGTATGCGCCAAGCGAAGGAGTTAATTTTTAGCGGCAAACTCTTTTCTGCTGCCACAGCAGAAAAATTAGGCATCATCAATCAAGTGTGTGAACCCGATCGACTTCTTCAAGAATGTTTAGACAGTGTAAAGGAAATTATCAAACACTCTTATGCAGCACTCATTCATGCAAAAAGCGCCATTAACAACGGTGAACATTTAAGCTTGGCAGGGGCTTTAGAATTAGAACGCCACCTCTTTAGCATTTGTTTCGCTTCCCAAGAGAGTAAAGACGCCATCTGTGCATTCATCGCAAAACATAAAGTATCAGGGGTTTCTTCATGAGTAATGCGAAAAATCCGAAAACGGGAGGCCTTGCTGGCATCATCGCCGGAGACTCAGCCATTTGCCTCTGCAGTGCAGCAGAAGAGAGCCTACTGTATCGAGGATATTCTATCGAAGACCTCGGGGCGCACGCCTCTTTTGAAGAAGTGGCATGGTTGCTGACGAGAGGAGAATTACCTAATCAACAAAAACTTATCACTTACCAAGCTAAATTAAAAAACCTGCGCGATCTACCTCCAGATTTAAAAAGCATCCTTGAGCATTTGCCTCCTAACAGCAATATGATGGACGTTCTGCGCACAGGTTGTTCTGTGTTGGGGAATATAGAACCAGAATCTTCTCAGCACGATCAACTAGCAGTAGCTGACCGACTCATTGCTTGCCTAGGCTCTATTGTCCTCTACTGGATGCGCTTCCACCAAACCAAGAAGCGCAGTGTGTTGAACACAGAGGAGGAAACAATGGCAGGCCATATTCTGCGTTTAATATTAGATCGCGCTCCAGATGATCTTTCGTTGCAATGCTTGGACGCCTCACTTATCCTGTATGCAGAACATGAATTCAACGCCTCAACATTTACCGTACGTACGATTGCAAGCACACTTTCCGATTTCTATTCTGCGATTTGTGGCGGAATCGGCGCTTTGCGCGGGCCGCTTCACGGCGGAGCCAATGAAGCAGCAATGGCACTGATCTCTCAATTCCATTCACCAGAAGAAGCGCGCCAAGGCATCAACCGCATGCTTGAGCAGAAGCAATTGATTATGGGCTTTGGACACCGCGTCTATACCACCTCCGATCCACGTTCTGCTGTCATTAAAGCATGGGCGAAAAGACTCGCAAAAACAGAACAACACTTTAGATTACTGGCGATAGCCGAACAAATAGAGAACACTATGTGGGAAACGAAACAGCTATTTCCAAATCTCGACTTCTATAGCGCTCTTGCGTATCACTTTATGGAAATTCCAACACTTTTATTTACTCCGCTTTTTGTTATGTCTCGCATCACTGGTTGGTCAGCTCATCTGATGGAACAACGAGCAAATAACAAGCTCATTCGCCCTCTCAGCAATTATACGGGTCCGTTACCACGCGAGTGGAAACCTGCCAAACTGCGATAACATGACCATGTACGATCCCATTATCGAAACAATTGCATCGTACACCTTCACACCACCTTCCTTCAGTGATGAAGCGTATCAGACCGCTAGACTTTGCCTTGCAGATGCTTTAGGATGCGCTATCTTGTCTTTACGCTTTTCTGAATGCACCAAGCTATTGGGACCTATTCTTCCAAATTCCACTGTCCCTAATGGGACAAGAGTTCCAGGAACGGATTTCGCTCTAGACCCTATTCTTGCAGCATTCAATATAGGCACTATGATTCGCTGGTTAGACTACAACGATACATGGCTGGCAGCAGAATGGGGACATCCTTCAGATAATCTAGGAAGCCTTTTGGCTGTTGCCGACTACACCGATCAAACAACTCGTAAAGTCACAGTCCTAGAACTGCTACAAGCAATGATACAGGCATATGAAATTCAAGGTGTTCTCGCATTAACGAACAGCTTTAACAAGATGGGGTTTGATCACGTTATTCTGGTAAAGATAGCCTCAACAGCAGTATCAGCAAAGATTTTAGGAGCAACACAAAATCAAATATGCGATGCTTTAACACAAGCATGGATCGATACAGGACCTCTTCGAACTTATCGTCACTTTCCCAACACAGGATCTCGCAAATCCTGGGCAGCTGGCGACGCGACACGTCGTGGATTACAACTTGCATGGTTCACAATGCAAGGAGAAATGGGATATCCTAGTGCCTTATCAGCTTCGAAATGGGGATTCCAGGACGTCTTATGGAAAGGGATGCCTCTAACGCTTTCGCAGCCCTTAGAAAGCTATGTAATGGAAAACATCCTATTTAAAATCGCATTCCCCGCTGAATTTCATGCTCAAACAGCCGTAGAATGTGCATTACAACTGCATCAAAAAGTCAAAGATCAACTTGAGGATATTGCACGCATCGACATTACCACTCATAACGCAGCGATACGCATTATCGATAAAAAGGGACCTTTGCAAAATCCTGCAGATCGCGATCACTGTCTGCAGTATATGGTCGCGATCGCCCTTATGAAAGGTAAACTGACAGCCGAGGATTATGAAGATGATGCAGCAGAAGATGTAAGGATTGATTTTCTGCGCCAGAAAATGCATCTAAAAGAAAGTTTGCAATACAGTGAAGAGTACTTACACGCAGACAAGAGATCGATCGCAAATGCCATTACCATTACATTTACAGATGGATCTCAGTTAGGTCCTGTTGAGGTTAACTATCCATTAGGTCATCGCAGAAGGCGTAAAGAGGCTGTTCCTTTGCTGTTTGAAAAATTTACAAAGAATATTGCGTCTCACTATGATGCAGATAAGGTAAAACAGCTCACAGAACTGTTTCAGGACCATGAAAGGTTAATTAAAATGTCTGTACACGAACTGTTGGGTTTATTTTAGTAAGATTAGACATAGATAGAATGGACTAAGAATTGGTCTGATTGAGACAATTGCATAAGTCAAACCTTTGGAAAACATTTAGAATAAGAATAACAAGAGAGGCAGGATCGCCTTCGGCGACAAGATGAGCAAGAATATAGAATGAATATTGTCCTTAGCTCAAATGTCTATAGTAATCTTCTTCTCTCAGTTGCTTGGCATCGCTCTTTGCGCCTTTGCGTCTTTGCGTTGAAAAAAATTCAGAACAGTAAAATCCATTCAAGACACCATTTCAAAAACATATTTTCAACGCAAAGACGCAAAGGCGCAGAGGTAGAAAGATGGTCTTTTGTAACACAGTTTTCACATCTACAAGGATCTGGAAAACATATAAGTCTATTTCTCATCCTGTCGCCGAAGGCGATCCTGCCTATCATGTGATTCTTCCTTTTTTAATAGAACATATCTACTTCGCTGGCTGGATGTTATACACAGGGTTTTGCCAGGTACCCGTCACATGCACCACAAACAATTCTGCTAATTTAAATAGCAAATTGTATTGCCGCATACGCACTTGAATGCTTACATTTCCATCAAAATCTACATAAGATGGCTCTGTAGCCTCCTTAGGAATAAAGAATTTAGACAATTTTCCAGCGCTGTACATCTCCTTAAATTTGTTCAAGTAGACACGTCGATCCGCTATCGCAAAATGCACTGTGCCTACAACAGGGTTTAAAGCCACAAAATCTAAACCTGTACTGCTCGCTATCTCACTTGGAACTTTCCAAAATGACTTATCTGTTTTACGCTTTTGAGTATTGGTCCAGTGCAATTTACCTTCCCCTGTAAATGTCCCAGGATCTTGCAAGGAACCTGTCAAATTTTCCAGTTCCAGTTTACAGATAGTAAAGGTATTTTCACCTGATTCATCAGCAGATTTCTGCGTTCGCATATGCTGCGGATTAAAATCTTTAATGGTTAATGATGGAATCGTCAACAACCAAGTGTTGGCTGGATTTCTACTAAATTGCATACTAACTGCCGACATTTGCCCTGCCACATCTTTAATATGAACATTGGCTAAAGATATGTCTGTTGCGCTGTAGCTTAAATCAGCTGTTAGGTGATCTGCAAGATACCCTCCTAATAAACACTCCTTGCCTTCCAGTATACCTGAAAAGTTGTGTTTTTCTTGCCAGGAGAGTATATAACGCGGTAATAGGGTCCAGGTACCTTTTAAGGCGTAAACGCCTTTCAACAGCCAATCTCCAAAAGCAGATTTCAGTGCTTTAGGAATACATAAGGAAGCCTTGGAAGGATCTATTTTCACCTCTCCCACCAATTCCATTTCCTTTGATGGATTGAGAATGGCATTTTTTAATTGCGCCTGCATTCCGTAAATTTCACCCTCAATACTCCGCACCACAAAACCTTCAGGGAAGCGTTGCCAATGGATTTTTATCGTTTCTTGTGATTGTCCATTTGCATCAGTGTGCAACAGTAAATCGCCTTCACGCATTAAAGGAAACGAAGATTGAAGAGTGACAAAAAGTGGGGCTTGCTGAACGTTCCATTCCGATCTTACACGTAAGCCTAAAGAATTCACTTCTACATTAAAATGACTCTCCAACTGTCGCATCCCTGCAAGAGAAATCTCTTTGAATGCTAGGTTGTATGAATTTAATTTTAGTTCTGCATCCACATGAATGCTGGCTGCTGAGCGACTTTCTTTATTTTCTGTGACAGTGCTCGGTTTGCCAAAAGTTGGATGTGATTCCTCTAAAGAGACCCGCATAGTACCAGTAGCAGTAATTTTTCCCTTTGGCTGCCATTCTAGTACGATCGCCTGAAGAGAAGGCCATTCTGTAAGCTCGCTTAAATTAGCTTCAAACAGATTTATCTTTGCTTCTAAAACCTGATTTCGATCTGTATAATCCCCTTCCAGACCGATTAGAAAGCTATTTCCTAAACGTGCTCCTAAAAAATTGATTTTCCATGTGTCCCCAACATGCAAAAATTCTGCGGCAAATGAAGCGTCATCTAGAAGTAACTGATCGATTGTCCAAATATTATCTTTCTTAGTTCCTGTTAAAACACCTTTTTGAAAATGCTGCTTTCCAAAGGTTAAATCGGCTGCCTGGGCATGGTAGGATAGAATCGAGGTTTGATCATCATATTTTAGATTAAATTGAACAGCTCCTTCGATCTTTTTGAGCTCATTCAGTTTTGTTAACAAGTGACGCGAAAGAAAAAGCAACCCTGTTCGACTAAATCTTTGAAAATCCTGTAAGACTGTTTGCATTTCGAAGTTGAATTGGAGATTGGCCCACAAGAGTTGACTCCAGTCGGAAGAAAGCGTTAACTCAAATAGTTGAGGATGCAAATTGCTAAAATGGGAAAGTGTGTGATCCAAAACGAAATCTAAATCGCCCGCTTGAGTTGGTTGAGTAACCCCGACTAAGCGCACGATGTCGCGATTGCGGTCTCCTACCCAAACATCAAACTCCATCTCACCTGTTTCTAAATCTGTTAAGCAGATGTAATCCCCAGCCAATGCATATTCTTCAAAATTTCCTGAGCTTCCAACTAACACAACTCCTTGTAGCGAAGAGAGGTCTAGTCGACGCTGTGCAAAATCGTAATCGAAATCGACACTCACTTCGCGTAACTTTAAATCAGAACCTTGTTTTGTCAACGTCCCATCTGTCAAAGCCCCATGCAGCATACCTTCCATTTGAATGGCACCTTGATGGATGCACATATGCAAATCAGCTCCCTCTTGCCGCAATGCAAGATCACCATCAAAACAAGTCTTTAGATCAAGTGTTGGCTCATATTGCTTTAGCAATTCCTGCAGATGGGAAATGCGACCGCTCATTGTGTCTGCGTGAGCATCAATTATCAATCCCTCTTCTTTTAATCGACTGATATCTAACAACACTTCACCATCTACATACACATCTTTGCAGTAAGCTTGGATATCTGAGACATAGATGGAATGCTGTCCAATAAAAACCTGAGAATGCACATCTGTAAACGTTAGAGCGCGATTTTTTGTTCCAAAAACTGCTTCTGAGGCAATCAGGACTCCTCCGTGAGATCCACTTTCAAAGTCGATGTAATGAATTCCGGGGAAATCAGCTCTATCTGAGGAGCTTTTAGAAGGCATTTCTAAGAAAAATGCCGGATGCTTCAATGTAAATTGTTCTAGTGCATACTCAACCACTAAACTCTTTTGATCAAAACGTCCGTTAACACGCGCTTTGCCTTCGAGATTTAGTGACATGCTTGCTGGCACAAAAGGCTCGATGTAGTTACCAAAAGGCAATTCTTCCGATGAAAACCATCCCTCTTTTACAGAAAAACCTGTCAAGGCCAATCCCTGTTTAATCCAGTGTGCATCCCAAAAGGCTGACGGGGCATTTTCCAAAATTAAACCAAAGGGGATTTTAACTGTCTGATCTTGCAAATTAACGCTCCCAGAAACATGCGTAAACGCATCTTCAGTGGAAAAAATTGCCTCTGCAGTAATCCAGTCATCTTGCGGTATAAAATGTTTCAACTGAATATCAATGGCGTGACGATTGGCATCTAAGGGATGCAAGTCAATGTGAGCTGTAGCTGTTTTTACTGTTGTAGAGGGAAGAAGCAAATCGATCGCTATTTCTCCGCTTTGCAAATTCCCTTGTCCTATGATTTGCAAAGGATGTGTCTTTTCATGATGATCATACAATGCATCCACAGTAAAGGTCGCTTGTTGCAAATTTCTTAAAGTGATATTTCCTAAAATATTGCGAATTTGCCAAGCTGCACCATCAGGCCCAGGAACTGCCAGAAAGGCAGGTTTAAGCAATGCGAACGTTCCAACATCTTCCTCACCGCGTTGAAAAGAGAGTCGTGCAGCTGGAACAATGCCGCAGAGTCGACGACTTGGGTGTACCCATGTCATTTCTTCACACAGTAAATTTCCCACAATCGTTGGCTTATAATTTTGATCTACAGACAGATCTAGATATCCTGTGGCACGCCCTTCTGGCACTTCCCATCCTCGCAAAAAAGACAACTGTTGAAAAAACGTTGTCAACGCTGCACAGTCCACGTTTAGGGCATCTAAATGTAGGTCGCTTTTCCCTGTTTCCTGCTGGCGCCAATCTATAGTTAACCGATTTTCTACAGTATTGGGAATGTGCACAGAGGCTGTGTAGTGCCTCATTTCTTTTGTGTGCCAGCGTCCTTCCAAATTAAAAACAGCCTCTTCACTGTAATCTGGAAGTTGAAGTCGTCCTTCTTGAATCGTCACTACTCCCGCAAGCTGAAAAAAGGATAAACCAGGCAATAATTTAATACGCAAAGGACGAGATGCGTAAGTAGCGCTTAACGAGGGGGGTTGAGATAAAGAAAAATGAGGATTCACGACTTGAACATCGAGGTACAAGTGACGGCGCCACAACTCACAGGAACAATCGACCACAAATTTTTCAGCTGACCCTGTTACAGTTCCAGAAAAGGTTGGTTGATAAAATACCCAAGAGCCCTCTTCGTGCGATATTTCTGAATAAGCAAGTTCGATTCCTAAATTTTTGCGCAGGTAATGGCGAACGGAATACTGGACGAACTGATTAAAAAGCGGCTGCCACAAGATCAAAATCAGAATCAATGCACTTATTAAGGCACCTGCTTTCCACCATTTTGAATTGATCATGGTTGCTTCCTTATTTGCAGAACCCAAGCAACCATGATGCCCTATTAAGGCGATAAAGTCTAGAATCAGGAAAGGAGTTGCAATGATGTTCGTTATATTTTTACCACCGAGACACAGAGGCACAGAGAAGCACAGAGAGCGAGAAAGCACATGGTCAACTTTGCAAATTTGAGAATGGGTTAAGTTATCGAATAAATACTCGAATCTGGCTAAAAGACGTAACGAGTAGGATGAAAAAAATACTTCGCTTGGGCGTAAGCCCATGCGAATGCTGGTTTTTAAAAAGCCTCAGCTTTTTAAAAAAGCTAGAAAAGCATTACATAGAACACATAAAACTATGCAATCCCCTCTCGCTCTCTGTGCTTATTTGTGCCCCTGTGTCTCGGTGGTAAAAAACAAAACGAAGACTTATGCAATCGTCTCTTTTCGTCATTTTCTTATAAAATTTGTATTGACTTTTCGAGAGAATTTGGTAGCCTGAGACTTACATTAATTGCGAATGGAGTGCAGATGTTAAGGCGATTGCTCGATTTTCAACTTTCCTTAGTAGAAAAAGGAAAGCCCCTTCATAAACTTCATCCCCTCGTTTCCGCCGCAGATACGTTTCTTTATGAAGCTCCTATCAACACTTCAAAGGGACCTCATATTCGCGATGCTGTTGATGTCAAACGCTGGATGATGCTTGTCGTCGTCGCGTTGATTCCGTGTATTCTTATGGCCATCTGGAACTCAGGCCTGCAAAAATTTGTGTACTCTAGCGGTGATTACACCCTAATGAACGATTACTTACAGGGGGCAACTTCTTTTCAGGGCTACTTTGATTTTGCCATGAAAGATAATCATTACCTCTCCATCTTATATGAAGGTTTAGGAATATTCCTCCCACTTGTGTTGATTTCATATATCGTAGGAGGCATTTGGGAAGCCATTTTTGCTGTGTTTCGAGGGCATGAGATCTCTGAAGGTTTCCTAGTTACCGGTATTCTATATGCTCTCATCCTTCCTCCCACAATTCCTTACTGGATGGCTGCTGTTGGTGTCTCCGCAGGAGTTGTTTTAGGAAAAGAAGTCTTTGGTGGTTCAGGCATGAACATCGTCAATCCTGCACTCGCTTGCCGCACGTTTCTCTTTTTTACTTTCCCAGCAAAAATGTCAGGCAATGTATGGGTGGGATCCAATCCCACCGTTGTGCGTGAAAGCTTGCTTAAAATGAATCAAGATGCTCACACCACAGCTTTAGATGGATATAGCCAAGCCACACCGCTAGCGCGTTTTAATGTAACATCTGAAATTAAGCGCGTTCACGTAGATGCCATCGCGTCAAATACCATTGGAAAAGAGGTTAATTCTTTTCCTGAGTTACAAGCAAAAATGGAACAATGGAATAGCTTGGGACAACATGACGCCTCCTTAGGACAACTCAGCCAGGAACAGCTTCAAAGCTTTGTGACGACTCCTTCAAGTCAAGGTGGACTAGGTTTGTCACCTGGATACTATGAAGATGCTTATAGTTTTGCAAGCTTAAACTATGGTGTCGGCCACGATAATGATTGGAACTTCTTCTTTGGAGATCGCTTAGGGTCACTTGGTGAAACATCTGTATTTGCATGCCTACTAGGAGCTATTTTTCTTATTTATACAGGCATCGGTTCCTGGCGTACAATTGTTGGAATGGGCATCGGTGCTTATCTGACAGCACTACTTTTTCAATTAGGCTCAACGCATCTTGGAGTCGCCTCCGGAGCGTGGAATCCCGCCATCTACGCATTTCCTGCTCATAAGCATTTATTGCTGGGTGGATTAGCCTTTGGAGCGGTTTTCATGGCTACAGACCCTGTATCCTCTCCAAGTATAAATTCAGCAAGATGGGTATATGGCTTATTTTGCGGCATTGTGACGATTGTCATTCGAGAAATTAATCCGGCGTACCCTGAAGGGGTGATGCTGGCCATTTTGATTGCTAACGTGTTTGCCCCATTATTTGATTACTACGCCGCTCTCAACTATAGAACGAGGAGTTTTAAACGTGTCCGAGCAAGCGCCTCCTAAAGAGAGCAATACAAAAACAATCATTTTCATGGTCGTCTTGAGCTTTATCTGCGCTCTTGTTCTTTCCGTTTTGGCTAGCGCCTTGGCAGAACCCAAAGAGATCGCTAAGGATCTCGACCGCAGTAAGCAAATGATGATCGCAGCAAAAGTTCTCTCTCATCAGGAATACTTTCTCATGCAAGATTCTAAAGGTGCCTACGTTCCTGCTAAACTGAATTCAAGTGGTATCCTAGAATCTGGGACAACAAGCGATATTGCCTCTCAAGCACAACTGCTCGAAGTCTATAAAAAACGCTTTCCGGCTCTTTTAGTGGATGATAAAGGCAATCAAACGACATTTGAAAAAGCTAAAATCAAAGAAGAAGAGTATTTAGTTGAGTACAAGAAAACCGGTTATTATAAACGCCCTCAGAAGCTCATTTACGCTATTCTCCCCCCAACAACAGCCGAACAAACCGAACAGCCTAAACCGATGGGGTACGTCATACCTGTTAATGGCTATGGCTTATGGGATGCCATCTACGGTTATTTAGCGATTAAACCTGATGGCGATACGGTCATTGGCATTTCTTGGTACGATCAAAAGGAAACGCCAGGACTAGGAGCCAATATTTCCGAAGCAGATTGGCAAAACTTCTTTCCTGGCAAAAAGATTTTCCAACCTGTTGCTAGCGGACAACCTAACTTTCAAACAGCACCTTTGGGAATTACAGTCGTCAAAGGCAAAGTCAGTGACGTTCTTGGAGATTCCCTAAAAGCTCAAAGTGCTGTAGATGGAATGGCAGGAGCCACGTTGACAGGTAATGGTGTGACAGATGCCTATCGCGAAGTTTTAGCAGCCTACCGCCCTTTCCTCATTCGCGTGCATGAGGAAAATGCTAAAGAGTCCAGTAATCCCAAAGCCGAAGATAAGTGAGATCCCTATGGCAGCTCAAAAAGTTCCCACAATGTCTTATTTCACAAGCCAGCTATGGGGAGGCAATCAAATCCTCGTTGCGGTCTTAGGAATCTGTTCTGCCCTTGGAGTGACAAACCGCCTCTCTGTATCAGTCACAATGGGATTATCTGTTGCCTTCGTCACCGCATTTTCGTGCTTCTTTGTTTCGCTATTTCGCCGTAGCACTCCTGATAGCGTTAGAATGATCGCTCAGTTAGCAATCATCTCCCTTTTCGTCATCATCATCGATCAGTACCTGCAAGCCTACCTGTACAGCATGTCGAAGGTTCTTAGCGTATACGTGGGCTTGATCATTACCAACTGTATTGTGATGGGACGTACCGAAGGGATGGCAAAAAACGTGGAACCAATTCCTGCTTTCCTCGATGGTTTAGGTGCAGGCATGGGGTACGCTTGGGTGTTATTCGTCATAGGTGGAATCCGAGAACTATTTGGTTTTGGACAACTCTTCAATTACCAAGTCATCCCCCTCAGCTGGTACGCAACGGCACAAAATCCCGACGGTTACGACAACTTAGCTCTGATGGTAAGTCCTCCGGCAGCCTTTTTTCTTATCGGTGGCCTCATCTGGATCTTTAATCTTATTAACATGAAGAAGTGAGCCAAGAAAATTATGTGGATGGGTCCATACGAATCATTAAATCTCTTTGGCTTACTTATCCAAGCCATTTTTATTGAAAACTTCCTCCTAGCCAACTTCTTGGGCATGTGCACCTATTTAGCCTGCTCCACCAAGCTCAAAACGGCAAATGGACTTGGCGTTGCCGTGGTGTTTGTGTTAACAGTGTCTGGAGTCCTCAATTGGATAGTGTATAAGTTTGTGACAGCTCCCGGAGCTCTCTCATGGCTTGAACATTTTGGAATCAATGCCGCCAACGTCGACCTCAGCTTCCTTACCTTCCTTTTATTTATTTCCGTCATTGCAGGGTTTGTGCAGGTTCTTGAAATCGTGATTGAGAAATTTTCTCCTGCACTATACCTCTCGTTAGGACTCTATCTTCCACTTATTACAGTTAACTGTGCGATCTTGGGTGCCTGTCTATTTGCCGTCACACGTGATTACCCTTTTATGCCCAATTTGATCTACGTTTTTGGATCAGGCATGGGCTGGTGGCTTACAATTGCTCTGATTGCCGCCATTCGTGAGAAGCTGGCCACCTCAAATGTAGTTCCCGCTCTAAGAGGTATGGGGATCACCTTTATCATGACAGGACTCATGTCGATGGCATTCCAAGGGTTTATTGGCATTAAGTTGGCAAAGCCGACTGGTGCTGTGGACGTCGCGCCTCCAACAGAGCGCGTAGCCCTAGCTAACGTTGATCCAGAACTCCCATGACAATCACAACGCCCTCACATCCAGAAATTCTACCCTTTCTCAAAACGCTGCGCGAAGAAATTATTCAGGCGTTTCAAGCATTGGAGCCTTCGCATTGTTTTGAACGCAAGCAGTGGAATTACCATGCGGGTGCAGGTGGAGGCGAAATGGCCGTCATACGCGGCAATGTGTTTGAAAAGGCTGCAGTCAATTGGTCTGGGGTCTCTGGAGAACAGTTTCCCATGTCCGATGGAACAGGACCTTTCTATGCTACGGGCATTAGTCTAATCACGCATATGAGCAATCCGCATGCTCCAACAGTACACATGAACATCCGGTACATTGAAACCCCTAAAAAGTTTTGGTTTGGCGGGGGCTACGATCTAACGCCGATGGGATTTCCTTATCAGGAGGATACACACCATTTTCATGGAGTGGCAAGAGAGGCTTTAGAACCATTTGATAGTGGACTTTACGAAAAACTGTCACAACAGGCGCGCGAGTACTTTTATATTCCTCACCGCAAAAAAGAACGCGGGGTGGGTGGCATTTTCTTTGATCACTGGAATAGCGGTGACTTCCAAAAAGACCTCTCAATGTGGCAAGGGGTGGGTAAGTCATTTTTACCAGCAATTTTGCCTATTTATCAGCGTCGGGTATCACACGCCTTTTCTTCAGAAGAGCGTCAAAAGCAGCTGGAGCTGCGCGCACATTATGCGGAATTTAATTTGGTATATGATCGCGGAACAAAATTTGGATTTCAGTCTGGTGGTAATCCTGAAGCGATTCTTTGCTCGATGCCACCACTTGCCAAATGGTAACGGCAGAATGGACGACATGAGACAATTGCATAAGTCGTCCTTTCCAGGCCGTCAGGCCTGAGAGTAACCTAGGAATCGGGCACGGGTTAAGACTTATGCAATTGTCTCGATTGGACGAATTGAGACAATTGCATAAATCATCGCTGTGTAAAAGGGAATAGTAAGCAAAGACCCTGCTTTAAAGTCGAGTAGCCCATTGGAATTTCACCATTAGGCTCTCACAGATCCGTACGTGAAACTCTCGCTTCATACGGCTCTTCTCAATCAACCTTTGTTCTGTTTACGTCCAGTGTGCTAATAGTTTTGGATCTCTTTTTCTGATCCTTCCTATCCATTGTGCAGTACTGTTCGTATTTCTTTTGAACTTTTTGTATTTCTTCACTGCCCATTTTGTTAGCCTATAGTCTATTTGTTTCAGAATCTTATCGAGTTCTGATTTGTAAAAGCTGCCGTAATAATTCACCCATCCTCTAACGGTTGGATTTATAATTTCGCCTATTTCTTCTAAGGTGCTGCGAGTCTTGTTGTGTAAGTCCCACTCCCGGATCTTTTCTTTGATCTTTTTGATTGCCTTATCCCCTACTGCCGGTAGGAAAGCGGAGTAGATAGTGATAGCAAACAAATCACTCTTATTGAAGTAGACAAGCGACCCAAACACCATCAAAAACCTTCTGGGTACCATCCGTGGAAACAAGAATCACAGGCACTCCTGAAAAGAAAACACTATACTCAGCTATAGTCTACTTTGCTGTCGGAGGCTACACCTCCGCTCCCGCCATCGGCGTATGGGCTAACGCCCATACACCTCAGTTGGGCTATAAAGCTTGATATTTAGAAATTGTAAGGGGGGACTGCCGTCCCCCTACCCCCTGCTTTTAAAACAAAAGAGGTACATGTTATAATAAATACGACATTTCTAAGTTGCAGAACATTACGACATTTCTATTTTGCGCCTACAATTTTAAAAAAAATGTTTACAAATTAATTATCGTATGTTATTATAATAATAAGAACGTTAAAGTGTTATGCTTTGACGTGGACCTCCATAATATTAGTTGGTTCCTAGAAAAAGCTTTTTAAAGGAGTTGTTTTATGGAAACAAAAGAACTAAATAAAGAAGAACTTAAATCAGTGGTGGGTGGTCGGCTGCTAATAGATAGGCCTATAGATGTGCCCGGAAGTGAAGCTCAAACCGGCGGTCTTGTTTCTACACTAAATGCAATTGTGCCGGACCAAGCACCTATCCACTTCTACTGATCTTAATGGTGAAGTGTGAATTGGACATAAAGTTGATTAAACCCTATGTCCTTTTTTTCATGTAGCCTAAGCTGTTAGATGATTTACTAATGAAAACGACGCTGGAATATGCAGAAAATCTTTCGCATGTTCAGTGTCGTTTTTTTAGAATTGAATATACAACGCTGAATATGGTATAAATCTTTAGAAATTTCTGTTTTCACTTTCTAAAAGATCTCTATAAATTCCGGATGCATTCATCAATTGTTCATGGGTTCCTCTAGCCACAATATTTCCTTTATCCAGCACAATAATCTCATCACATTTTCGCACTGTACTCAAGCGATGAGCTATCATAAGCACAGCACAACCTCGCCGCCGAATGTTTTTAAATATTTGGGCTTCAACAGGGGAATCAACTGCACTTGTCGCCTCGTCCAAAATTAAAATTGTCGGTTTTTTGAGCAGGGCACGAGCTAATTCAATGCGCTGTTTTTGCCCCCCACTTAAATTGCTACCATTTTCTTTAATTTCTAAATCATATCCTCCAGCCCGTGAGAGAATTTCTTCATGAATGCAAGCATCTGTTGTGGCTTGAATGACGTTTTCCTGTTCTATAGAAGGATCAAGAAGGGTTAAGTTATCTTTTACCGTCCCATTGAATAAAAACACCTCTTGTTCGGCCAATGATAAGGAGTCTACAATGCACTGTCTAGGAAGTTGATCGCGGCTTTTCCCATCGAATAGCACTTCCCCTTCCCAAGGAGCAAAGAGTCCTGCGACAATCTTAGCAATGGTCGATTTACCGCAACCGGTGGGTCCTACTAAAGCGGTGCTTTTGCCGGGCTGTAGTGTTAATGAAATTCCTTTTACTACCGGTTGATCTAAAGGACTATATCCAAAGGCTATGTTATGCAATTGTACATGGCCGGAAAGCTTGTTAAACGAGGATTCGTTTTCCTTAGACGAGGCAACGTCAGTTTTCAGAAACTGGGCATCCAAAGGGTGGTTCAGAAGGTCATCTACTCGTGCAATATCTACCCTTAACAATTGAATCAATTGTCCAAATCCGACAAGCTGCATCACCGGACTCATAAATTTATTCAGCAAGATTTGCAAAGCCACAAACATGCCGATTGTCATTTCCCCGTGTAAAATTTTCCAGACTCCAATGGCAATCAACGTCAGCATTGTCAGCGAATTCATCAGGGGAGTCATTACTGCCAAAAAAATATCTTTCTTTCCCACTTCTTGTAGAACATTGATGACTTTTGTGTAATAACCCACCCATCGTGAAAAAAACTTAACCTCCATTCCCGATGCTTTGATAGTCTCGATATCTAATAACGCTCCAAGCGAATATGCCATGTTTTTCCCCTGGTCGGCTTGGTAGCGCGCATAAGCATCGCTGCGAGCACGATAGGCAAGCCTCATTAAGAGTAATGAGATGGCGATCATCCCTATCGCAGTAAGAGCAATAATCACATCGTAATAAAAAATGGCAATTCCGTAGACAATAACAAACAAAAGATTAATGGCCGTGGTTGCTAAGTTACCCGTAATCGTGCGACTGATGGAATCGTTAAGCGCTAAACGTGAAGCAACTTCTCCCGGATAGCGTTGTGTATAAAACATCATCGGAAGGCGCAGCATATGCCAAAAGGCATCGCTTGCAAATCTTAATGATAAACGTGTTCTCAGTCTATTAAGCACAGATTTTTGTAAGAAATTAAGAATAGTGGTGCCTACAACCGCCAATAACATCCCTAAGATGATGCCGGTTTGCCAGGAAAAATCCTGCTTCATCAAGACTTGATCTATGAAAACACGAGTAAAAGCAGGAAAGGCTAAATTTGGCACAATTAATCCAATTCCAACAAGAATCGAAAAAATAAGAGGAGCTTTGACTTGCTTGATTCGTTTATACAGGGAGTGTAATAGACTAGGCGCTTTTCCTGATTTAAAGAAAGTTGCTGTTGGCTTCAAAATAATGGCTACCCCAGTGAAAGCTTGATCAAGATCTTCGTACGAAATCATACGCGGGCCTGTAGCGGGATCATTTATGTAAACTTTATCTTTTCCAAATCCTTCCAGTACAACGAAATGTTCAAATTTCCAATGGAGGATTATTGGTAAATCGCACGCATGTAAAGCCTTAATATCCATGCTATAGCCTTTAGCATCAAAGCCATATTTCTTAGCTGCTTGGACCATATTATAAGCATCACTCCCATTACGAGAAACTCCACAAAATGTTCGTAGTTCTTCAAAGGGAACATATTTCCCATAATAGGCCATAATAATCGCCAGGGCAATTGCACCGCATTCAGTGGCTTCCATTTGTATGATGGTTGGCGTCTTGAGTCGTCTTTGTGTTTTTTTTGCGTCTATGCTCATATTTTTATGGGGTTTTCGCAATTTTAAACGTCTCTATAGGCAAGACATAGTGAATAGGGCGGATCCGATGGAGGATTGCTTGAAGCGTGCATACAGTGCCTGTAGAAATTTTTACAGGAGGCGTCTTACCCGACGTCCAACGATAGTTATGTGTAATGGGATCCGTTTCCAATTCGATTAACACTTGAACTACAGCCGGCACTCCTTGAGAAAGATATTCGACCAATTCCGTATTATGGACTATCTTCGCAATGCTATTTTTAGATACGGCATAACCGGAGACTTCCTTAACTGTCCCTGTTAAGTAGCCATATTCCTGGGTATCAACGGTTGAAACTGCCACTTGCACTTTGAAACCAATTTCAATTCGCTTTCCTTTTTCGACAGGAAAGTAGCCGTAAACAACATAAGAGGTTTCAGCTCCTTTATATTCCACCCACACAAGAGGAGCTCCCGGCTGCACCACGTCGCCCTCGCTTGCAAGCAGGGCAAGCACGTTGCCGGTGGTAGAACTATATATATTATAGTAAGGCTGTCGGGTTCTTAACAAATCGCGTGCTTCTGTAGCTTTAAATAACTCTTGCTCCTTAGCCTTTACTTCTTCGGTGCGATACCCTTTTGCAAGATTAAAGCGCAATGTCGCAATGGCTGCTCCAGTGACTTCTTTTTCAATGCGTGACTTGGATAACCTATCTTCAGTATCTATCAAAACGCTATGACTGACCAATCCGTCTTCGTAAAGCTTGCGTCGTACTTCTACTTCTTTTTTTAAATCTTCAATTCTTCTATCTAATTGTTCGATATTATATTTCTTGGCAGCAATCTCACTTTCTTGAGCTTCACTTTGCGCTTGGGCTTCTACGGCTACCTCATCTCTTAGACGCTGAAGATCGCGGGTTAAGTTGACCACTCTAAGGTCAGCGCGATCTAATTTTAAGTTTTCCTCTGCATCGAAAATCTGAGCGATTAAAGTTCCCTCTTCGACTTGATCATTAGGCTTGACATGGATTTGTTGAACGGTTCCACCCATCTTGGTAGGAATATTAAAAAGAAAGCCTTTCTGATTCATAACAATACCCTTTCCTTCAATCTTGACAGGAATGGAGCCAAAGAATGCCCACAGCAAGACAACACAACCGAGCATTAGCATACATGCTAATGCGATCCACTTTTTGGGTGTGACTACGGTGAGTAAACTATCGAGTTGTTCGGGGTTAGATAAGCGCTCTAAGGAAACGGAACGAAAGATCTGATTTGGCGTAGGCTTTTTGCTAGTTGATTCAGTGTTATCCATACTATCCTTCCTTATAAAATTCAGGCAATGAGGTGATATCGGCCAATTCAATAGCATTTAAACAGTCAACATCAGCATTTAGCAACGTACTAGTAAGAAAACGAATCTGGGCAATATTTTGTAAATATTGCTTTGAAATTGCGACCTGATCACGAAGGGACTGGGTGTATCTATTTTCAAAATCCAGCAATACAAACAAGGTGCTAAATCCTTCAAGTAGCTTCTTGCGCTCATTCACTATCAATGTATTGTTAAGTCGAACAAGAGCATTTGCTTTATCCAATTCCTTAGCTAAATTTAATTGGTTCAAAATGGCACTTCTTAAATCACGTATTGTTGATTGGATGAGCAACTGGGTGCGCAGTTTAGACTGACTTTTTTGTGCTGTGCGCAATTGCAGAGTTCCTTCTGCAGCATCATTGTAAAGGGGAACCGATACTATGATTCCGACAGACCAATTTGTCTGTGGGCGCTTTAATTCTAGTGGTTTAAAAAAAGGTTCCGCTTTGCCCCCTAAAGTAAAATCCATTGTGCTCACACCTCCTCTTAAATTAACTTGAGGCAATGTCTGATTGTAGGCTCCTTTTTTTAGAATATCAAAGACATCCTCACGAATCATTGATGCACGTATGTCATAGCGATTGACAGTAGCGTAGTTAATGAGACAATGAGCGAGATTTTCAAATTTCCGCACCTCGAGTTTTATAGGAGGGAAATCGTCGGTCAAAATAATTTTATCGGAATCATTTGCACAAAATTCAATGTTTCCAAGAATTAATTTTAAAGTTTGAATTGCACTATATAGATCTTGTTCTAATTGGATGCCAATGAGTTGTTGGCGTTCAATTTGAGCGAGTGGCTGAACAATATCGGATCGCGCAAGTTGGTCCTCCTTGATTAATTTTTGAATCTCATCGGTTAGTTTGCCTATGCGTATTTCAGCTTCTTGATTAATCACAAGTTGTTTCTGGATTGCGAGAACTTCCCAATATTGCACCGTTGTGTTCAATATTTGCTGAGAAATTGTTTGCAGATTATCAAACATTACCGCTGAAAGTTCCAATCTAGCAGCGATCTCGTTAACGGTATCTTGTCCACATATAAAATCTCGCAATAATGGTTGTTCCAACTGAAATGTGATGGTACCAATATTTGCCGATCGAGGATAGATGAAATGGTTATCTACTTGCTCGAGTTTGGTACTCAGAGAAAAAACGGTCCCTAAGCGCGTTTTTTTTTGCCCTTCAACAAATCCCACCAACTCATGACCCTGCTTAGAGGTTTTAAGCATAAATGCAGCGCTTTGCAGATTTTCCATTTCTGTGTAGTCCAGAGATCCATTAAAGACAGGGTCAAAAGGTCCTGCCTTACTGCGCACAATTCCTTCTTGTGCATCGATATTAAGCGCGGAAATTTCAACTTCGGGTTGGTTAGCTAGCATATAGGCTATGGCTTGCAATAAAGAAAACTTGGGAATTTCTTCAGGTGCGCAGCTATACCCACTGACCGGAAGAAAAATAAGGACTAATGCGACCAGATTTACATAATATTTGGTTTGCCTTATGAGTTTAGAAGCTGTGCAAGGATGCATGTAGGCCATATGTAGTAGAAAACCTAATATTTATAATCTTGAAAATCTGATAATATCACTTTTTTTTTAGGTGTCAATCACGTTATTGTAAATTTATACTACATGGTGGAAATGTTTATGCCAAAAATTAGCCCTCCCTCGGAGTTAATGCAATTACTTCTTAAAGAAGGGGAAGAACTAGTAATTTCTGTAAATCAGCGCATCATTTTGCATGATGTTAAAAAACTTTTGTGGCTGGAAGAGGGAGAACTGGATATCACGGTACTGTTCCCCCAATCGTTGAATGTTGAGAAGTTTTCTTCCTACGCGATCATTTCGGGAGAGGATCTGTCGGGGTCTTTTATTTTTCTGCATAATTTCCAAATAAATCAATGTCTCTTTCCATTTCCTTTGATAAATAATTGTCTGGTAATGGGCCTGCCTAATTCTCAAGTGAAGCTTCGAGCATTACCTATCGAAAGAATTCAAACCTATATTTTAAATCACCCCAGTGCAAAGCAAGAGCTTTTGCACCATATGGGAAGGTGGATCAATACCCTACCTTCCATATTCGATCAATATCGCATCCATCATTTTTCACATCACCTTCAGATGAATGTCCCAACAATGCTAATGCAAAATCAAACCATAGCGGTTCCTCGCTTCAGATACCAAGATGAACATGAGGCTATCACTTGGATTACCATTACTCAGGGCAGCGTTAACATATTGGGTCTCGAAGAGATTAGACTCACTGCTAGTGAGGAGATTTTTCCATTAAGTCCTAACGAATGGCTACAAAGCGCCTCTAACCAAACAGAAATTAATGTTTTCACGAATGAATATAATAGCGAAAATTACCAGAAATTCTGGCAAGGACTTTTTAATTTTCAACGAATTGTCATGCAGGTGGCAGCTAATGAGATGGCCACCCAAAATCTTAAGGCGCATAAAACTGAAACAGTAAGAACAGAGAAAGAACAGGAATTTCTGGATACAGTCCTAAGGGAAATGGGGACAGTTTTATCCGAAGAAAAAGCACCACCCATACTTCCAAGCACCAAGCCGCTTATTCGGGCCTGTCAAATGATTGGGAAAACCATCCAACAAACATTTGTCGAACCTGCCACTGGCAAAGCTAAAAACTATGCTGAGCAAGTTTATAAAATTTCAGTAGCCTCCGGAGTTTATTGTCGGAATGTACTTCTGACAAAATATTGGTGGAAACAAGATCACGGACCTTTGTTGGGGTTTGTAAATGGGAAAAAGGAAAAGCCTGCAGCACTTCTTACCTATATACCGGGACAATATTACCTTTTAGATCCCACAGAGGGTGTCTCAAAAAAAATCGATGCTCCGGAAGCGGATACGCTCTCGCCAAAAGCCTATATGTTTTATCGTTCCTTTCCATCTAAAGCCATACTAACCGGTAAAGAAATATTCAATTTTTGCTTGCAAGGAAGGATCAAAGATTATTGGACAGTTTTATTAATTGGACTTTTTACGATCATTATTAGTCTATTCCTACCTATTGCTAATCAGCTATTGTTTGATGAGGTGATTCCCTACTTGGATGAGGTTACCTATGCTCACATTTTAATAGGTTTGGGTATCATGTATCTCAGCATGGCTTTGTTTTCAGTGACCAGTGCGTATGCCATTTTGCGCGCGGAAAGCTATCTAAGCCATGATGTTGAAGTTGCCTTATGGGCGCGAATGTTTTCTCTTCCCACACAATTCTTTCGTCGTTTTACTTTAGGCAATTTAATTCAACGCATCACATCTATCCAAGAAATGCGAAAAATCATCTCCGGAAAGGTTATCAACATCATGATTAATGGTGGATTTTCCATCTTATTCTTAGCTGTTATGTTATACTATAGCCCAATTCTTACATTGGTCGGTGTCATTATTATGGCAATCGGATTAATTGTGTCTCTTATAGGTTTTTATTTTAGTCAATCACTAGAACTTTCCTATCAAGAATTAAAAGGACAGATTAATGGTAAAGTCATCCAGATGATTTTTGGACTATCGAAAATCCGTACCAATGGGGTGGAAAATCGCATTTTTGCTTCATGGGCAAAAGATACTATCCAAAGCCAGCGGCTTCGTTTGCGAATAGGATCTATCAACAATATTGTACAAGTAACAAATCTCACTTTAGATTTGCTTAAGTACTTGATCATATTCTTAGTAATCATCATTTTAATGCAGGCTCCATCACCTGGAGGGCAAGTCTTTGCCATTACAATTGGATCCTTTCTGGCATTTAATGCAGCTTTCTTAAATGTTTCTTCTTCGATTTCAGAGTTCAGTATTACTTTGATGGATATGATCAGCATATACCCTCTTTGGAAGCGTTCTAAAGTTATCATTCAGGAACACCCGGAGACAAGTTTAGAAAAAATTAAACCAGATGTTTTCAAAGGTGAAGTTCGCATCGAGCATCTAAGTTTCAGATATGATCAACAAGGCGCTTTAGTAAACAACGATATTTCTCTTTATGCCGACCCAGGGGAATTTATTGCCATCGTTGGACCTTCAGGCTGTGGAAAATCAACTATTGTTAGATTATTATTGGGATTTGAAACCCCTGAGCAGGGAGCAATCTATTTTGATGGCAAGGATTTGGCTACTTTAGATTTGCGAGCCGTGCGCAGGCAAATGGGGACGATCCTGCAAAATAGCATGATTATAGATGGCACGATTTTCGATAACATCACTGCCGGTGATATTGCAAGCCAAGAAGAGGTAATTTGGGCTGCACAATTAGCAGGGCTCACAAATGATCTTAAAGAGTTACCTATGGGGTTGAATACTTTACTCACAACAGGTGGTATGACATTATCGGGAGGACAACGACAACGACTATTAGTGGCACGGGCATTCTTAACGAAAGCCCCACTGATGATTTGGGATGAGGCAACAAATGCCTTCGACAATATGAGTCAAAGCATTGTGATGCAAAATCTAGAGAAATTAGATGTCACCCGCATTGTGATTGCACATCGTTTAAGCACCATTAAGCATGCCGACCGTATCTATGTGATGGATAATGGAAAGATCGTAGATGTAGGAACATTCAAGGATCTCTCTAGTCGTTCAGGGAAATTTTCTGAGTTACTAGCATTGCAAATGGTATAAAGACCAAAACGTCGCATCTTCTCTTTCGGTATAGCTTGAAGCTCTGTAACCGATTCAAAGACCTTATCAATCATGCCGATATGATAAAATTCATATGGTTCTTTATTATTTACACATTCTCCATAATAAATACTCCTTTATTTGCATTTTGTTTTTTTGTTAAAATAAACAAACAAATAAATAAATTTTTTGGAGTTTTAGTGAATATATTGGAAAGAAGACCTCTATTTAATACTTTTGATTGTTTGCATCTTAAGGATATTGCCTGTCTCGCAAGTACGAGTAAGGACATGCGTGGAAAGACTGTTGCTTGGGTGAATAACCAGTTATTTGTTAAGGGAAACAACAGAACGCATGCAATCAACAAACAAGACCTAAACACTATCTGTCGCTTTATGCAACATCACTATGAATTGCTTGATTGCAATATGACAGGAACTTTTTCATCAAAGCTGCAACGAACACAGATCATTTTCATTGGTAATGAACATGGCAATCGCACCCATACAACGGTTACAAGCTTGCTGGTAGATCTTCTTTTTCAACAAATGCCAGTTAGAATATTAGCGGAGAGTTTCGATCAAGCAGAAATAAAAGAAGCTCAATCTCAAATTCCTGAAAATTTAATGAGTTGTTGGGACGAAGATAACCTACCAGAAGAATTTTGGCCTCCTATTACAGCGCCGTTACTAAATCGCTGTTCCGAACTTATCATGTTCGCATTAGGAGACAGCTCAAGAATGACTGAATTCTCAGTAGAGTGTTCTCCCATTTTTTTCAAAATCTACAACTTATTTTTTCCTGAAGTTACCCATGGAGAAATGCAACAACTCTTTTTACAGTTTTTTGTACAAGCTGATGAAACATCCAAAACAACGCAAGCTCGATTTTGTCACATCATGCAAAAAGTGACAGAAAAAGCGATCACTCGTCTTAAAGCACGCGATGCCTTGTATCACCAGCATCTAACCTCAACGATTCTTCCTCGCAACCAAGCAATGGTAGCACACACCATCCAACAGACAAAATTACACCCTCTTGTTCTCACTATGGCGGGAGATGGACATTTGACACATCTCGTATCCAAACCAGAATATGTACAAGCAGTGAAACATATCCGCTTGGACTGTTTTAAAGCTGGCGTTACCTTTATGTCTTTAATGCCTCGAGATCAAGCTGAACCTATTGACATTGAATCCTTGCAGCAACCTTTGACAACAGTGATGCAAGCATGGTCTCCAGAACCTTTTCAAATGCCTACAACAGCTGCAAGTATTCTTCAGCTGGAAGATGCTACTCTCAATAAACCTCTAACCGATTTTATTGTAGAAGTAACGGAAAAGTTTGCAGATCTTGATAGTCCTGCAACGTATGAAGTTATGTACGTTGAGAGTCTTTTCCTCGTCGCGCTTTTAGCCATCGACAATAAGCTCAAAATAGATCCCACAGCTGATTTCCGTGGATTACTTAAAGATTATTTACCTGAAAACTGGCAAGTTTCCTTTGCCTCAATTTAATAAAAATTAGGATAAACAAATGACATCACTCAGCACTTTAGCAAGAAGACCCTTATTTCATAGTTTCGATTACCTTACCGTTTCGGAGATCACACGCCTTAAGTGTTCGAGCAAGGGCATGTATCGCAAAACAAATGACTGGTTTCGTTCACGCTCTTACATACTAACGCAAGTTGTAATTCCAAAAAAACCCTCTCACGAGATGATGAAAATAGGTATTTTCATTCAAAACCACTTTGATTTAATTGATTGCAATATGGTGGGACCTTTTTCACAAAACCTTCAATACGTCAACGTTATCTTTGTTGGTAATGAACATAGGACTTTGCACCATCATCAATTGGCATCTCAGCTCGCTCGGTTATTTTTATCTACACGGCAAGTGTGTATTTTAACAGAGCATGACGAGCACGCCGAGGTTATTCCATCGCAGCTTAAAGCACCAAAACATCTCCTGCGTTGTTGGGACACTGCAGCCGCAGATGAGCTTCCAGATACATACTTCGAGGAAGCGGAACAGTTAATACAGACTTGTAGAGGCCTAATGTCTATCGCTACAGAAAATTTGCCATTTTTATATCAACGATTTGAAGCCTTTAAATTGGATTTGAAGGGATTCCATACCTATTTTTTTCCTGAAGCAACGCAAAAAGAGCTAAGTGCTTTTATCGATAGCTTTAAACTGATAAAAAAAGGAAAAAAACGAGAAAGTTCAGCCACAACACACTCACGATGCTATCAGGGCCTGCAAAAATTAACCGAAAAAGCATTAACTCGTCTTAAACAGCGCTGGAATACACGTCACCGTAATATTTCAGATCATTTTTTTGCACGCAATCAAACCATGATAGCACATTCAATTGACGCAACTCAACAGTACTCATTAGCTCTTACAGCGGCAGGACAGGGTCACCTAACTCAACTATCTTCTGGTCAAAACTATGTTAGGGGTGTAAAACTGATACGCCAGGAGTGCTTTAAGAAGGGTGTTGCGTTTATGTCCTTATCGCCCAAAGATTCCCCAGAAGAACATGCGAAAATGAAGAAAGTACAAGAAAAGTGGCATCCTCTTCCTTCTAGTATCAAACAAATGCCTGCAATAGCTTTTGGAAAAACGATTATGGAGAGTTCGATGCTTGATTACGTAGGCAGTGTCATGAGAGATGTTGATTCTCTAGAAGAGCCTTCGTTTTCCGAAGTGAATGTCGTCGAAAGTTGTTTGCATCTTGCATTGTTGACCATCAATCATGTGCTGAAAACAAATCCTGGAGCTGAATGGACAGGTACAGTTAAAGAACTGTTACCTTGCGATTGGGAAAAGCATTTTGAAACGCATTAACAAATAAATAATTCTTTTTGGAGCTTCCAAGTGCCAATAAAAGTAACGAAATACTTGGTTTCACAACCGCGGAGCGGTTAATAAGCCACGCTAGTGGCGACAGTAGCTAGCCACGGGTGACTGAGCGAAGCGAGGAAACCCGTGGGAATGCCCCTTTAAAAGGAAAGCCACAACGTGGCGACAGATGCCTCACAATCCACTTGCAACACATGTCCAAAGTAACATCGGCAAGCCGATGTTTATGAAAGCGGTGGCAAGCCACCGCACTCCAAAAGCGAAGAACATTGGCAAGCCCTTGTAACCCCACTACAATGGGAGTCCAGAGGGTTCATACCCTTTGGCAGGGGTTCTAAGGGGACAGAGTCCCCTTAGCCCTCAAGACTGATCCAGGATTGGTTGGTGTAGGTTACGTCTTGCGCGTATGGAATGAGTCGTCTTTCCAAAAAACGCAGCCAGGTGGCCTCCACGAGGGAAACATTAACTGTTAACTCTGCCCAATGCACATGCGCCTCCTTTTGTAGCTGAATCGCATGACACAAAAGACGCAATGCGGCTCCACCTTGTTGCCAGCCTCGATGAATATAGAGCGAATCGTAGCGAATGGTGTCGGGTGAAATGCGATGTGTAATCACCCACCCCACAATATGCCCCTTGTAACGTAATCCTAGGCTATTTAAAGGCTCTAACAACTCTTCATTTTCAAAAGGCGATAATTCGGCTGGCATCTGCCCTTGCTCCAGTTGCCCCTTCACACTTTCTCGATCGTGAGCAGAGATGTCATTCCAAAGAAACTCCTGAAAGCCTGTAGGCACAACGTAAGTTTGATTCAACCATGGAGGATTGAATTTTGCTTCATCAAAGCGACAGTGGATTTGGCTGCAGCGTGGAGCATGCCATTCTAGCTTATGCAATAATTGCTCTATCCCTGAACTGATCAAATGCTTTCCAGGATAGGATAAGAGAGCTAGCTGATAGTTTTCAGCTTTTAGTAAGGCTTGTAGAAATTGAAGCAATTGTGTCGCAACACCTTGTCTGCGATGCTGTTCGTTTACAAAAAGCCATTTTACATTTGCTAAACGAATGAGTGGTGAAAGTGCTGCAACGAGTATGCCAACGGGTTGATCGTGTTGACGCACACCTAATAGTAAGGTGTCTGGGTGATTAGAGTGCAAATGGGATTGGTAGGAAGAGCCGGTTAATAGAACCGCAAAGGCATTTGTGGTTTCAGTTGACAACGTTTCTGGTTTGATTTGTTCAACTGTGTACATTTGAGTATCTGATTCCTTAGTCAAACGAGGTATAGAAAAGCACAAAGGGCGAATGTGCTTTTTGGAGTGCGGTGGCTTGCCACCGCTTTCACAAACATCGGCTTGCCGATGTCACAACGAACTGCGGTGGGGTCGGCAAGCCGACCCCTATAAAAG
>JACDHD010000103.1 GCA_013821265.1 Parachlamydiaceae bacterium | reverse complement strand
GGCACGGGCACGCTCACGGGCACGGGCACAGACGATAAAAATCAGAAATGGTATTCTGTGCTAATTACCGATACTGCTTCTTGATTTTATGCAGATGAGGCTCTAGCATCTTGCGCTCTTTCGGAGACAAGCGATCAATATAAAGCACTCCATTGATGTGATCATTTTCGTGCATGAATGCACGCGCATCATTCCCTGACAACTCCTCCTCAAACAACTCACCCTCAAGATTAGTCGCTTGAACTTTAATACTGATTGGACGAACAACATCTCCGTACAGCCCAGGAATCGAAAGACACCCCTCACTTCGCACTGTCATCTCTTCTGAATAAGCTAGAATCTTCGGATTAATAAAAATACGAAGTTTGCCCTCAATGTAGTGGGCTTTAGGTGTATCCTCTCCAACCAAAATAGGATGCTTTGTTATAAAAAGACTAAGCGACTTGTTGACTTGCGGTGCAGCTAATCCAGCCCCATCCGTTGCATCCATTGTCTCAATCATATCCTGAACCAACTGACGCAATTCAGCATCAATTCCATCGACACATCCTGTCTTCTTTCTTAATACAGGATTACCATAGTACATAATAGGCAAAATCATATAACACCTTACTACTTTTCAATAAATTATATCGTATTTCATTATTAAAATTCAATTGTTCATTACATAGCATATTCCATGACGCGCTTTTCGCGAATGGCTGTGACCCTAATTTTTCCCGGATAAGTGACTTCCTGCTCTATACGCTTAGTGATGTTTCGCACAAGGGTAACCAACCCATCATCATCGATCACATCTGGCATCACAACAATACGCACCTCGCGACCGGCCTGCATCGCAAACGCCTTGTCGACTCCAGGATATTCACACGCAATTTCTTCGAGCTTCTTAAGGCGTTTAACGTACTCTTCAACGGCTTCAATGCGAGCTCCTGGACGCGACGCCGAAATAGCATCGGCGGCGCTACAAAAGCTTCCTTCGATCGTGATGGGTTCCATCTCATTGTGGTGGCAACCAATGCCGTTTGCCACTTCCTTGGACTCTCCATACTTTAATGCAAGGTCATAGCCTATGATAGCGTGTGAGCCCTCTACTTCATGTGTCACCGCTTTCCCCATGTCGTGAAGCAAGCCGATGCGTTTAGCCAGAGCAACATCTAATCCCAACTCCGCAGCCATCATCCCCATGAGGTGAGACACTTCCAGAGAATGGTCCAAGACGTTTTGTCCGTAGCTGAAGCGATACCGCAATTTTCCCAAGAGAGTCAAAATTTCGGGATGAAGATTCATGATGCCTGCTCGCAGGGCCACATCTTCTCCATTCTGTTTGATCTGTTTTTTGATTGTTTGTTGCGCTTTTTCGACTGCCTCTTCGATGCGTGTGGGGTAGATTCGACCATCTGTCACCAGCTCTGTGAGAGCTAATCGAGCTACCTGCAAACGAATCGGATCATATCCTGAAAGCACAATAGCGCCTGGAGTATCATCCACGACAAAGTTAACGCCTGTAGCATGCTCTAGGGCCCGTATGTTGCGTCCTTCGCGTCCAATCACACGTCCCTTCATTTCATCATTGGGAATGGCGACGGTATTGACAGTTGTTTCTGACACACATGCCACAGCAAGACGGTTAATGGCTGTCGTGATAATTATGTTGGCTTCGCGCTCAGCTTCTTCTTCTGCTTCTTTTTTGATTCTTCGAATGAGGTTAGCGGCGTCGGTCTTAACGTCATGGGTCATGCGATTGATTAATAGGTCTTTGGCTTCGGTAGCACTTAATCCAGAGAGCTTTTCTAATTCTTGAACTAGGTTTGCCTGTCTTTGACTTAACTCTTTTTTTTCCTCTTCAAGGCGCTGCTGATGGGTTCCTAATGTGAGTTCTCGTCGTTCGATCTCCGCCATCTTTTTTTCGACAGCCTGCATGCGCGTTTCTAATTTATCTTCGCGCTGTTGAATGCGCTCTTCTTCTCGCTGAATTTTGCGTCGTTCCCCTTGCCAGAGCGATTCCATTTCACGCTGCTGGTCAACTTGAGCCTGCTTTAATGTCAGTTCATGTGCTCGTTTGAGTGATGCGACTTCACTCTCTGCTTTTTGCAGAATTCCTTTACCCAATGTTTGGTAGTTTCCCACTTTTACACGGTGAGAAATCCAACAAGCAACCATTCCTATTCCAATTCCGATCAATGAGGCAGCGAGAAGCTCAGCAAGGTGGTCCAACTGCATAAAACTCTCTTTTAAAAAGTGTAAAATTAACCGAAGGGAGCATATCGGATGCCCGCAAAAAAAGGAAGTCGTACTTGTCCCATCGTCCTTTTCCGTGCCCGTGCCCGTGAGCGTGCCCGTGCCCGATTGCTAAAGAAATGACGTAAACCGTAGAAATATTACAACTTTACTTAGCTCTTTAGCAAGTCGGGCACGGGCACGCTCACGGGCACACGGGAGGCAAGGACTGCTACCCTACTTCAAGACGGTAACGCGGACGCGCTCCACACAGCGCTCATTGGACTTTAAAATTTCCATATCGAATTGGTCTTGGTGAATCACAAATCCCTTCGAAGGAATCATTCCCGTAATATGGAAGATGTATCCACCAATCGTATCATACTCCCCTTCTTCAGGAAAAATGACCCCCAAAAGCTCTTCAGCATCAAGGATATTCATTCGTGCATCTACAATCCAAGAACCATCCGCCTGAGCATAGATCAACTCTTGCTCTTCGTCATACTCATCGGCAATGTCCCCCACAATCTCTTCTAAAATGTCCTCAATTGTCACAATGCCCTCAGTCCCACCATACTCATCAACCACAATTGCCAAATGCACTTGCTTCTTGCGAAACTCTTGAAGCAAGCTGGAGATTTTTTTGGTTTCTGGAGTGTGTAGAACAGGTTTTATAATAGATTCAATAGGAGCATCCAACACCGGAGCGTGATGCCCCTTCTCCACATATTCCATGTACTTTGCCAATACATCCTTGTACATGAGGACTCCGACAATGTTGTCGACGGTTTGCTGAAAAACAGGAATGCGACTATATCCTTCATGCCCCAACTGATTCGCAGCATTGCGGATTGACACATCTGCTGGAAGGCTAAAGACATCTACTCGAGGAACCATCACCTCACGCGCAATCCGCTCCTTAAAAGACACTACAGACTCTATTAACTTTTTATCATGTGTATCAAACGCAGGACTAGCACTTTGGATCATGTCGATGATCTCTTCCTTACCCATAGGCTCAGCAGCAGGATCAAAAGAAACGGGGTTGGATAACGTATGAAAACTTTTCAATAACAGATACGTAAATGGAAAGGCCAAAATGAGAAATAGGGAAGCAACAGGTGCGCACAAACGAAACGCCATTTCAGGAAAACGCATTCCCAATACCCTAGGAACATAATCGCAGAAGGCAAAGGCGATGATGATAAATGCCAATAAGCTAATTAGAAGCCACACCCAGTTCATTGGGGGTGATCCCGAAGCTAAGGCGCCTTCAAAAAAGGTAGTTTGTGAAAGGAATCCGAGAACCGATACGGCATAACAAAAACGCACGATACTTTGTGTCCATAGCGTCGCAAAAAAAAGCCCTTCATACTCATTGTTGGGCAAGAAAAAACGGTGGAGAGGACGATAAAAGAATCTGAGTCCAATAATGTCAAGCTGCCGTTCTGCATCTTTTCTATGAAGCTTGCGCAAAGCACTATTGATAATCGTAAGGAAAAACATGCCTGCAAACGAAAAAACCATTAATGCAAGCATCCACGTAGAAAACAACTCACGCCTCCAAAGATTATTCGCTTCGTAGCAGCAAACCAAGCTTAACTAGATTTTTCATATGACGCTCTTCTGCAGCTCTCATACGCACGCACTCTTTCTCATCCATATCATCATAACCCATTAAATGTAAAATACCATGGACGACATATAGCGTGGTTTCTCTATAAAAATCCTCTCCATTGGCAGAGGCATACTCGATAGCAACCTTAGGACAAACGAAAACATCGCCTAACATGCAGTATGTTTCTGGATCATCGGATAGATCATCTACAGGGAGAGTAATGCAATCTGTAGGGGTAGGATCTTGGAAAAATTGGTCGTGCAGATCGCAAATTTCTGAAACGCTGACAAAGTGCACTCCCATTTCATCTGCTCGTTTCTTCTCCAAAGCAAAAACTGCTTCAACAAGAGGAGCTACCGTAGATAATAAGAGAGAAAGATCTGATTGTCTATTGTCAACGTCGACGTTCACGATAAGTTTATGTCATTACTATTTGGAGTGCCGTGGCTTACCACCGCTTTCACAAACATCGGCTTGCCGATGTCACCAATGAGATATGTTGCAAGTTGCATTTGAATTCCCGAAGATGGGATCGGCAAGCCAATCCCTACAAAAGCGGTGGCAAGCCACCGCACTCCAAATAGGACATAATTGAAACTATTCGATTGCTGGCGTCTTAGGCAAGCCTGTAACACGTGTGTTACCTGCAACGTCCCAACGGCCGAGCTTTTTCAACACTTCGACGCGCTCAAAACGCTTGAGCACGTTGCGCTTTGCAGCGCCTTTATTACTTTTACCAAAACTTGGATGTCTAGACATGAGTCACCTACTTAATCTTTGGAATGAATGCTGTACCGGCTAACTCGCCTTCAATTGCATTGTTATGCTCTTTAAACGGAAGATTATCCTTACGTGTTCCTGTTTTCACAGTTGGTCCACGATGTTTGCGCGGAGAGCGACTGCGCCTTTCTGATTGTTTGCTAATGCGTACCATGAGTTTTCTCCTGAATTTTGTTGCTGAATTATAGCGATCAGATCCTAATCGCGCAACATCTTTTTACGAATATTTTTTGTACCGCGTTTTGAGACGGTTTCATAAGGTCTTTTCGTGCCCGTGCCCGTGTTCACCGGTATGACGTAACGTACGTCCTTTATAAAGTCATGGCAATAATGTAGCCAGGTCGTCCCGACCTGGTTGTCAAGGCCGGGAGAGGCTGTGAAAAAATTTAAGCATATGAAAATCAGTATTTTGTAGTGTCAAATCTTTATTTGAGTTATACTACCTCTTTACAGTAAAACCTTTTCAAGACTGGTCTTGGAATAACAAT
>JACDHD010000048.1 GCA_013821265.1 Parachlamydiaceae bacterium | reverse complement strand
TTTATGTTGTTCGTTACCGTTTCCTCGTTCTAACATTTAGGAATCGGGCACGGGCACGCTCACGGGCACGGGCACGGAAGAACCTCATATGCAAAGGCATCCTTTGACCACCAAATTAACCCGATCACAGCTTTGGAGCACTCTACTAGGGAATGTGTTCGAACACTACGACACAGCCCTCTACGCCCTTCTCTCCCCCTTCATCGCCCCCTTATTTTTTCCTCATTTTGATCCACTGACCGCCCTCATCTTCACCTACGCAATTATCCCTTTAGGCATGATTGTACGTCCGCTTGGATCCCTCTTCTTTGGATACTTAGGGGAACGCTTTGGATACAAAACTGCCCTAATGACCTCGCTTTTTGGCATGGCATGTATCTCTGCGCTAATGGGATCCATCCCTACCTATGCTCAAGCTGGCATCCTCGCTCCTCTTCTCTTGCTGGCCTGCAAGTCGCTGCAAAACGTATTTTCCGTCGGAGAAACCATTGGGGGCGCTGTTTACCTACTTTCAAATACACGTGAACAGAAGCATGACCTCCTGAGCGGCATCTACAGCTCCTCTACAATCGCAGGCATCCTTCTGGCTTCCGCTGGAGTCTCCTTCATCTGTTACTTTGACCTCCTTCAAGAAGGATGGCGCATATTATACTTTATTGGATGCCTCACAGCCTTTTTTGGATGCCTTTTGCGCTCACAGATCTCCATGGACGAAAAACCTAGAACCGTAAACCCATCCATCCGTGAGCTTCTTACCCACTTTTGGGAGCTGCGCCTACGTCTGTTGACAGTTGCCGTCGTCGCTGGCTTTTCCTACGCCACCTATTCGGTAGCCTTGATTCTCATGAATGGGTTTGCGCCTTTAGTTGCCAACGTCACTCTTAATCAGATCATGTACTTAAATACAGGATTACTCATTCTCGACTTTGCAACCTTGCCGTTGTTTGGATGGCTCGCAAGCATCTATTCCCGCGAGAGAATGATGTTGGCCTCAGCCGCCTGTGCAACAGTGACAGGCATACCGCTTTTCATGTTGTTAGATGGGGGAACATTGGCAACAGTTATTGCCATGCGCGTTTGCTTAGTGATCATCGGAGTCTGGTTTTCATCGACATTTCATTCCTGGTCGCAGCACTTTATTCCTGCGGCACATCGCTATTCTGTGATTGCATTTGCGTATGCATTAGGCTCACAAGTATTTGGCGGGCCGACAGTCTCTATTTCGCTGTGGCTGTATCACCAAACGGGTATTGTTTCCAGTGCCGCGTGGTACTGGGTAGCGTTGGGAGGCTTTTCCTGCCTCCTCATTGCTTTACAAACCTATGAAAAGGACATAAAGGACGAAAACGACATTGTTACGGTAACTTAATTAGTAACCTTTTCGTCCATCCCGTCCATTCCGTCCATTCCGTCCATTTAACTAATAAAACACAACAATATATTAATTGCATTAATATTGTATTTTCTTTAAACTAACTATTCATAAAACAAAAAAAGTGCGACTAATGATTCCTGCAAGATTTCCATTACCTGAATGTCTGCACCCATCCCCCACAACTTCTCTTCGCTATTTGCACCTAAACACTCCCAACATGCTCCCTCTAAATCTACATAAAGGCATTTTTGTCAAAATTCGAGTAGTCGTTTGTCGCTGCTGGCTCACCTTAAAAACCGTTGCTATTGTGACATTTGAAATCCATCGCAATATTATTCTCCTCCCCATACATTTGTGCAAACGCAGAAATTATTCTCAACGTAGCCATTTTGTGAAATTAGCCGCTTTAATCGTCACTCTCTTTATCGCGTTTGCCATTCCTTTTGGATACCAACCCCCTATTGCCTATTCGAACAATAACTCTAATCCACTCACCGCATGGACTCCCTTTAATCAAAACACTTATGAATTCCTCCATCATACGTATCACATGCGTGGAATGGAGCGTGCATTAGAGATGATTCATTTCGAAGATAAATTCACCGACGAGAAATACATTCAAGATTTAATGGCCGAAGCCATAACACATTTTGATGCCTCTGCAATAGAAGTGATCGCAAGAAAAACATCAATCCAGGTTCGAGAGTGTTGGATGCTCTCAAGACCATCTATCCATCCCTTTGAAGAAAGACAGATGAACGGACCCCTTGCTTTTCTTGCACATCGCTTTACCCCCTACACCTCTGCTTATCGCACGATAGCAGAAAAAACGTGCGAGGTCCTTATTCGTCATCAAGCCAAAACAGATTGCAGCGTGCACACTTCCAACGAAAAGCCTCACAGCATCGGTTGGGCAACCTCGCCTTTTGGTAACCACACCGTTGCCCCCTACCTCATTCACTGTGCTGCCACAGCCACCTCACCTCGAGAGATTGCATATTGGAAGTGGACTGTAATGGATAATGGACGTCAAACAATGGAAGACTTAGTCCATGACTACGTCACAGATTTTTATGAAGACCATTCTAGGCGGGCTTCGCACCTAAATCTTGTAAAATGCTTGCTTGCAGTCGGTGTTGAGTCTCCCCTTGCAAACATTAAGCAAGCAATAACCTGGTTGGAAACAGAAATATTTCCCTTACTCTCTAAACCTTCACCAAGTGATAATCGTCTTGCTAGTCCCATAAGTGAGGGTCGTGGTGCTATTCTCAAAGCAGGAGACCCAGAACGAGCCCCAAATAGTATTATACAGCGCTTCGCTCACCGGTTGCGCCACCACAACTTTAGACCAGATCCTTTTTATAGTCGCGCCGAAGAACTCTTCCCTTTTAAGCTTTTGCCCTACGCTAAACGGTATAAGGTTCTTCCTACGTACGCAATGATGTTGGAACGCTTTAAAGAACTCGAACGCATAATCGAAACGCACGAAGCACATGCTAGGCGCAAACTTCGCTCCCAGTTTCCAGAAACCTTGTCTAAAATGACCCCAAGTGTGTTGGCTATCATAGACTCTTATGCACGGCCTACTCCCAAGCTCTCAGAGCTCCATACACTCATGGAATCTTAAATTCAGAGTGTTCGTCTTGTTTTTTTTTACCACAGAGCGCACAGAGAGAGATTTGCTTTTCCCAGGCTGTAGGCCTGGTTTATAGCAGCCTAGGGCATCGCCCTAGGTAAAGAAAATTATCTCAAAAATAAAGAAATTTATTGTACCATCATAGACCCACTTTTATAAACCAACTTTTTTGGAGGTACCAATATGTCCCAATCCCTTTCAAATGTACTTTTACATATCATTTTCAGCACAAAAGATCGTTATCCTTTTATCGATGAAGAGATCCAACCTGAATTGTATGCATACATCATTTCAACCACCGCTTCTTACGGTAGCTATGTTCATAAAATTGGTGGTGTTTCAGATCATATCCATCTTTTTACGACACTACCCCGCACACTTTCTATCAGTGAGCTCCTTGAAGTGATCAAAAAAAACTCATCAAAATGGATTAAAACCAAAGAAAAAAAATATCATGATTTTTCATGGCAGAAGGGCTTTGGCGTTTTCTCAGTTAGTGCATCACAACATGATGCCGTTGTAGCATACATAACGAACCAAAAAGAACATCATAAAATACATTCATATCAAGAGGAATATAGACAATTCCTTCAATTACACAAAATTTCATATGATGAAACATTTGTTTGGGATTGATACGAATGCCCTAGGGCAACGCCCTAGGTAAAAAGGTACCAATTGAGACAATTACATAAAGTCGGCCGGCCTGAAAAAAAATGCAAGTCGGGCACGGGCACGGGCACGGGAAAAGGACAGCGGAGACATTACATATATAACTGCTCCGCGATGGGAACCTTCTTCAGTTTCGCCACAACAACCCCCAGATCGGATCCTGCAATAGTTCCCATACCACGCTCCGCATGAACCACTTTAAACGCTGGCTCCATCTTCTCTATTCCAGCCTTTTCCATCCATTCAAGCAATCCTTGAGCCACATCTCCTTTAACCACATCCTTCTGATACTCTACATCGCCATTCAGCCACTTCACCTGTGCATCCAGACGCAGTAGATCGCCATTGCTGCGCAACACCTTTAGGTCTACAGCATCGCCAGCAACAGGAATACGTAAATGCGGATTGTACAGCATCACCTTTTTCACCGTTTCACCGACACGCTTAGCGCTCTGTTCCGATTCGATCTGCTTGCGCAACAACACCGCATCATGCATCGACAAACAGCCCATCGAGAGAATATTGAGGTCACCCTCTTTCTCTTCAAAGTGAATCAACACATGCTGTAGATCGCGCTGACCAAACGTTCCTATATCCACAGGCTCGGCATCCGATGAACCCATGACTCTCGGCAGGAAATTATTTGTCATGTAAAGCCGCTCATCAAAAAACCCTGCAACAGCTCGTAGAAGCTTATTCGTCGATTGCTGTAACAACGCAGACACCTTATACAGCTGAGGAACGGCACATCCCGTTTTTGAACTGCCCATAAGATTTTTCAGACTCACCAAACCTTCAAACTGCTCGCTGATTTTTGCAGCCTGACGTCCCATAAAAGAAAGCTTAAGGGCTTTTGGATCTGAAAACTTAAGCCACTCAAGTGAACGAACAGCCAACTTTCCGTCCCACCCACTTTCCTTAAACGAACCTCCTCCATCTTTCAGCTGTAAACTCATTTGCCGTTCCGTTTCTAATTCCTGCTCTTGCTCCTGCTCTTGTTCACGCTCGTTTTCCACTTCTTGTTCATTCTGCACCGTCATTTGCTGATTCAAATGATCTAAGCGATCAGTATGAATTTTGCTTCCATCAGAATAGGCATGAATTTTCTCAGGCATCGGCGTCTTCTTGATGCCATCGAGCTGCTTTTTAAACCCTTCAATATCACTTCTATCAAACACAGTGGTACTTTCTAACTGCGCAATCGCTTGCGCTTGACATGCCTCTAAAGCATCCTTCAGCGGAATCATCACATCCACTAACCCATACACCTTTCGTGGATCATCTTCGTATCTCATGACTAAAATCGTGATGCATTTTACAAACAACTTAATCATTTCAGAAGCACTTTTCGCCTTGATAATCTTATCCAAAACCGCTTGCTGCACTAAGTTATTCACTTTCTTGCGGTACCCGTTATAGTTATCATCCGCAATCATCTGCGCTTCATTCTTCGTCGCAAATGCCACGATCTCTTCCACTGTCGGGATTCCATTAGTGGAAATTAAATTCGCAACCTCTTCCACCATCGCAAATTGAACGGTTTGACGCTCATTGAGATTCATCTCATCCAACTCCCGTCGTCCCAGCAAGAAATCAACCAAACGCTTAAACAGTTTAATGCCGCGCATACGGAAAATTTCCTGCAGCAACCTGTACAGCTTATGCTTCGCTCCAACTAACACCAAAGCGCGCCCATTGTAGGCTTGCGGAATATTCGCCCCAAACCCATGCACCTGATCGAAGTACGCCCAGCGTGCTGACAAGGGCAGATTGCACTGATCGGCAGGAACGATCTGACAAACGCCATTAATTTTCATCATGGTCATCACAATTTCCGGTACATCCTGCTTGCCCTTATCCCCGCTATTTCTTGGATCCTGCATAAAGAAATCGACAGCTTGGATCGCCGGATTATGCACGGCTGCATGATCCAACATCTCCTCAGCCACTTCTTGATTCGACATGCCACGCAACTGCGCTCCGCCATCAATATAAGCGGTAAACTGAGTTCCTCTGCCAAAAAAGCGATTCAAAGACTCCTTTAATATGCCCCGGGGAGTTTTCTCTTTGAGGACATGGACTCCACCTGGAGGACACTTTTTCTTAATGAGATGTAACGCCTCCCCTGCTGTGCCCGGATCCCACATCATTTTCAAATGATCCGGATACGATCCATCATTAAACGGAGTCCCCGTATCATGGACCTGCTTCTTAAACAGAGACGCAAAATTCAATGCATTGCATCGCAGACTATCGACCCAATATTTAATCTGCTTCCAGACATGGCTACGCATATATAAGAACGCGGTTTCTGGATGCACAGCCAATTTTGGATGGAGATCCTTCAGCTGCGTTGGCGTTACCTCTGAAAGCAAACTATTGCTTCCTGTTACCTCTGTAAACAGCTTTTGTGCACGTGTATCCTCCATAGAAATGCCCTGTCTTTGGTCCATCTCTTGCTTCGCCTTTACCTTTAACTCATGAAGAACCTTCTGAACGGCATCTGGAGATAAAGGAGTACTTAGCGTCATGACCATCGTTTTCACAACGGCTTCAATCGGATCACTAATCGAAGAATTTTCCCGTACATTGTCATTGCCATTATAAGGCTTTGCAAAGCCTACACCCTTATCTTTGGACGCACCATAATCAACACTTACACTGCGCTTAAAAATTCCAGGCAGCAAAATCGTGATCACTCCTTTGATCATCGAAATTTCAGCAAAATACTTGTGCGTAAGGATCCATTGAGGTACCTCCTTGGCCTTCCCTGTGATATACGTGACAAATTCAGCTCTTTTATCTTCAGGTATCTCAAATTGCCAATAAGCACTCATTTTCTCCGCAAGATAAGGCACCACTTCCGCCTCATAGATCTTTTCTATCCCAATCGTATTGCCTGAACGAATGTACGTTAATAACGTTTCATGTTGTGCTACATGGCGCATGCACACTTCGACTATCTGATACAGATTCTTTGGCACAGTTGACGGAGCCCCAATCGGATAACACAGCTCCTGCACATTGTTAAAAATCTCATGCGCCTCATCTCCAATCGCAATTCCCAATTCTTTCATCTGAAGCAGCAATCCAGCTAGTTGCTCAATCACAGCTTCTAAAGCAAATAGATCTTTTTCGTTGCTAAGCTTAGTCGCTTGGTTCAACTTATCAATAAAGATCAAACGCAACGCCATCGCATCGGTATTGCGCATATGAATAGGATGCTGCTCTTCCCGCGCGCGCCGGAAAAGAAGCGCAAGAGCTCGCAAGCTCGGTAACTTAAGTGAAACATCTCGATTGAAAGACAACGCATGCACAATTTGCTGAAACACATGATGGCTCTGAGCACTACCTAAACGCACATTTGTTCCATGCAAACTCGCCGGCCAAATAACAAACACCAAACGGCTGCCATCAGCTAAAAGCGAAGCTGCAGTAGGAATAAAGAAATAGGTTTTCCCCAATGACATCAGTAACTCAACAACAGAATCTTCGCTTAACTCTAACACAGCTCCAATCTGCTTCGTCCACAACATCTTATTGGTCTTAAATTCAAAAAGCATCAAGCGACGCAATTCCCTCATCGGCGTCCCGCGAAAGCTATATTTGCGCTGCGCTTTCAATTCGTCTGCCAACTGCTCGATGCACTGCTCCTGAGCTGCTTTATCTGTACACAAACTTAAATTATGCACGTGCTCCAACGCCCTTCCTAGCTGCTGAAAGCGGGTATAATACGCAAGATAGCGTGCAAGCTGTACATCCAACTGATGGAATAAATGCAAAGGCAACTTCGTCAGCTTAATACACTGCTGTAAATCCCCTTTTAAGAAAAATAAAAGCAAATCATCAAAGGAGACCTTCTGTCCACTCTCAGCCAATATCGCATTCACACAACCCAATATCTCTCGATGCTTTGCTTTTAAACTTTTCTCTAACTCAGTATAAGTCGTAGTCATCTGCACATATAGCGCTGTGATACGCTCTCGACTCTTTAACTTCAAAAATACCTGAGGATTCTGTCTGTCATAATAATCAGCAATACTCGTATTTAATCGCGCGATGCGCTCCTTTTCCGCTTCAGAGTCTCCTATGGAACGAAAGTCAGCCACAGCGCGCTTTTGCTCCTGTTCCCCTTGCAGCTCTTCGAACGCGATGTCGAAAAATCCAGCAAAAATGCGATCGGCTTCCTGATCGATCAGCTCTAATTCGCTAAACGACGGAGCTCTTTGCACCTGAGCAAGCTCGGTCCGTCGCGCACTAATGGGATCAGTATCCAAATAAGCTCTTAGCGCTTTGCTTCCCCAAAATAGCGTCGAGGTCGCTAATACTGGTCTCATGGGATTCAAATTAAATAACGAAAAGGCACTAAGCTTTGTCGATCTCACAGAAGTATCTACAAGGCTCTTTCCAATAACGCCAACGGATTTAGAAACGGTTTGAATTCCCATGAATTTGAAATTCAAATGCTTGAAAAAATCGATTACTCCCTGTTCTGAACGACACTCATTAATGACTTGTTCTCGACTCCAAAACATCAATGGGCAATCGCAAACAGCCTCCAACCAGCGCACCAACACTCTTGATTCCGCATCCCAGCCGCCTTGGATAAAGGGCAGAAGCTTTTGCAGCTGTTCCTTCTGTCCAGGCTTCCCTGCACCACGCGCAATCAGGTAATACGATAAAAAGCGCTTTTTCAGAAATTCTTTCAAGACCGACTGTACAATCAGCGGAGGATCGGCAATAATTTTCGTGCTACTGATAACCTTCACCAAACCTTTCGACAACATCCGCGCATCATACAAACAGTGTGCACTCAGAGTCTGTAAGGCCATCATCACATCCTTACCCGCATCATAACCAGTTCCTTTTGATAGAGAAGATGTCAGGGAACCAGGAAGACCTGGTAATTGCGTTCCTTTTGCTGTAAGAAACTTCGCCGAATAATTAAAAGAACGCTCAAAAAAGGAACAGCTGCTGAACTTGGTCTTCAACGTGTTGTACCGCGCACTTAAAGGACCAGCAGAAAAGAGCAAATACTCGAGATTGGCATTCTGACCCAACACATTCATCACATCTTTGGAATCCTCTGCCCACACCTTCATCATCTGCTTAGTACAGAAGATAATCCGTTGGTAAAGATACCACTCTTGAAACTCACTGATCGGATAACACCCTTCAGGATTGCGCAACCGCTTTTCACAATCCATCAGTAAATTCATTAAGGATAATAAATCAAAAAGAGGGAATTCTTTGTCCTGGTTCTCATACCAATTTTCTAGAGTCTTTGGCTTCTTCTTCTTGCGCATTTGTGGACCATGAATCAATCGATTTTGTTCCAATGCTGACAAAAGGCGCTGGCGTATTTCATCGCTACCAGCCACTTTTCCAGGAATAAATAAGGGATAGAGCTGCTTTAATATATCCTGAGGCACAAAACCTCGTGCACACATAAGCTCCAGATGCGTACACGCTTTATCCGCCTTATCAAAATCACCCTGAATCAGATGCAACGAAATTAAATAGGCCACCGCAGCAGGATCGTCACTTGTCAAATGACCTGTATCACGATCCATTCCATATGCATATGTCACACGCTTTCCAGGCTTTTCTGTCTCTTCAGCAACATGCGAGAAAGCACGATTAATCAAGTTTCCAAATACACCAAAACCCTGTAAAAAGCGCCATGTGACATTGGGAACCCATTCATTGGCTGGCACCACAACTTTAAATTCACCCAATCGATTGGTTAACAACAAGTAGGAAGCAAACTTTTGGAGATGCACATGCCCCTGCTGAGGCGCAAGATAGTGCCCCGCAAAACGTGTGCTGTAGGCTTTTAAGGTTTCGCCCTCCTTCTCCACAATAAAATCTAAACCGGAAGAGACCAATGACAACTTGTGAACAGATCTCCTGCCTTCTTGGCCGAAACAGTTAATATCCGATTCCTTACAAAATCGATACAATACGGAATGCACCTTCTTCGCAGTAGAGCTCTCTAATGGAATGTGTGACGAAGGGTGACGAATAAACATCTGCCCACTTGTAGTCATATGCACAGAAAAGCGATAAATAAGCTTCTTGTCATATAGGCGATAACACAACAATTCCCTATCAGCTTGCGAAGTGAGTTCAATCCAAAAACGCATCTTGTCGATATCCCATGCGACAGTTTCCTCCCCTTCTTTAGTACACTCGGAAGTAAACTCTTTAATGTGCGTTGGCATTTCTCCAGACGCCCAAGTCGGCTTCATCAAAAAATAGGTTTTTCCATCCACAACGCGCAGAAAGGCAGGAGGTTTCCCCGGAGCAAATTGTGCAGTATAACTGCAATCATCTGTTTGATAGAGTCCAACGCTTACTAACTTGACTTCTTCTGGATGATCCGCCATTTCTTTAGCGAAAATCAATTCTCGTCGCAATAACCTAAGATTGCGCGCCCCAGTCAATTTAGTTGAAGAGGTTACAGCTTGTCCCTTCTGCGTCACATCAAGCGCACATTTCTGAAAATCCAACAACAGGCCCTGATACGAAAATTGCCATCCAGTTGTTAGTTGAGGTACTTCACGCCATGCCAATGGATCGCTGCATGAAATCCCAAATAAATCCACAACTCCTGAAATAAGTGCAGCGCGCGATCGTTTATGTTGCAGCAACTCCCCTATCGTTGTCTGCCACATCAAATAACGACAACGCAACTCAGCAGAAATCTCGCGATGAAACAAGGTATCAGATCCTGTCGAAATGCCGTCAGCATTATAGGAAAATAGGGCGCGACATAGCGCAACAGCTGCTTCCAGCTGTCCTTCCTTCTTACTAGGCTTTTGATCAAATGTTAACGCATGCCATACCAGAAAGTCATTTTTGTAATATAAGCTCTTCTGCATCATTTTGATTGTGTATGCTCTGAAATCGGGAAAAATCACCTTCTCAGCACAATATCGATCACAATAACGCTTTAAGGCTAACCCCAGCTGAAGTCCCTTACCCGCAATTTCTGGCTTGCGCTCTCCCAGAACCAACACTTCTTGCACAAACTCAGCAAGTGCAAGACCAACCTTTGGAGACGATTTTAAAGTCCTCTTTAATCCCAACGGAGAAAAAACAGGATGACTTAGCCATACAAACTCTTTGATTATCTCTTTTAAATTCTTCTTAAAATAGGCAAGAGAATGCAGCAAACGATCGGTCTCTTCACTTTCGATGCAAAATCTATTTCGCATCTGCATGGCTGGACCTTCCATATGAAAGGAATACTCAATTACTTTAGATTGATTAAACTTGCGCTTGGCATTCTTTTCGCTAAAATTGCTTTTGAAATAACGTTCATGCCTTATCTGAATGCTTTGCGATGCAACAGTTACCGCATGGCTTCCCTCCAGGTTACGTATCATCTCAGTAATACTACAAGCCTTCGTAACATATCTTTCTTTTTTTCCATTTAAGACCTCTTGGAATGTAGGCAGCTCTGTTCTTCCGACCTCACCACCCGACCGCGTCTTTTCCGCAAAATAGTGTGACATCAACGTGTGATAGCGCAACAACGCATACGATCGATTGATCAACGAATCAACTTGAAACGTTAAACTTTCCTGAAAAAGAATAAAGAGCAACTGAAATTGATGCAGTTTCTGCATATCTAGACGCTGATATGTTATCTTTCCATCATCATCCACACTTTCCGTGTATACCTCCAGTTGCATCAGTTGTTTATAGACCCCTGGATCCTCCAAACACTTTTTAAGATACACAAATTCTTGAGGAGTTTGAAAACTTAAGGAAACAAAACCAGTAGCATCAAGTTCCGAGTAGTCAAATAAACATGTCTTGGCATACTTCAACAGCTCGGCATCATCAGGCAAGTTATCTAGATCAAATTGCGGCACAAAATAATGACACACACGTTGCAACTGTTCAACTAAACGCGGATCATCTAAAGTCCCAATGTTACTTTTCATCCACTGCAGCAAATGCGACACATTGATCCTAAATCCATTTAATGCCGCTCCCTGATCACGCCTCGCTAAACGATCCATGATCTCCAATAAGCTGTAACGGGCAACCATGCCAGCGCCTATCATATCTCCAGACGTATTCGATTGATTAAGCCGCACACTTAACTGAATTAACTGCTCCAAACACTCTTTTGGATCCGCTACCTCATTCCAATATGCATCTCCATGCTCATACAAGCACTTAATCTGTGCCCGTACAACATGACCAACAACAGAATATCCCCTAACTTTTCTATCCACTTCATCTTGACTCAACTCGTCAACCTGCAGGACCCACATCTGTAAAATCGTCGCAAGTTTATCTTTGCCTATGCGACTGGTCGCCACCGGAACGGGAAAATAAATAGAAAGTGGACTACCACCAAGTTGATTTAAAGAATAGTCCTGACCAGCGTCCCAATCAAAAGAAGACTGCTTTGGATCGGCAAAATAGGTCATTTCAGCAACAGGTGCCGTTTCTAATCCCAACTGCAGTTCCTGAGTATTCGTCAACGTCCCTGTCCAATCATGAACCGAAGAACGCCAAGAACCAATCAGCTTCTTTAATCCCTGAACATCTTCACTGTTACATAGACAATGCAGCAACACATGCAGCGCCATTTCACCTAAACGTCTCTGTACCTCACCCATAAAGGCGGTATACCACCTCATAATGATCGGAGGTGTAATTCGGCTCAAAATCATGTTCAATAACGGATTCAGCAAAATGCTGACTCCAGAGCTCCACAGATGCGTCAACAACATTACAAGCTGAAATACCGAAAGCGCCACTTGCACATACACGCTAACAAAAATTGTCCCAAGCCATCCACGCTTAGGAGCCACACGTACTGGCCCAACTGGCTTTGTAGAGGGACTCACCACAGGTCTTGATGCTGGTGGAATTGGCGGTAACAATTGAGAAGCATCCGACAGCGCATCCAAAAACCCTTCTATTTCCGGTCCCAATACCCAAGAGAGTGTCGCTTTATTCTCAACTAATGCCTGAGTAGATATTCCCATCGTTTGCAACGTACGCGCCAAATTCTCAATTACCGTTGCAGGCAACTCATTGGTTTGCTTTGGAACTTCCTTTATATTGCGTTTCTTGTCCCTGAAACTTTCAGTAGCCAAGCGAATCTCTTCCAAAGTGGCTTCCACAACCTCGGGCACATCTATGTCCTCGAGCTTGACAAACGCTTCCCTCAAACTACTTCTTGCGCGTTCCAACAGTTCACACGTTTCAGCATCGTTGACAACCAATTCTTCCCCTTCCAGAAGCTGCTTGCACAACTGAATGGTGCCCTTCAGCTGCATCTCAAAGATCACGCGATCTTCAATCCCGGGAATCAGCACCATGAGCTTTCGCATGTAATAATCAGAATTTCTTGTTGGATCCACATGACGCAACAAACTTTCGCCCTTTTTCTGACCTCCCAATACACTGAGTAAGCCATTTTCCCCAAAGATATCAGCAGCACGAGAAATGTACTTGGAATTGCATCTTGGCTCAGTTTGCAAGGTTAACAACCGGTAAAAGAAATCTGGATCTAACGCTTCACCGGAAATATTTTCAATGCGCATGGGCCATTCAGTCTTGCCACTTGCATCTTGAGGATGATACTGCAATGCATCTCCAGTGCTATACACAAACAGCGTATAGCTCCTACCTGTCTCAACATTATCGTGTGCAACAAATTCCAACACATACTGCCCAGATGCAACACTTGCCGCCAATCCAGATGCTTCCAACACAGGACGTGGAATCAATGTCGTAAACTTCTCTAATAGCTCAGCTATCCCCCCATTGATGCGATCATCTACTCCATCCAACGGCTTATCCACATATTCAGAGGCTAATTCACTGGCCAACCCTTCCACTGTTGTCTTGAGCCCGCCTTTCTTAACCTTCGCCGCAGCTTGAGCAGCCATCAGCAAAGCAGAACGCGTCTCTTCATCGGTTGCAAATTCCATGCAGTTGCCAATCAACCCCTGCGTCAACCAACTTCTCAACCCCTCTCCAACGGCTCCAGGCAAAACTTTGCCCAATCGTCCCAAAGAACGCGATTCATTAGGCAACAACGCACTGACTAACCAGTTATCTAAAATCTCAGCCTGCTCAGGTAAAATGTCACACCCTTGAGCAATCGCCCCTTTAATCGCTTCTCTAAGCATCGGCACAACTTCCGGAAGATCACCTCTCTTCAAGGCACTAACGACTGTAGGCGGGAGCGTTGTCATAAAGCTGTCTGGCATGCGCGTGAGCAGCGATTGCATAGTCTCGCGAGCAGGTGTTTTGCTTCCATAATGCCCCGTAAAGGCCCAATTTTTATTAGAAGCAACAGCCTTCATCTCCTCAGCAAGCTGCGCCGCCAACTTCCTTAAAGATTCTTGGTGCGCATCGCGTACCTGTGGAATATTTTGGGGAAACAATTGAGTCGTCACACGAGCATCAAACGCTTTTCCCCTTTGCAGCAACTCCATCCGCTCATGTCGATACTTTGCTGCATACTCTTGGTTGTCATCGAGAAACTTCGTTAAAGAAGCAAAAAATGCTTCCGGACGCTGCTTTTCACCAAAAAGCACCTCCACATTATCCAGAGTAAGCTGTTCTGCAGTTTTTAGGGTTGGATCGTGTATCAAGGAAAGCTTTCGAATCTCTTTAATGCCTTTTGCAGCATCCTTTCGACTGCATGTTGTCACCACCGGAGGCGTATCTAAATATTCCTCTCGATAGGGAAGCTTTGGAGCAGCCACATCAAGTTTCCCTAACCGTTTTGATAAATTAACTAAAGCGATGCCTGCATCTAATGGAAATAATTCATGAAAGGCTTTTGTATCTTGCTGAAGGAGCGAAACGGCAGTTGCAAAAACAAGTTTGACTTGTCTTTCTTTCTCTTTTTGAGTTCTATTGCGATGGATAATGAGGGCGAGGCGTCCGTGGAGCGAATCAAAAGCCACGACACCAGAACCGAATAGTTTTGGAACAAACAACGTGGCGATTTGCGACTCAATGCTGAGCGCAGAATCACGCCTTTGAGCCAGCGTCGTTAAAAGTGCTTTTGCTCCAGATACATTCATGTAATAAACTATAGCCTGCCATTTTTCCTGCCCGTGCTAAGGGGACTCTGTCCCCTTAGCACCCCTGCCAAAGGGTATGAACCCTCTGGACTCCCATTATAGTGAGGTTTTTGAAGAACAGCCTTTCAGACACCTCAAACCGAAAAGCTTCTTCTAAACCAGGCCGTCTTCGGCCTGAGAGTAACCAGGCCGTCTTCGGCCTGAGAGTAACCAGGCCGTCTTCGGCCTGAGAGTAACCAGAGCGTCCCGCCCTGCAAAAACAGGCCATTCTCGGCCTTGCTACCCAATGTTCGCTCTTTACTTAAGAATGTACAAATTTTTGAATGAGTGTATCACAAACAAATTAAAATGTAAACGTTATTTAACAAAAAAACTTTGAATTTAATATCACAATAAATTAAAATCAGTCAAAACAAAAAAAGGAGACCAATGACAACCATTACCTATTTTCCACTTCCAAGAAGCCTACAACCAGCAACACCCTTTATCTCGTCTGTTGTCAACGACGATTCTTCTTGCATGCGCCCCTTATCCTCTAAAGGTATTTGCGCAAAAGCCCAAGCGATCCTCAACCGTTGCCTCTTTATGGGTGTTGTCGCGGGCGCTGTAACCTTTGACATCATCCTGTGGACCAGCAGAACCATTCTTATTTTGCCAATCTACAACATAGGTCTTGAAACCCATCTAGAAGAAATTGCCTCTATTATTGCAACTGTTGTCATGATCCCTGCAATTTTTGTTGGCTACACACCAAAAACGGTCAATGGTCCTCCAACGACCATTTCCCGATTTCCTCTTCCTGAGTGGCTACAACCTTCCTCCGACCTGATTTATAATGAAATAGAAGGACCGTGGACAGAGACGGATATGTATTCAATACCCATGCCGCAATACATGACAAGTCCATTAATTCATGAATCTTCCTTTGTCGGTACTGTTATCGCACGTATTTTCTTAGCTGTTCTTCCTGTTATGGCTAGGGCAATAATAGCCTTACCCACTTTACTCATAAATAATTGGGTGATTTCTCCTATCCGCAAAGAAGGCTTTAAAAATCCATGCAGAGAAATAGCCGCACTAATTGCAACTTTTTGCATTGCGCCCGCAATGCTATTTGGCTATTTACCTCCTACAGCTATAAGAAACGGCAGTTCACTCGTCATACATCGCTACCTGATGGGAGGCTTAAATTATGCCTTAGAAGGCAAACCTGTTCCCCCGGAAGAGCTATACTCCCTTTTTATCGCGACAGTTATAAACTTGGATGCAGTCGCTGTTGAAACATTGATCACGAAACATGGAGTCGATGTTAATCGCTTGTTAAATATTTCTACTGCACTTTTTCCTGTATACCTTCGAAAAAAATGTATATTCTCTGGAGACACTCTACTCAATGAAACAGCGTTATCAATCATTACTGATGTCCTTTATTCTAGTGACAGCGATAGTTGTGGATTAACTAAAACCTGTGCTGTGCTTATGCGCCATGGAGCACGACTTTCCTACCAGAAAGAACCAGAGGCAAAAACAGCCCATTCGGTGCTAATGCACATCCGTAAACCTCACTTTATTCCAGAACTGATTGGATACTATCCCCAGCGCCCATTCAACCCTCAAAATCCGCCTCTAGAACAATTGGAGTTCCCTGACAATCTATTCAACACACTCGCTGGCAAATATGCACAAGACGTATATGCAGACAAATCAGACGCAGAACTTTTACAACCTTTAAAATACTTCTTAGCTGCGCAAATGACACCTGACTTTAATGAACTTAACAACCTGAGCACTTGGTTAAGAGATACGATTATTCCCGCTTCTGAAGTTGTACAGCCTGCACCAGCTGTCGCAGGTTTTACGGCTTTGGAGACTCTCTTAAACTCAAATCGTCAGCGAAGTGCATGTCTTGGGTGGTTGTACTCAGGTTCAAAATTCCGTGACATCTTAAGCCGATTGGAATCCCTTCAACAGCGCCTACCTCAACTCCAAACAGAGGTGACCGCATTTGCCATCGATCATTTTCTTGCTTTAGAGCGCCAACTCACGGTTCAAAACAACTCCGACAAACAGACTGCAGCACCAAAATTCCATAAAGACTTATGGAAGCTGATTTACTCTTACGGATTGCCTCATTTCACTCCCGATGAGTTGCGCCAACTCGACTAATTTAACCAGATGTCTCGCCTGAATGTAACCAGGGCGTCTCGCCTGAATGTAACCAGGGCGTCTCGCCTGCAATATCAGGCCGTCCACTGGCCTGGAAAAGGAACAGTCTATCACGTCCATTCCGTCTATTCCTTCCATTCGAGGCGGCAATTGCATAAGTCCGAAACAACACGTTAAAGTGTGCTACTCTCTAAATCGCGGCAGCGATGATATTGTAGCAGCCCCGCATGAAATGTAAGGCCGGGAGGCCTGCAATGGAATGTGGGGAATTCAAATATCCGAACTCATAACCGCGGTAGCGGTGACAGAATACAACGAAAATGTTCTAACGCTGCTGCCGCAGCTTCTTATCTTATCTACGCCTTCCCCACATTCCACTTCAGGCCTCCGGCCTTTCGCTACATGCGGGGCTGCTACAATATCATCGCTGCCGGGATTTAGAACAGAATTTTTCATCTATCTTTTCGCCGAAGGCTATCCTTTCCATCATGTCTTTGCAAGAAAATGTCGTCCTACAGGACTCTCCTGAGCACTTAGATGGGTTCGTCAAGCCGAACCCCTATGAAAGCGGTGGCAAGCCACCGCACTGCAAAAAGAACATAAATCCTTTTAAGCTTTTCTTGGCCTTAAGGCGTCTGAGAGCCTCTTAAAGTCACTGGAACAGCAACAGGAGGCAGTAATGTCTCTGGAGCTTTGTGGGTATAAAGCATCAGAGCAAACATGTGTGGAACGACCAAACAGGCAAGCGCAACATCGATGACTGACCAGACCAGTTTCGCATCTGCAATCGTGCCAAAGAAGATAACGCTCACAGTCGCGAGGTAATATCCCTTGAGATATTTTTTGTTGGCAAGGTAATTGAAACATTGGCTTCCATTGAAACTGTTGCCTAGGATAGTGCCTAGAGCAAACAAGAAGGTGCTGATCGCTACGATGACGATCCCCCAGTAAGAAAAGTACATTTGGAACGATGCCGCGACCATGCTAGCACCCATTGGCAACTCAGGATCTTGCCACGTGTTAGTCACTAACGCCACACAACCCGAAATAAAGGAAATCAAGCCTGCGCTGTAGGTTGAAAGCATTGCTAGCATACTTTGAGCCACTGGATCGTTCGTTTCGGCAAATGAGTGGGGAATCGTTTGTGTTCCTACACCCGCCTCGGTCACTTGAGTCCCCTTGTATACTCCCCAGCGCAATGCACTGACTACACCGCCCACCAAAGCACCGCTAGACATCGCATAAGGACTAAAGGCCGATTCGATAATCAAGGTCATAATAGAACCTAGTTGGTCCATATTGGATAATAAAATCCAAAGACTCGATCCTAGGTATAGCGTGAACATCACAGGAACCAATTTCGCTGAAAACGAGCTAACGCGTTTGATACCGCCCACAAGTATACCAAAAACGAGAACAGCTATACAGACGCCTGACACCATTGTAGGAACGCGAAAACTTCCTAATTGTGGCGAATCCATAATTGCAGCGAGCTGGTTCGCTTGTGCTGCAGACCATGCTGTCATGACAATACAGCCAAAAACAGCGTACCATTTTGCAGCTGCCGGAGATAAAATCTGCTTCAAATATTGCATCGGACCGCCCTGGATTTCGCCAGACTCCGATCGCTTTCTATATTTAATGCTTAATCCAACCTCAGCAAATGTGGCAGCGCTCCCAAAAAAGGCTGTTAGCAAAAAACCAACAAGAGCTCCAGGACCACCCCAACGAATGGCAATGACTGGGCCCACAATTGTCCCAATTCCAAGCGTTGTGGACATCGCAGTAAAAAGGGCGCGTGAAGGTGAGATTGTATTGTTGTCAGTAGCTTCTTTATCGCCTGAAAACGATTGGCGGAGTAGACGCCAGAGGGTAGGTACAAAGCGTAGCTGGATGAAACGCATTTTGAAGGAAATGAAGATGCTGCCAAACAAAATGAATAAACATGAGAGAAATAGGATGTAATCAGCAATCGCCTCAATGGAAAAATCACCCATAACTTATATTACCTAACTTTATAGCGTGTTAAAAGAAACCGATCGAGCCTACCATTATCCTCATTATCGACGCAAGGGGGACGCAAGAGTTCAACATCCTTATTCCGTGCCCGTGCCCGTGAGCGTGCCCGTGCCCGATTTGCTAAAAAACATAAACC
>JACDHD010000047.1 GCA_013821265.1 Parachlamydiaceae bacterium | reverse complement strand
GAAAAAATTAACAAAATTGCGACAAGTAAAAATTTAACACGGCTGACAATATAGTCTAGACCTATCAATTTTTTATTTTTCTGCGTTTTTGCCTATTTTTTCACAGCCTCGGACGGCCTGGCTGCCTTCTTTTTTCGCTCAATCGTCAACGTGGCCAGAGTTCAAAAATGCATATTTATGTTGTCTATTCGAATCGAGGAATTTTCAAGGTGTTTTTTTCAGGCCAGACGATTATGCAGAGAAGACGCTGTTCTTAAGTAACCCCACAATAATGGGAGTCCAGAGGGTTCATACCCTTTGGCAGGGGTTCTAAGGGGACAGAGTCCCCTTAGCCCTTAGAGTACTGATATGCGCGCGTACATTGGTATTTCGGATAAAATGCCTGCATGAATTTGACAAATTCAGTTTGCATGTGCTCGAGACTTTTATAAGTAAATATGCCAAGGTTAGGATCTAAAATGCGATAGGTGCCTTCTCTCATTTGCACTGCAATAGCATGCCCAGAACCATTTTCAAAATCATATATTCCTATTTGAACCATACCTGACGACGAATCAAAAAGCTTTCCATCTTTTTCAGCATTCATTTGATTTAGCTTTTCTAAAAATTGTTTAGACGACATTCTTGCTTGTGATTGAATCAAGGACGTCCTTTTAACCCCTTCATGTTTCAGTACACTTTCCGGAATGGCATTTACATCGCCCATACGCACCGCTACACTGTATGCAGCTTGTCGATATCGATCAACTCCTGTTACACCACTCTCAGATAGCTCTTCAGTAGGTTTTTTATCAGATAATTCCCATTCTTCTTTGCTTTCTTTAGTTTCTTCTTCTGTTTCACGTCGGCGTGCTTCTCTTTTTGCTGCCTGGACAAAAGAACTTTTACCAACCGTTTCTCTCATTTCTGGTAAAGAGCTTAAGGCTTTGTGTGCAGCTTTTGCAACAACAGGATTCACATCCGCGAGAGAGGTAATTTTTTTATCTGGATTTTTTTGAATTTCTAATCCCCATCCAAAAACTATCCCAGCGCAACACCCTCCTCCTAAAACGGCATCATCTCCATACACTCCTTGATTAAAGCTCAGTGACTGATGACGTAGATTATCTCTCATCCATTCGCTTTTTCTTACATTTGTCTCTTTGCTATAATAGCTTAGGGAAGAGAGTATTTTTTCAATAATCTTAAGCTCATCAACATACAGATGATAATTCTTTTGAAACGCATTGAGTTCTCCAAGAAACTTGGTCATCTCTTCTTTTGAAAAATTAAATGCCTCCATTCCCAACTTTAAATTTGCCTTTTCCAAGTTAGCTTTGCTGTATAGATTTGGTAAGACCCTCTGTATGACTAAATTCATTGGAAGATTTTTTAGCATTCCTTTTAATTCTCTTTCTTCCTCTGTCGCATCAGTTAAGGAACTCATTAGCAGCTCTCTTAAGGCCTTTCCTTCCGTTAACTCAAAGTCATAAATAGCTTTAAGGACCTGCTTAAGATTGTCATGCTGTGCCGGTGTTAACTTAAGCGCTTTACCTATAATTTCTAGGCTAACATTTTGAACAGTATCGACCAGCTTCTGGGGTGAGCCTTTGAGCAGTTTTTCATCATTTAAACAGCTGTGTAAGTGCTTAAGAAATAGTTCAACACCTGCGCCCATCTGTTTGCCTATCTCATCATGGCTAATCCCCATTTGCACAAGCATGATTTGATAGGAAATAGGAAACGTCAATTGCCTTCCTTCCACCTGGCTAATCATCGTTTTCAAATAGCCCCTGTTAACAGCTATATTATACCGCTCTTCAAACTCGTTTGCTTGCGCAGGTGAAATGTGACGTATTTCTTCCACTTTATTTAAAAAAGCAGGATAAGATTCTGCAATAAATTCCCTGTCAATAGCCTGTCCATACCTTACGTTCTGTTCCACTTGAGCAAGTAGTTGCCCCACACCCTTTATTTTCTCTTCTGCTTCTGCCTTCAATTGCTTTTCCGCTTGGCTGATGATGCGTTCTACTTGAAAAGCCTGCCCCCTAGCTTGACCCAACTTATGCTCGTCACAATTTCCCAATTTTGTAAAGGTGCGTCCATTAAATTCCTTGATAATGACATTATGGACAGATAGATTTTGTTCAATGATGCGAATGTGCTTTAGTTGCTCCTGAGCACGTTTTATCTGTTCTTTTGGCGGTAAGGATTGCCAGCTTTTACGCTCTTTTTCAAATTCCTCTAGTTTCTGTGAGGCCTCCTTATCAACCAATTTTGCAACAGCTTTAAAACCCGTTTCATCAGTTACAAACGCGTCAGCAATCCCACTAAATACTTTGCCAAAGTATTTGCCCAATCCACTCTGACTCGCCATCTCTTTTCTTTCTTCAGAATTTAATTTTCTCCACACCAAATGTTCAGATTTTCCATGCTTTTCCACTTCTAATGCTTTCTCTTTAAAATCAGATTCTCTTAATTCGATTTGAGTGATGTCAAAGTGCTGTTTATGACTACTTGGATCCATAGAGTTTCCTTATTTTTCCCATAAAGGGGAAAGAGTTTCGATGATTTTTTTAGAGGCCGTTCCATCGCCATAAATATAGCGCGCTTGTGGGTTTAGCATGCTCTTATAGGCGTGTGGATCATTTAAGAGTTGATTGCACTCATTGATAATCAACTTGCTATCTGATCCAACAAGCTTGGCGATGCCTACGCGAATACCTTCGTGGCGCTCTGTCGTTTTTCGCAAAACCAAAGTAGGCTTATGCAGTACGGCAGCCTCTTCCTGAATGCCTCCAGAATCAGTCAAAATGCAATAAGTGTAACTCATAATAAAAATGAAATCGATGTAACTGAAGCCTAGACTTAAAATGATATTTTCTTGTCCCGCTAATAGCTCATATACAGTCTTCTGCACATTTGGATTTAAATGCACACAAAACAAAAAGTAAACATCACGATTCATCTCAGCCAATTGTAAAATCGATTTACAGATGCTTTTCAAAGGGAGGCCAAAGTTTTCTCGACGATGTGCCGTAATGAGAACAATTTTATGCTTCTGCGAAAGCTCTTCTATTTTTAGCGACTCCTCGGATCGCATATGCTTTGGTTTTTTATGGCTCAGCATATAGTGTAGGGCATCAACAATGGTGTTACCAACCGTGAAAACGCGATTTGGAGTACATCCTTGATTCAGCAGATGCGTCGCATCCTCTTCGCGTGGAGCAAAGTGCCAGTCTGCGAGGAATCCGATGGCCTGCCGATTAAATTCTTCCGGGAAAGGATGAAATTTGTCATAGGACCTCAATCCTGCTTCCACGTGTGCTACAGGGATCTGATGATAATAGCCTAATAAACTTGCGGTAAATGCTGTTGCAGTATCGCCTTGTACCATAATTAAATCTGGCTTTTCTGTTTCTATAAGACCCGCAAAATGAGTAAGTAAGTTTGCTGTAAGAGCCGACAGCGTTTGATCGGTATTCATCACGCAAAGGTTGTGATCGATATGCAACGAGAACGCTTCGATAGCAGCATCGGTCAGCTCGCGATGTTGTCCCGTATTAACAACAACAGTTTGAACATTTGCTATTTTTTTTAATTTTAATATGACAGGAGCTAGTTTAATTACTTCTGGTCGTGTTCCAAAAAAAACAAGTAATTTAAACATTAGTAGAGCCTCTTTATTTTAGATCTACTTTGTCTCCCCTTTTTTTACCAGAACGTTCGTATGCTGCCGTGCCCCGGCCCTTGCCTTTGCCCGATTCCTAAGCCAGGCCGTCCTCGGCCTGGTCGTTCTTTTTTTTGCAGGGCGGGACGCCCTGGTTACTTTCAGGCCGAGGACGGCCTGGTTTAGGAATCGGGCACGGGCACGCTCACGGGCACGGGCACGGAAGTATTTTGCAATCAATCCTTATCTGTATCCGGATAATGATGCTCGGTTTTCTCCCACACCACCTTCTTCTTCTTGCGATAGGCCCAAAAGTATTTAAACGCCTTGATGAACGCGTGTACATTGATCAAATTGGAATAAAAGAGTCTGGGAATACTAAGGAACCCTTGAACAGCATTGTAGCATGTTGTCACAGCGATAAAGCGCTGCAGCATCCGCTGCAACATGATAAAAAAACAAATACATAGCATGTAGAAAACGAGAGAGCTTTTTGTAAATAATTCAAAGAGCACTCCATCTTGAAAGATCATGGCAATAAGAAAAACGGCGATGATAATGTATCCCGCAAAAGAGACTAAGTGGGAATATATCGCTTTGCGGTCATGAAAGAGACAAAACTTTGTTATTAGACTACCCTTCCAACGCCACTTCATCCAACCCTGAAACACAATTCCAAAAATCCAGCGCGCCTTTTGTGTAACGGCCTGCTTATAATTATCTGGAAAATACTCCTTTACGGAAATCCATGGAATAATTTCCTTGCTCTTAATCCATGCGCGTTCTTGATGCGGATCTCTTTCATATTCTTGTACAAAAACAACGCGCATGTTCAGAATGTTAGTGTGCAATGCTAGGTCGTAGTCTTCAGTAAACACCTTTTCATCAAAAACAGCATGTTCTGGACCTGCCAACATTTGTGAAATGCAATGTCGTGAAAGCGCCGTGCCTGTTCCTGCAGAAGGGACAAAACCATGGATTAAATTCCTGACAACAAGATCCTTCATATGAAGTTCGCTAAATTCATCTGCATAGGTCCAGTAAGTAAAATTGTACCAAGGCTTCTTTAAGGGCAAAACCGGGATTTGGATCATGTCGTAATCCTCATCCAAATAGTTAAAAAGCTTCAACTCCAATTCGCTAATCACATCTTCTGCATCCGACATGACAAAAAAAGCATATTTTTTTCCACGTTCCTTTTCGTAGGCCAATATCCCTTCCACCATTGAATTTAGATTTTGTCCTTTTGTCGTTGGACCCTCCATCTTATTCATTACAACATGGAGATTTGGTACTTCGTCTAAAAATGGTGCAAGAGCCTCGTACGTCTTGGGATCATTGGGATAAACCCCTACAAAGAGATCATAATTTTTGTAATTTAACTTTTTGATGGTATTAGCGACCATTTTGGCAATCACTTGCTCTTCATGCCAACAAGGAATAAGTATTGCTATCGGCTCCTCAGGCATCGTTAACATTTTTTTATAATCGAGATGCTTGATTGTTAAGCTTTTTTTTCCTTTTATTTTCGCATAAAGTACAGAGGTCCAATAGGTAACGTCATAAAACAAGTCATCAATCCCAGAAATAATAAACAGGAGACAAACGGTAAAAGTGAAGTAATAAAAAATTGTGTAAAGATCGATTTCCATTTAAAAGCTTGTGGCTACGGTTCCCATGAAACGGAAATCTGTATATCTAGGCCCGTAAGGATTAACAGAAGTGCCCCCATTTCTATAATAGAAACCTTGTAGCCAATAGATTGCTAACTTGATGGGCAACATCTTTAGAGGGGTCGCTTCAAGATAAGGACCAACCTCAATGACGTTATTAAAAAACTCACCTTTAGTATCCACAGCACCGAAAAGCCGTATGTAGGCTCTCAAATCACAGCAGGGCTGATCGATTAAGTAAATGCCCTCTTTGAGCGTGGCATAACCAATCCAGTATCTATAGCGCGAGTAGTAGCTAAAGTCGGCATTGAGATCGCCCAACTGCGAAATACAACAAGTTGTATTGGGAAGCATCACAGTTTTCTTCCAGTCCACATAGTAATTCAAACCAGTACGCAGGTCACCCCGAGACACATTTCGCAATCGATAAACCAAATCATAAGCAATTCCTACTGATACATAGGCATACAGGGCGTGGTGCTTAAAAAAGCGATGACGGTATCCACCTGCAATTAAAAAGATGGGATCGTCTAGGATAATAGGCGTTTGTCCTATGACAGTTTGATTGGGGATCCCACTCTCACAATTGCCCCCTTTCGACTGCGTGTCTGCCACGTAGCGCATTTGCAAATAGGCTTGATCGCGATTTTCGCAGCTAAGATTGACTCCGATTTTGGCGTCCATGAGACAAACCCAGTTGGAAAAGCGATCGAAAAAGATTGTCTCATTATAAAATTCCATAAATGGTCGAAATAGCTTAGTCTTGCAGCCTTGTCCTCCCATAAATTTATCCGCTTTGGCAGCCAAGGAATCTGTAGCCTGTTTACGCACGTCGGCATCATTGCTGCTTGCTGCTAAACGAAAATAGGGATCTGACTTTTCACTTTGCCCTAACTGATCATAAATGTAGGCGATCTGCAGAGCAATTTTCTGATCCTGATCTGCCTCATAAGCCCTTTGAAGATAAGGTAAACTCCTAGCTTCTTTGTGGTCGTTAATTAGAAGATATGCCATCTCAAGATTGGCTTCTTTAGAGGAAGGATCGATGCTCAAAATGCGATCTAGCTCTGCACGCGCCTTTTCTACTTCGTTGCCCTTTCGCAAGTCATAATACAAACTCAATGGCGGATGCTTTATTTTTTCGATAACAGCGACCAAGCCTTGTGATGCCGGATTTTTTACCTCCTCATCAGTACTTGCAGCCGCTTGCTCGTAGTAAAGTTTTGCGTGATTGAAATTCATCAACGCGTCGAAAATATATGCAATCTGCAGTGCCACCTTGGGGTCTTTATTTACGTTGTAGGCTTTAATAAAATAGGGTAGGCTTTCGGCATCTTTGTGATCGCCAATTAACAAATACCCCATTTCCAAGTTCGCTTCAGTTGAAGCGGGGTCGTTCTGCAGAATGCGTTGCAACTCTTCGCGCGCCTTTGCAAGCTCATTTGCCTGTCGCAATTCATAGTATTCAGTTAATGGCGGATGTTTAATGTTGGATAGATTCTGAAGACCACTTTTCCCTTGGATTTCAATGTCTTCATCGGCACTAATAGCTGCTTGCGCGTAATAAAATTTGGCCTTTTTTAGCTTTCCAGTGCCCTCATAGACCGAGGCGATCTGTAAAGCTACTAAGGGATCTTGCTCCATCTGATCATAAGCTTTAAAAAAATAAGGTAAGCTTTCCTCGTGCCTTAACTTATTTTGAAGTAATAGACCCATTTCTAGATTTGCTTTTGGACTTTCAGGATGCTCCTTAAGCACATTTTTGAGTTCTATTTGCGCTTCTTTAAAGCGACAGGCAGATCGCTCCTCATAGTACTTTGAGAGCGGATTTGCTTCACAGATACACTGCTTCGGTACTTCCTGCACTTCAACATGAGGACTTTTTTTTTCCTGCGGTTCAATACTAGGAGGCCCTACAGGTTGTTCAGGAGTAGGGACAACTGGCTCAGGCACAACCTGCACAGGGACTAATTCAACTTCGGCTGGTGCTTCAATAGGGACTTCAATTTTCTCTTCAGTTACAGAAGGCTCTATAACCTGTTCTACAGGTTGTTCTGGCTGAACTACAAACGGAACTCCTCTCACACTGAGCTCTCGCTGCGCAGCTTGCTTGGCTTCTAGGTCTGAACCATTTGCCGCTTCTCTATAATAGAGATCGGCTTTATCGCGTTCATTTAAGTGATCATATGTATAGGCTATTTGCAGAGCTATTTTTGGATCGCGATTTCCAAATTCATAGGCGTTAATGAGGTATCCAAGAGCCATTCGATGCTGGCAGCGACCTAAATGCAAATAGGCCATCTCTAAGTTAGCTGTGACATTAGTAGGATCCTCACACAAGAGATTATTAAGTTCTTTCTTTGCCGTTGTAAAGCTCTCTTCAGCAGCCATTTTCAATTCATAGAATCGAGTTAATGTAGGAATGACCACCACCTCTACAACAGCTTCAGTCGCAACCACAGGTGTTTCGATAACTTCTGGAATACTCAGCAATTGGACTTCACTTTCTACAGCAGCTGGAGGCTGTGCGACAGCTTGTTCAGGATTTCTAGAGTTTAAGATGTCGGAAGCCTGCTTTCTCACTGCAGGATCAATGCTGAGAAGCGCTTCTTTGTAGTAGCACTCGGCTAAGTGCGGTCGATTAAGCTTATCAAAAGTCGCTGCTACTCGAAGAGCTATCTTAGGATCATGATCCATCAATTCATAGGATTGAATCAAAAGCGACAAATTTTCCGTTGTATTCTGTGTTTTTTGTATGAGCGCTTTTGTCGTTTTTTCAACAACAGCTGGGTCTGAGCTAGAAAGTGCCTCTATATAATAACCTTCCGCCTCAGTAGACTTATTGAGTTTCTCGTATGTTTTTGCAATTTCTAGAGCGATAAGAGGGTCATGATTTAAAGCATCGTAGGCATCAATCAAACGAGACAGACGTTTATTGACCTGATCCTGTTGCACCAAAAGCCAATTTTCAGCAGCCTGTACAACCGCTGGATCTTGATCAGATAGAGCCTGTCTGTAATAAGCCTCCTCATAACTATAGGACGTGTTAGATCGCACATTCTCTTGTGGTGAGAATGCAGCAAGCCATAATTGCCCTGTAAGACAGGCTATATTGAGCGAACTAAACACAAAAACACCTTGTACTTTTGAAAAACGAGATGTGACTGATTTTCAATTATTCGTCAAGTTTTATAGATAATTTTCCCAAAATCAGGTATCTACAAAAAAAAGGAGTTATATGCAGAAATGGCCCCAAATTTTCATCTACTCTCTTATTACCTTTTCTCTGTGGAATCCCCCTATCCTGTTTAGCGCTCCTACCCCACTCCCCACCCAACAAACACACACAAAATGTGTCCAAATTTTTTATGATAAAGTACCAGGCAAAAGCCCAACATACTATGGCGGCCGCGCTCACGCCACCCTTCTTCAAAACTTACTAGGCCATTTCCCTTCCATCCAACAATACGTCATCCCCATTGAATCCTATCAACCTGGTCAACTGGATAAATGCGACGCCAGTATCTACATCAGCTCCTTTTACGGGAACTCAATCCCTCAAGATTTTTTAAATGACTTTGTGAATACGAAAAAAAATGTTGCCTGGCTGGGTTACAATATTTCAAAGCTATCCTCTGAGCAATTAAGCACTTTGTGGGGTATCAGCTATGTAGGCTCAGCCTTGCAAGACCTGGAACAACTCGACGCAGATGAAAATCCTGGTTTTTACAAATTTTACGAATATAAAGGAGAGGTATTTGAGAAGTACGGACAATACAGTGCAAAAGATTCCAAACACTTTTTAGCCAGTTTTGACATCGCTTTGGTAAACGTCACGGAACCACAAAATGTTATCAGTTGGGCCCAGCATTCCACACAAAAGGATAAACGCACTCCTTACATCCTACGCAATCAAAATCATTGGTTTATTGCTGACAACCCATTTGTCCTTATGGGAGTCGATGACCGCTATCTTATTTTTGCAGACATTCTGTTTGACATTCTCAATGAACCTCCACATCGCCCTCATCAAAAACTCGCTATTGTCCGCTTGGAAGATGTGAACATAGGAACAACGAAAATCGAACAAATTCATGTTCTCAGTGATCTTTTTGCAAAACTTCAAATTCCCTTCACTGTCTCTCTCATTCCAAAGTTCTTTGATCCTTTTCTAACTGTTGTTAAAAAACCTGAGCTTCAAACGCAATCAATTCTTGACTCAGCAGATTTTGTAAAAGCCTTACACTACGCCAAAGACAAAGGCGCTAGCTTCATCATGCATGGGATCACACATCAATATGGAGTCACCAAAAACCCTTTTAATGGGGTTTCAGGAAGTGATTTTGAATTTTGGAACAAGGTCAACGACACACCAATTCAAGAGGATAACGCAAGCTATGTTCTCTATCGATTAGGTGAAGGCGTCGCCATTATGGAACAAGCGGGTCTTCCACCTGTAGCGTGGATGACACCCCATTACCAAGCATCCCCCCTAGATTCTGTCATTTTTGGGGATGTCTTTACATGGAATATTGGTCGCATGAGCTACTGGCCCCACAAAATTCTTGGAGCTCAGCCTTTCCCCGAATCGCTAACATTCGATCAAGCTGGTACTAAAGCAAATAATCAACGACTACCATATTTTTCGATTTTGGTTGTAGAATATCCAAAAAACACACCCGCTACCCCGCAGCTATTTCCCTATGAAATTTACGGAGATTCGTTTGGCCAAAGAATAATTCCGGAAAATATCGGTAATGTTCAAACCTATCTCAGTGAGCAAGTAGTTGCCCTTAGAACGATTGATGATATGATCAAAACGATAAAGAGAAATCGCGTTTTAAGAGATGTTTGGGCTGGATTTTTCATACACCCCTTTTTACTAAACACAGCACAAAACTGGGGAATAGCAGAACAGGCTGGCGATACATCAGCCATAGAGCGCCTTCTGCAGGAAACAAAAAATGCAGGGTATGAATTTATCGATCTAGCGGATTGGATAAAACAAAATAAACAGCCAAAAACCTTACCTGTCATTGAAATCGATCCACCCAGTTATCAATAGAGGCGCAATGAAAATAAGCAGACAAATACTCAGCTTTTTCTTTCTGGTGATGATGATACAACAGGAGAGCCATGCAGCTCCCCCATCTCCTTTGTATGGGGTCACGATTGACAATATCTCAAATATAGATGCTGTCGTTGCTTCGCTAGCAAATCTACCTGTGAAACCAACAGCACGCATCGTATTTGATACAGATATGCCTGCAGAGCACTATAAAGATGTTGCTGAAAAAATTCATGCCGTCAGCTACGTTATGGGCGAAATTCAAGACTCCTGCGCCTTTGCAAAATATTCGGTCGATCAATACCGCGCACGGACGCAGGATTATTTAGATACTTTAAGCGACTACGTAGACATCTGGGAAATTGGCAACGAAGTCAATGGAGAATGGTTAGGCAATATTAAAGATGTCAGAAAAAAGCTAATCGCTGCGTACCGACTTGCTAAAAAGCAAAAAGAACCGATCGCGTTAACACTCTATTACAATGAAGGATGCACAGATCGACCTCAGCACGAAATGTTCGCATGGGCAGAGAAGGAATTGCCAACACACATGAAAGAGAATTTGGACTATGTGTTTATCAGCTACTATCCCGACGACTGCCCAAATACCGATCCCGATTGGCAGCAGGTGTTCACACGCCTACATAAACTATTTCCGCATGCAAAAATAGGCTTTGGGGAAGCTGGAACGGCATATGACAGTGAAAAGGCGGACAAAATAAAGAGCACCTATTCACAGCGCATCACAGTTCCTAATTATGTTGGAGGCTATTTTTGGTGGTATTTTGTTCAGGACATGGTTCCCCATACCAAAGAGCTATGGGCAGTCCTCGCAGATGCAATGACAGCGCAAAAGCAAGCGCTCATGATCCCTGGAGAAGAGAGTTATCCCGCTATAGCAAACGTAATGAAGGATACATTGTGGAATTTATCAAAAAGTTATCGACCATTTAGATTTCGGACGGCACACACAGCTGAGGATAGTGCCAAAGTGGCGCGCATGAAGGTTAACCACTGCACAAGCGGTGCTATACCAACCACCGAAACCCCTCCGCATTAGAACCGTTGTTTTCGTTTTTGGAGTGCGGTGGCTTGCCACCGCTTTCTTGGTCAAAATCCCAAATACTGCCATGGCAAAAAATGCCAAAAGCGCAAACAGGCTTCCCTTAACGATATTTGGCGTTTCAGGCATCAAAAAAACTAATTTAAATATGTTTTGGAGGCCATTCTGGCTTTTTAACTTCACATTCTGCGCACATGGGAACCTTCCTTTGAAAAAAAGGAAAGGTACCCGATTTTCAATTTGCAAATCAAGATAGTAAAATTGAGTAAGTTCATTTCGGACGAATTCTTAGCTGCAGCCCTTCCGTGCCTGTCCCTGTGCCCGTGCCCGGATTCCTGGCCCCGGGCCGTCCTCGGCCTGAAAGTAACCAGGCCGTCCCCCCTGCAAAAAAAGAAAGTGCCAGACCGTCCCGGTCTGGTAAAAAAGAAAGTAGCCAGACCGTCCCGGTCTGGTAAAAAATAAGGATGACCAGGCCAGGATGCTACTCGGAAAATGGTTACAGAAGAACAAGATAACGCTTTTTTGCAGAGCGGGAAGCCCTGGTTACTTTCAGGCATGACAGTCTGGCTTGGGAATCGGGCAACCCCCGAAATACCATCTACAAACTATCCAAAAGTCATTTTACCACCAACAAAACAGGTACTGTTTACCAAAATCAGCAACAGCACAAGCACGCTGTAGTAAGCTCCTCGACTACTTCCCCACTCCTTCAAATATGCCAGAACCCAGGTAAACGCCACTGTTGCTATCCCAAGCCACATGTGCCAGTTAAGTAACAGTTGTGCTGCACCCTCATACGGAGCCGAATAACTAAAAACATATCCTAAAATAGCTGTTGGCACGATCAGAACAGCTGCCGACACAAGCATAAAGCGCGCAGAAAGTTCAAAAATTAACCGTCTAGAAAATAGTGAGAGCCCTTCTGCCACTCCGACCATGTTTATCAGTGCAATCGGAAAATGGAGCAACACCAAATGGTACTTACCCACTTCATCCCACCAGTTAATAAGATGCTCTTCAACGTCATGATGTCCCTCATGCCCCCAAACAACCGCAATGCTACCTGTAAACAAAAGTAAAAACAGATACTTCCACATAAAAAATCCTCTATTATCTCTTGTTATAGCAATTGCAAATTCTAAATTTAATTGCACGAATATTTTCACATCTATATTATTGAATTGAATTTTATATAAAAATGGAAATAGTATGCGTTTAGTATTAGGATTAACGGTTTATTTTATGGTAACGATCACTTCTCTTCCCGCGACTATTTTCATTGAGCCTCCAGCCGGCTTTAAACCCAAAGTGGATGTTGTTGGAGTCTTTATTGAACATGATAAACAGGTTCTCTTTCTACATAGACAAGATCACATTAGTGAAGGAAATACTTGGTGTGTTCCTGGAGGAAAAGTGGAGAAAGGTGAAGAGCTAGTAGAAGCCGCTATCCGCGAAACATTCGAAGAAACAAGATACGTTCTATCTGCGGAATCTTTAGAATTTGTTAAAACACTCTACGTAAAATTTTCTGAAAAGAACCAATTTCTCTATCACGTTTTTCGCGCAAAGTTGAATGACGCCCCTGCTAACGTATGTATCAATTGGAAAGAACATAAAGGGTTTACATGGGTGACGCCAGAAGATGCCTTGAAAATGAGTTTGATTACAGATGAAGATTTTTGTTTAAATCTGCTGTACGGCACCCCAATGCCTTAGGCTATTGCGCTAATACTTTATCATCATTATTATCTAACAAAATCAACGCAAACATTCCAAAAAAATCATGAACGAAGTCGTCATTAAAACAACTCAACTTGCGCGCAGTTACCAAACCTATCGCAAAGAAGCGGGCCTTTTCGCTGCAATGAAAGGACTGTTTTCTAAAACTGTTGAAACGAAACACGCATTGCTCCCAATCGATTTAGAGATCACTAAAGGCCAAGTTGTTGGGTTAGTCGGCTCCAATGGTGCTGGCAAGACAACCTTGTTAAAACTGCTATCAGGCCTAATCTTCCCTTCCACTGGAACAGCAACGGTTCTAGGATATACGCCTTGGGATCGTCCAAATGCCTTTTTAAAGCAAATCAGCCTGCTTTTAGGCCAGAAAAATCAGCTTTGGTGGGACATTCCAGCGAGCGACAGCTTTCATTTACTGATCGCTATCTACGACCTAGACAAAACCGCAACACTAAAACGCGTTGACGATCTTGCGGCTCGTCTGGACTGCCAGCATGTTCTAAAGGTCCCCCTACGCCGCTTGAGCCTAGGTGAGCGCATGAAAATGGAATTGATTGGTTGCCTCCTTCACAACCCAAAAATTCTGTTTCTTGATGAGCCCACTATTGGCCTCGACGTTGTGGCACAAACCAACATACGCAAATTCATCCTAGAAGAACTCAAAGGCAGCGATGTCACGATTATCCTTACTAGTCACTACATGGACGACATCGCCTTATTAGCCGATAGACTCCTGCTCATGAGCCATGGAGCTATTGCCTACGATGGCACAGTCGATCACTTTATGTCCTTAACACCCTCTACAAAGCGATTAGTTGCCGACTTCACCATGCCTTTGCATGAGGAATTAACCATCTCACCAAAGCTAACGATTCCAATGGGAGCACTTTCATTTGATCACTCTTTATCATCTGCAGAGCTTTTCGACGCTTTGAAAATATTGACTTCCCAGACCCCTATTCGGGATCTAAAAATAGAAGAACCGGATTTTGAAGATGTCATACGCCTCTTTCTTGAAAAAGAATCTAGCCTGCATAAGGCTCGGAATAACCGCTAGAACAACCTATCCAATAGATTTTCTGATGGCGGTTGCAATTCTTCCACTCTGCTACTTTTTGGTAGAGGTAGCGTTTTGGACCGGTTTGATTGCCGCATCTGGAAATGAGCTTTTGGCTGGCTTTCCTCTACGCTATTATATAGGCTATTTTCTTTATATCATCTTGCAGCTCGGAAGCTTGAATTGGCGCTTTGAACGCATCATGATAGCCGAAATTAATAGTGGTGCTGTCAATGCATTACTGCTGAGACCAAGTTCCTTTTACGAATACCACTTAGGACAGCTTTTGGGACAAAAGCTAACGACCGCTTTCGCAATGATCCCTGTTATCCTATTTATCGCTTGGTATTGGGATCTTCCGTTTCATGTAGAAAGACTTCCAGCCGTTTTGTTGATGGGAATTTGTTATCTCATGGTTCTCTTTTCGCTAAATTTTGCCATTGCTTCGATGGCTTTTTTCTTTGACCATGTTTATAGCCTTAACACATCTAAAAACATGCTCATCTGGATTCTTTCTGGTGAGCTAATGCCATTAGACCTGCTTCCTTCTCCCCTACGCGAATGGGTCATCGCGCTTCCATTTAGTTGCGGGATCTATATCCCTGCAGCATACCTGTCAGGACGCATCGACACACCTGCCTTTATGAATGGTTTCATCAGCCTTGCTGTTGGGGGTATTGTATTTGGACTTCTAGCCCAGTTCGTATGGAGACGCGGATTACGTCGCTACAGTGGTACAGGAGCCTAAGTTATGAGAGAAGCTTTTAAAAAAATGTTAAAATTAGAATGGGCGTTTTTCAAATTAAGCGCTATAGCCGACTTGCAGGTGCCTTTTAATCTAGGACTGCAATTTGTAAATGACATCCTGTGGTACACAATGCAGATTATTCTATTTGAAGCCCTCTATTTGCATGTTGATCGACTAGGTGGCTGGGGCATCGTTGAAATGCGTGTTTTTTTAGGAGTCTTGTTTCTTGTGGATGCCTTTCAGATGGTTTTGTTTGCTCATAACTTCGATGTGTTTTCTGAAAAAATTGTACATCGAGACTTGGATCTGTATTTGTTACGACCTGTAAGCTCACAGCAAATGATGACTTCACAAAAACTTCAATGTGGCTTCATATTAAACGGGATTTTCGCTTTTGCTTGGTTGCTATGGAGTCTGTCGCTGCTGCCAGGAGGCTTTCCTTGGATGCGTTCCCTACTGATCTTTATCGTTGTACCAGCGGGCTTGGCGATTTTTTATTCAACACGACTCCTATTTTGCACGATAACCCTGCTGATGACTAGGGCTGAGCATTTTCATGAATTTTATTTTACGTTCTTTCGAATGGGTCAAAGACCAGATCACCTGTATGGGCCGGGTATTCGCTACATTATCTTGTTGATTATCCCTGTAGGGATGATAGCCGGATTTCCAACACGCGTGCTTGTGGATCCTACGGATAACTGGGCACTGCCTGCGCTTTTAACGGTTGCTGTGATTTCATTTCTGGTTGCAAATCTATTTTGGCGCTGGTCCGTGAAACGCTACATGACCATCGGCTAAATAGACAAAGGACATAAAGGACGAAAAGAGACAATTGCATAAGTGACAGGAAAATATTTTAAACAAGAACTCTTGCAGCATTGCTAAGGCCCGAATGGGCTGAAATGTCATAGCGAAGGCCAAGCGAAGCGCAGGCCTGGTAAAGATGCAAAAGTACTACAGGTGTCCTGTAAGGACGACATATTCTTCTTGTTAGCTTCGAACATGTCGTCCTTACAGGACTTCTACATATGTTTGGACCGTTACCAGGCCTGCGCTTCGCTTGGCCTTCGCTGTGACATCCCGGCCCTTTCGGGCCTTAGCACAGATACAAGAAAAAAATGCTTTTTCACAACTTAAAAGAATTTCCTGTCACTTATGCATTAGACTCCTTTCGTCCTTTTCGTCCTTTACCATTTCTATTGACTCTTAATAATGCATCTGATATATTACATATCAGTTAAGGAGATTTTCATTATGGAAGACAAAATCCAACGCACTTTTGTGCGACAAGAAGCTTACATAAAACTGCGCAACTGGATTTTAGATGGAACTCTAGCTCCAGGAGAAAAACTAAGAGACAAAGATCTTGCGCTTCAATTAGGCGTCAGCCGTACCCCGATTCGAGAAGCTTTACTGCGCCTTGAGGATGAAGGATTGGTTAAGTCAACACCTAATCGATCAACGATGGTGAGCTCCATTGATTTTCATAGTGCTTTTCATTTGTATTCGATTGTGTGGACATTAGAACGATTAGCGTTGAGTCAAGCTTTTGGATCATTCACAGAAGCTCATATCCAAACTATGATTGAAGCTAATGAAAACTTTTTACAGAAAATGAAAGCAAAGGACCGTTTGTCCGCACTAGAGGCTGATTACGATTTCCATTCGGTATTTGTGACACTTTCTCAAAATCATGAGCTTGAAAAAATTATTTCAGACATAAAAGCAAAGCTTAAACGCTTAGATCTTTATTACTTTGATAAAATAAAAAATGCTCTAATTTCCTATGACGAACATAAAAAGATTATTGAGGCTTTAAAGCAAAAAAATCTTTCCATGGCATTGGAAGCTGTTGAGCATAATTGGAAGAATAGTTTTAACCGATTTGAACTCTAGGAGATGATCATGTTTACAAACAAACTCGTCGCAGTCATGAATGAAAAAATTGAGCCAGGTCTCATTATGAACGCACTAGCTCATATGTGCATTGGCTTTGGATCAGCAATTGGGCAAGGACCTTTGCGTCTTACCCATTACATGGATGCAGATGGCGGAAGCCATCCAAACATTTCAGAAATGCCCTTCATGATTTTGAAAGCCAATTCAAATAAGCTAAAAGCCCTCAGGTTCGCGGCGATGGAAGCAGGAATTCAATTTGCAGATTTTACAGACACAATGACAATAGGAACCTACATAGAACAAATTGAGAAAACGAAACAGACATCTGAAGCTGATCTCATTTATTACGGTGTTGTTCTGTTTGGTGATTGGCAAAAAGTAACTGAATTAACCAGAAAATTTTCCCTCTGGAAGTAGTTTTAAAACGCCTTACCGATATGGCTGACGCAAGTCAGCCGCGGTATACCCCCATCCATATTCGGAAACAATTCTACAAATCTGAGGAGTAAGCCAATGACCAGCCATTAGCAAACCTGTTTTAGGATCTTGCGCAACGATCCCTTTTTCTCTTGCAACTTGAGTGATCGTCTTATAAATGATGGGAGCCCAGCGTTCACTGGCCTGTTCCTGCGTTTCGACAATCAACTTTTCAATCCAATCTGATCGCTCTTTGACGATAATTGCATGAGCTTGCCGTTCAATTTCTCTTTGGTTCATGATGTGGCTTCTCACTTGTTGTACTAAGAACCGGTTTCCGATTTCCTCATCATCTTGCTCTTTCATTGCAAGCATTTCTTGGTTTGTCAGCAACCGATCTGGAAAACATGCCCGATTCAACAACACCTTCATCCTTAAGAAGCTTGCGGAATCAAAAGAACCCCCAGCATTTACAAAAGTCCTAATAATCGATTTAATATAGGAAAGGGAATGTGTGTCTTCAGAAGTTAAAAATCCACTCGTCACCTTCATGAAAACATTGATTCCAAGGTGTCTTCTTATGGAAACTGCGTCAACACTACAACCTTTTTCAATGAGCAATGGGAGTACTACTATATTCACTTGATATGCTTTTTGCAGAAGATAACTCTGATTTTCCAAATCTAAGGACTCTGTATGAGACAATATGACATTGTATGTTGCTTCTACTCTACGTTTATATTGTGCGATATAAGAAGTGCGACATGCCGTTAAAAGTCTCAAGGCAGTATCATGTAGGTCCCCTTGAACAGTCATTTGATGTTGATGAACAGTTAAGTTTGGCAATAAGTAATCTGCGTGTCTTTCCGGCAAAAGTAACTTGCTAGGCACTACCAGATCTCCTTCAGAATTTCTGCAAGGTTTTTTCATTAGTAAATCTACAGTCGTTGCATCTGCATTTAAAACAGCACAGCCAAGTAGAATCTTATATTCTTGTTCATTTAGAGGTCCGGAGACTTTCAGCGCTGCGTCGATCCCCCGCATAAAGTAGCGGTGAATGATTCCACGAATTCTACTGTCCTCACCATGAAGTACAATAGGAGGAAGGTAACCAAAAGGAATTGCAAAGGCAGTGAATAGTTGAGTAATGACAACAGCAAGTTGTCGCAAGTGCTCTCTAAGCCCCAGCTGAAACATGGGAATAATACAAGCCGTTCGAACGAGTAATGGGATTAGAGCTTCAAAAGCATCTGCTAATATACGCAATACTGCAAGGCAGCACCTTCGCACAACGGTGAATTTTTCTGCACGCGTTGCATAATCGGATAAAGGCAACGCTCTTGCATAATCTAAAAGATCCAATTTAACGTAGGGGGAATACAACCATTCGGGAATCGAAACTCTTGGAACAACAGATATTACAGACATTTAAGTACCATTTTATTTTGATAAGTGTGAACAGAATAAATAATACAACAAAACAAATCAACTAAAACATTTTTATTATTCTGGACGAAATGAGGCAATTGCATAAGTCAAATGATGTATTTACTTTCTTTTTATTATTTTACCACCGAGACACAGAGGCACAGAGCAGCACAGAGAGCGAGAGGCTATTTTATGGCTTTAGGCTTATTTGAGGATTGAGTTTTCGATCTCTTTTAAAAAGCTGAGGCTTTTAAAAAAAACAGCCAAGGCGAAATTGTCTGACGACATTTTCGCATTTACATTGCTGCGCAAAAAAGATGTTATGTTTCAGAGACATCTACAATTCGCTCTCTGTGCTGCTCGTCTGTGTCTCAGTGGTAAAAATAGATCGAAGACTTATGCAATTATCTCAATCAGTCCATGTCCAACCAGTCCATTTCGTTCCTTCTATTTAATTGTGTGTAGGCGCAAAATAGAAATGTCGTAATTCTGCAAAATAGAAATGTCGTATTTGGCTTAAGAAAATGTTATGCAGCAAACCTTAACAACAAGGGGGTTTGTTCATGACTAA
>JACDHD010000102.1 GCA_013821265.1 Parachlamydiaceae bacterium | reverse complement strand
GCTGTTAGCCACCCGTGGCTAACAGCTGTCGCCACTGTCGTGGCTTATTAGCCGCTTCGCGGTTTGGTGACTTTTGCAATTATCTCAATTCGTCCAAATCTTACAACTTGGTTTCTACAATCGTCTCGATTGGCATCCTCTCTGAAAAGATTCCTAAAGCCTTGAGCCTTCGTAACAAAAGATGTGAAATTATATTTGTTATAAAAACATTTTGCGAAATTAATACTCTTTGTGCATGATGCAAACAAGTCTTAAAAAAGGCTCATTAAACAAATCTTAGGAGACAATGATTATGAAGAAAATGTTTGCATTGTTAATGACAGCCATGTCTTTGGCTTCATTTGCACCAGCTCAAGCTGATAACTGCTGCTGGGATAGCTGCTGTGGAACTGATGGTTTTTATGTTAGCGGCTTTGGTGGAGCTAACTTTATCGCAAAGAAAAAACACATTGATTTTAAAACTGGTTACGTAGTTGGTGGAGCAGTTGGTTATGCGTTCTGCAACAACCTACGTCTAGAAGGTGAAGTGAGCTACCGTCACAACCGTATTAAATCTGTTAGCGGACTTGAAGATTTTTCTGGATTTTCAGAAAGTGTTTCTATTAGTTCAAGTGCAAGTTCTTCTAGTTCAAGCAAGAGCCATTTTACTACGCTTGCTTACATGGCTAACGTGTACTATGACATCGACACAAGCTGCTGGGATTGCTGCTGCGGATGTGGAGAGATCGTCCCTTACATCGGAGCTGGTATCGGTTATAACCAACAACGTCTAAGAATCAGCGAAGGTGAATTTAACCTCAATGGTAAAAAATCTGGTTTCGCATGGCAGCTAATTGCTGGTCTTGCTTACGAGATCACACCCTGTGCTGACATTTCTCTAGAATACCGCTTCTTGCAAGGTTCTGACAAGAAATTGTACAACCATGCTGTTGCTGGTGCGCTCAGATACAAGTTCTAATTGTAGCTTGTGTTTTGTGCGAATGTATAAGGGGCCGACATTGTCGGCCCTTTTTGTTATATGAGAGGAGTTGATTATGACGCACCTATTTCATCTCAAAGATACCCCACCACAAAAAATCAGGTCTGGGGGATTTCGCATCGATGGCAATGCCGACCAGTTTCCTGTATTATCCAAGCTAGCTCTATCATTGTTAGAACTACATCCTAAGGCCTTTCGCGAACCGCATTGGCATCCAAATGCAAACGAACTCAGTTATTGTGTGGACGGCGTAGGAATCATGACCATCTTTGGTCCAGGGAACACCCATGATACATTCACCATAGCGCGTGGGGACATTGTATTTGTTCCGAAAGGGTCTTTGCATCACATCGAAAATATTGGAGATGGGCCTTTACAACTTTTAATCTGTTTTGATAACGAGCGCCCTGAGGATCTAGAGCTTACTTCGTTGGTAGAAACAATGCCTGCACATATTCTTGGAGCCACCTTTCATCAAAAGCCAGAATTTTTTCAAACATTACAGCATGCGAAAGCCGAAAATTTCATCCGTATGCGTCTAGAGGCCTCAAAACCCACCCTAGGAATGCTGACAAACCGATATAAGTTTAATTTAGAGGCGCATCTTCCGCAGCTAGCAAACGAAGGTGGTTGGGTGAAAATGAGCAATAACTTTTTATTCCATGCGTTGGATGGTTTAGCTATTTATAGCTTGGTCTTAAAGGCGGGTGGAGCGCGTGAACCGCATTGGCATCCAAATGCTGCAGAATTGAATTACCTCCTTCAAGGAGCAGCGCGGATTACTCTTGTTTCACCCAATGGAGATGTGGAAACGTTCGATATGAAAGTAGGCGATATGAGCTTTATGCCACAGGGGTACTTGCACCATATTGAAAATCTTGGAAAAGAGGATGCGCGTTTTGCGATCTTTTTTAATCATGAAGCCCCATCAGATATTGGAGCGTCAGGTTGTATGGGAGCTTATTCAAATGGGTTGTTAAGTACTATGTTTGGTGTTGCCGATAATTATTTCACAAAGATGCCCAAATTTCAGCAAGATCTATTTATTGTTTCCAGAGATTGACGTACATGCTCACCATAGTATGAAACCAGACCGCAGCGGTTTGGTCTTTTGTCTGCCAGGCCGAGAACGGCCTGGTTTTGCAGGGCGGGACGCCCTGGTTACCTTCAGGCCGAGAACGGCCTGGTGAACACGTGAACATGTACAGATTGACAGATTGTCAATTTTTCTTTATAAAGAAAAAAACATTTAATGGGGGTAATCATGGGAAATTCAGTAGAAAGCGTAAAGACACAAATGCAAGATACCTTTAATCGTATCGATCAAGTAGCGAAAGCAAAAGGTAAAGTGCCTGAGAAGGATATGACAGCCTTAGTGCAATCCTTAAATGAGAGCTCTAAAGCATTGAAAACAGTACAAGGAACAAATGTTCATTTTACTCCTGCAGAAGTGCAAAAGGTGACAACATTACAAACCGTGATAAATGCGTTCCCAGGCAATGCTAATCAAGTTGTTGCTTTGCAAAATGCGATGACAGCATTCCAGCGCTTGCTCACGCAATTTGTGACACCAGAAGAAAAATCTGCCGACAAAAAGAGAGTGGGTGGAATTAATGAAAGCGGCTTAAACAGCAAATCATGAAGCTAACAAGCTCAGCTTTTAAGCATCAAGGTACAATTCCATTCAAATACGCCTATGAAGGGGAGGATTTATCGCCTCCTCTCACTATCCAAGAGATTCCTGCTGGAACAAAAAGTCTAGCATTGATTGTTGACGATCCAGATGCGCCACAAGGGACGTTTGATCATTGGATTACGTGGAATTTACCGGCTAATACTTGGGAATTGCAAGAAGGAGCCTCGGTGACAATGCAAGGGCAAAATCACTATGGCAACCAACAGTATGGCGGACCGCATCCTCCACCAGGTGCACCACACCGTTATTTCTTTAAGCTCTATGCGTTAGATACCGAGTTAAAGCTAGCTCAGGGAATTTCTAAAGAAGAACTTGAAGAGGCTATGGAAGGGCATATTTTAGGTCGTGCCGAGCTTGTTGGGGTGTATCAGCGATAATCGATTAATATGATTAACCTTTTCGTGCCCGTGCCCGTGCCCGTGAGCGTGCCCGTGCCCGATTTGCTAAAAAGCCAATTTTATTTGAGTTTTTCTTTAATTCCTTTTCTTTCCCTCATTTTAATTTTTTAGCAAGTCGGGCACGGGCACGCTCATGGGCACGGGCACGGGAAAGAACGGGGATATTCGTAGGTATGGTTTAAATCTGAGATTTCCGCTATAAATGATGTCATGGCAAAATTTCCTGAAAGTCTTTTACCCCCCGATTCTGTTTTTCAAGCGCGCGCAGAAAGACGCCGGCAAATGATACGCGTCGTTGCAATTGGCATCGGTATTCGCACGCTGATTGTCGGAGGAGAACTGGTTGGAGCAACCCTATTCAATAGTTCGGCGCTCTACATGGACGCGCTGTCTAGCTTCCTGGATGTGGCCTGTAGCTTGCTGTTGATTCTATTCATTAAGTTGGCGGAAAGGCCCCCAGATACTAACCATCCGTTCGGTCATGGGCGTTATGAGCCTTTAGCTGGATTGCAAATGGGCATTTTGCTCATGGTTGTAGGGGCTTGGATGCTTGTGCATCAAGTGCTGCAAATTCCTGAAGCACACGCAGAGGCTTTGGATAAGCGTGCATGGCTGATTTCATTGGGAGCTCTTATTTTGCTAGAAGTGTGCTACATGATTTCCATGCGCGTGGCAAAGCGATATGAGAGCCCTGCTTTAGCAGCTGATGCCGCACACTATCGCGTGGATAGCTTAACGAGTTTATTTGCGACAGTAGCGCTTTTGGTTGCAGCTTATGTGCCTGAGTGGAGTCAAGTGATGGACCACATTGGTGCAAGTGCCATAGCTGTGTTTATGCTTGTGATGGGTGCCTTTACAGCGAAAGGAAACGTCAATCAACTACTCGATCGAATTCCAGAAAAACACTACTTTGATCTTGTCCGTCGAGCGGCAAAAAATGTTGCAGGAGTATTTGAGACGGAGAAAATTCGCATTCAGATGTTTGGTCCAGATGCCCACGTAGATATCGACGTGGAAGTAGATCCGCTGTTAAGTGTAGATAAAGCACATCGAATCAGTCAGGAAGTGCGTGTAGCGATTCAAAAGGAATGGCCGGCAGTGCGAGATGTGAGTGTCCATATAGAACCCTATTACCCTGGGGATCATTGATGAAACTGTGGTGTGCGAAGATGTTTAAGCGAGTGGTTATTATCCTGACGGCATTGCTGTTTTTGCAGTTACCTTTGTTTATACAGCAGTATGAGCAGCAATTGATCGGGCATGTCGCAGAGTTAGAGTGGCAAGTTCAGGGGATGAAGGATTGGTCAGCACAGACAGGAAAGCCAATTGACCAAACAATCCAGAAGTTTTTGAACAGTGGCGATGTAGATTTTGTGCATCAGGGCGACGTGATGAATAGTGTCTACAAGCGCTGGGAAAAGCTTTCTCACGCCTTGGGGAAATTGCGACAATCGTCGGTGTTTACTCGGCCATGGATTTTTCTTTTTTACAGCAATTTGGGAATTGTGCAGGCAACGTGGCATACATTCTCTTTGGGGGTTACACTTACCTTTGAAGGGGTGGTATATGCACTCGTAGGCATGGTTGTAGGGTATTTTGTTTATCTGGGAATTCTGCGTGTGTATCGACGTCTCTTTCCGGTTAGAGAGGCGAAGAGTGAGAAAAGGAATGTCAACACTAACGGGCATGTGTAGTTCTTTTGCCCAATAGCGTTCGTTTTATTTTTTACCACCGAGACACAGAGGCACAGAGAAGCACAGAGAGCGAGAGGAGGTTCTGTAATTTGTAAACAAATGGTGCTAGCTTTCCGATGTCTTTTAAAAAAGCTGAGGCTTTTTTAAAAACAGCATCCGCATGGGCGGTCGCCCAAGCGGAGTATTTTTTTCATCTTACTCGTTACGTTGTTACCTGATTCGAGTTTATACGTTAACTTAACCCATTCTCAAATTTGCGAAGTTGACGTGTGTTTTCTCGCTCTCTGTCCCAAGTTCACCCCTTGTAGTTTTATAAGTGTCTAAAAACCAAAAATATACGCATTTTTCTGTTTTTTTTTCGACACTACATCTTCTGGAATTTATTGAAATTTAGTAAAAAGAAGTAAC